>JBOGJQ010000231.1:0-5558 GCA_050745405.1 Thermoanaerobaculia bacterium | reverse complement strand
ACCCCGCCGCGCGCCCGGGCCCGGCCGGCTTCCCGGTCAGGTGTCCGATGAATGCCTTGCGCGAGGCGCCGACGACGACCGGCGCGATGTCGGTGAACGCCTCGAGGTGCGCGAGGAGCTCGAGGTTGTGGTCGAACGTCTTGCCGAAGCCGATGCCGGGGTCGATCAGGACCTGCGCGCGGTCGATCCCGGCCGCGAGCGCCGCCGCGTGACGTTCCTCGAGCTCGGCCCGGACCTCGCCCACGACGCGATCGAACCGGATCTCCTGCTGCATCGTCTTCGGCTCGCCCCGCATGTGCATGAGGACGACCGGAACGCCGGCCTCGCGAACCACGCCGGCCATCTCGGGATCGTGACGCAGGGCGCTCACGTCGTTGACCATCCCCGCCCCCGCCGCGAGCGCGGCGCGCGCGACGGCCGCGCGGCGCGTGTCGATCGAGATCGCCACGCCGCTCCGCGCGCGGATCTTCCCGATGACGGGCATGACGCGCCGGAGCTCCTCGTCGACGTCGACCGGATCCGATCCGGGCCGCGTCGATTCGCCGCCGATGTCGACGAGGTCCGCCCCCGCCTCCTCCATCCGCAGCGCCGCCTCGGCCGCGCGGTCCGCGTCGAACAGGATCCCGCCGTCGGAGAACGAGTCGGGGGTGACGTTGACGATCCCCATGACCCGCGGCCACCCCTCGGGCGCGCCGAGAACGAACGGGGCGCGCGCGCGACCCGAGGCGGCCGTCGCCGTTCCGCTCGTCATTTCGGGGTGAGTCGTCACTCGACTAGCGATCCTCCTCCCGCGTGATCCGGGCACCGAGAGCGTTGAGACGCTCCTCCACGCGCTCGTACCCGCGGTCGATCTGATGGATATTGTGGATCACGCTCGTCCCTTTCGCACACAGTGCGGCGAGAAGCAGGGCCATGCCGGCGCGGATGTCGGGGCTCGAGATGTCGGCGCCGAAGAGGCGATTGCCGCCGACGACGATCGCGCGGTGCGGGTCGCAGAGGATGATCCGCGCTCCCATCCCGATCAGTTTGTCCGTGAAGAAGAGGCGCGACTCGAACATCTTCTCGAAGATCATGCAGGTCCCCTCGGCCTGCGTCGCGACGACGATCATGATCGAGAGGAGATCGGCGGGGAACAGCGGCCACGGACCGTCGTCGATCTTCGGGACCGCGCCGCCGACCTCGTAGCGGATCTTCAGCTCCTGGTCGTGCCGGACGCGGATGTTCTTCCCTTCGATCCCGACCTCGACGCCGAGCTTCGCGAACATGAGGCTCGACATGTACATGTGCTCGGGGACGGCGTCCTCGATGACGACCTCGCCGCGCGTGATCGCGGCGAGGCCGATGTAGGAGCCGACCTCGATGTGGTCGCTCGGGACGCGATAGTCGACGCCATGGAGCTGATCGACGCCGTAGATGCGGAGCTGGTTCGTCGCGATGCCCTCGATCCGCGCGCCCATCGCGTTGAGCAGGAGACAGAGGTCCTGCACGTGCGGCTCGGCCGCCGCGTTGTAGATCGTCGTGGTGCCCTCGGAGAGCGAAGCCGCCATCACCGCGTTCTCGGTCGCCGTGACGGACGCCTCGTCGAGAAACATCGGCCTGCCGACGAGGTGCTGCGCGCTCATGCGGTACTCGTACGCGGAGACTTCGATCTGCGCGCCGAGCGCCTCGAGAGCCATGAGATGCGTGTCGATGCGGCGGCGCCCGATCGCGTCGCCGCCGGGGCGCGTGATCGAGGCGGCGCCGCAGCGCGCGAGCAGGGGGCCGGCGAACAGAAGGGAGGCGCGGATGTGGCGCGACAGCTCCGGGTCGGGCGTCGTCTCGCACTTCCCCTTCGCGTGGAGGCGCACGACGTTCTTCTCGAGCCGCTCGACCGTCGCGCCGATCCGCTCGAGGAGCTTGAGCATGTTCTCGACGTCGCGGATCGCCGGGACGTTCCGCAGCGTCACGGGTTCGTCCGTGAGAAGACACGCGGCGAGCATCGGCAGCGCCGCGTTCTTGTTTCCGCCCGGCCGGATCGTCCCCTCGAGACGCCGCCCTCCCTCGACGATGAATCGTTCCATGGCCAACCCTCGCCCCGGGCGGAGATATCACGAACGGTAGCTCGTAGCTAGTAGCTGGTAGCTGGTAGATCCCTCGTCGCTCGTCGTCCGTCGCTCGTCGTCCGTCGCTCGGCATCCCACAAGCGTCGTCATCCTGAGCGTGGAGGCGTGGGCGGGTGTGAAGCGAAGGATCTCCTCAGCCGGGTCTCAATTCACGACGGTGCCGCGAGTCGGAGTCGCGGCTGAGGAGATCCGGAGCCTGCACTGAGGAGCGGCAGCGACGAAGTGTCGCTTCGCTCCTCAGGATGACGACGCTCGTAAACGACGAGGGACAACGGAGACCGGAGACCGGGCAACGAAGTACGACCAGTGACTGGCGACGAGCGACCAAACCCGCTATCGTGGTGACGCGATGCTCATCGTCCCTCTCGGATCCGGAAGCGGCGGGAACTGTACCTATTACGAGAGCGACGGCACGCGGCTCCTCGTCGACGCCGGCTTCGGGCCGCGCGAGACCGCGAAGCGCCTGGCCGCGATCGGCCGCTCGATCGAACAGCTCGACGCGATCCTCATCACGCACGAGCACTCGGACCACGTCCACGGGGCCGAAAAAATCGCGAGAAAGTTCGGCGTCCGCATCTTTCTGACCGAGGGGACGCTCGGCGCGACGCGGATCGATCCGGACGAGGCGCCCGTCGTCCCCTTCGCGAACGACCGCGCGTTCCGCATCGGCGAGGTCCTCGTCCATCCGCGCCGCACGATTCACGATGCCGCCGACTCCGCCTGCTTCGTCCTCGAGGCGCGCGACGGCACGCGCGCCGGCATCGCCAGCGATCTCGGCTACGCCGACCCGGCCGTCGTCGGCCACCTCCGCGACTGCGAGGTCCTCCTCTTCGAGGCGAACCACGACCTCGACATGCTGCGGACGGGAACGTACCCATGGTCTCTCAAGCGCCGGATCCTCTCGAACCACGGTCATCTGTCGAACGACGACGCGATGGTCGCGATCCGGAAGATGATCGGGCCGGCGACGCGCTCGCTCTGCCTCATTCATTTATCCGAGAAGAACAATCATCCGGCGATCGTCGAGCCGATGGCGCGCGCCATGCTGGCCGAGGTCGGTGCGCGAATCGAGCTGCGGATCGCCGAGCAGCGGCGGCCGATCGCACCCTTCGTGGCGAACCGCGGCGCGATCCCGCCCCCCGTCCGGAGCTTCCGCCCGGCGCAGCTCGCTCTCTTCTGATGCAAGGAGTCGTCGTGAAGGCCACCGTCACCGTCGAGCTCAAGCCCGGAGTTCTCGATCCGCAGGGGAAGGCGATCCAGCATTCGCTCGCCGCGCTCGGCTTTTCCGGCGTGGAAGACGTGCGCGTCGGCAAAGTGTTTCGGATCACACTGAGCGATGGAGCGAATGACCGGAAAACTCTCGAACAGGAAGTCCGCCGGATGTGCGAGCGCCTGCTCGCGAATCCGGTGGTCGAGGACTTCTCGTTCGAGCTTCACGACTGAGCTCGCCGCCCTCGCGCTCCTGGTGGCCGTTCCGTTCCTCGCCGGCGCCGCCGAGATCACCCCCTCCCCCACCCGCGACCGCCGCGTCGTCGCGCGCTGGACTCTCAGCGGCGGCCCGTACGGCGTCGCCTCGTGGAACGGTCTTCTCTACGTCGGCCTGCGCGAGCCGCAGTCGGTCGTCGCGGTCGATCCGGTGAAGGGGGCGATCGTTCGCGAAGTCGTCCTCGACCGGGAGGAGATCGCCTCGACGAAGGACTTCGTCTCGATGCGCGTCGATCGCGCGAACGAGCGGCTCCTCATCGCGCAGGGGACCGACGAGAGCGTCTCGATCCTTTCCCTCCCCGAGCTCGCCATCCTGCGCGAGATCGGCCTCGAGGGCGAAGTCATTCGCGACGTTCTTCCCGATCCGAAGGGGCGGTACGTCTTCATTCTCGGCAGATCGGTGCACGTGCGCGACGCGGGAGGGGACCGCGAGCTCCGGACGTTCCAGGCGCTCGATCCGACGGCGATCGCCGTGTCGAGCGACGGCTCCCTTCTCGCGATCGTCGGATCGCAGGAGGTCGGCAACGGACGCGCGACGATGGTCTCGTTCGTCGATCTCGCGACGCTCGAGGAGATCCGGACCGATCCGCTGCAGACCGACCGCCGGATCGAGGCGGCGGTGTTCGCCGCGGACGACCAGGCGCTTCTCGTCCTCGCGAGCGACTGGCTCGCGGAGAAATCGGTGGCGCCGCCGGCGAGCCGCGGCATGCGCAAGGACGCGCGCGGCGTCCACGTCAGCATCGGGGCCGCGGACCTCGTCAGCTCGGAACGAATCTGCCTTCCGGAGAACGCCGGCGCGCAGATCGCCGCCGTCGCGCCGGCGGGCGATCTGGTCTGGTTCGCCGAGCGGCGGTGCTCGATCTCCGGAAGCACGCTCGCCGCGCCGCGCAGGATCCGCACCGCCTCGGTCTACGGAGTCGACGCGCTCGCGCTGGCGTATCATGAAGGCGGCGCCCTCGCCGTGACCGGAGCCGACGGGTCGCTCACCCTCTACGAGCCGCCGTCGCCGAAGAGCGCCGGGAGACAGAAATGAAATTCGCCGTCGTCGTCCTTCCCGGATCGAACTGCGATCACGACGCGATCCACGCCATCCGCGACGTCCTCGGCGCGGAGTGCGAAGTCGTCTGGCACAAAGAGACCGATCTGCGCGGCGCCGACTGCGTCGTCATCCCGGGCGGGTTCTCGTACGGCGATTATCTCCGCGCCGGCGCAATCGCGAAATTCGCTCCGGTCATGGACGCGATCCGGCGTCACGCTGATGCAGGCGGCCTCGTTCTGGGCATCTGCAACGGCTTTCAGGTGCTGACCGAGGTCGGGCTTTTGCCCGGCGCGCTCATGCGGAACGAACACCTCCGCTTCGTCTGCCGCGACGTTCAGCTCCGCGTCGAGAACACCGACACGCCGTTCACGTCTCTGCTCGAAGAAGGAGAGCTGATCCAGGCGCCGATCGCGCACGGCGAGGGGAACTTCTACGCGGACGAAGCGACTCTCGACGAGCTCGAGCGGAACGGTCAGGTCGTCTTCCGCTACGTCGATGCCGAAGGGCGGCCGACGCGCGAGGCGAACCCGAACGGCTCGAGCCGCAACATCGCCGGCATCGTGAACCGCGACCGCAACGTCCTCGGCATGATGCCCCACCCCGAACGCGCCTGCGAGACGATCCTCGGCGGCGCGCACGGACTCAAGGTCCTGCAGTCGATCGTCCACTCCCGCGCCGCCGTCCGGTCGTGATGCGTCCGGCATCCCTTCAGGGTGCAAATCGAAATTGACCGATCTCGTCCGGGGGTCTTCGACCCCCGGCTACGCGTCTTGGACCGCTCCGCGGTCCGGACGCCGAAGGCGTCCAAGACGTGTAGCCATTCGTCATGGACCGCTCCGGGGTCCGGACGCGAACGGCGTCCAAGACGTGTAGACATTCGTCATGGACCGCTCCGCGGTCTGGACGACGAAAGCGTCCAAGACGTGTAGCCA
>JBOGJQ010000230.1:0-13851 GCA_050745405.1 Thermoanaerobaculia bacterium | reverse complement strand
CCCTTCGGGCGCGGGGTCCCTGACGAGGGCGCCAGCCCGGCGAGGACGAACACCAGCGGCGCGTTCCAGTTGATCGCGACCTCGTTGCTCGCGTAGGACTCCTGGTCGTCGGCGTACGTCCGCATCGGCGTGCCGCGCGGAAGGGCGCGGAGGACGGTGTCCTGGCGATCGCGGTTCGGGCCGGCCACGAGGAGGCCGGGCCAGGGGGCGTCGACGTCGTCCGCACCGCTCGGGCGGTGATGCGGGTGCCGGACCGGCCGCTCGCCCGCGCCGGTGACGAACGAAGTCCCGAAGGGATTCCGGCCGAGAAGGTAGTGGAGAACCTCGAGAGCCGCGGCGCGATACCGCGCGTCGGGATCGAGGGCGTCGGCGACGAGGAGCTGCAGCGCGTAGTTCGCCGCGACGGCGTTCGATCCCCACACCCAGTCGTCGCCCGTGTGCGGCACGGCGTACGGATGCGCGCGGATTCGCGCGGAGATCCTCGCCGCGGCTTCGCGCGACTTCCGCCGGATCGATTCGTCCGCCTCGTCGCCCGGCGCCGAGAGCGCGTAGGCCCATGCGGCCAGTGGGCCGACATCGTTCCACGACGGCGGGCTCGCCTCGCCGACTTCATCGACGGCGCGCGCCGCGCGCGCCAGGAAGTAGCGCTGGAACTCCCGATCGCCCGTCGTCCGCGACAGCTCCGCCGCCGCCCACAGACGTTCGTCGCCGCAGTCGGCGTCGCCGTACTCCCCCGTGAGCACTCCTTCCGGATTGCGGAACGTCACGTTCGGATGCTCGTCGAGCCAGGCCCACGCGCGGCGGGCGGCGACGACCGAACGTTGCGCGAGCGTCTCGTCGAAAGGGCGATACGCGCGCGCGGCGATCGCCGCGACCGCCGCGAGATCCGCCGTGGCGCACGAGCTCCTGCCGATCACGAAGAGCGGCGCCTCGTCCTCGTGTGGCTCGACGAATGGCGGGAACTCGAGGCTGGTCTCCTTGTGCCACACCCCGCCGTCCTCGTCCTGCATCGAGAGCATCCATTCGAGATTCCAGCGGACCTCGTCGAGAACGTCCGGCGTGGCATCTCCCGACTCCGGGATCGCGAGATCGAGATCGCGAAGCGCGCCGGGAAAGAGCTCCCACGCCCACAGCAACGTCCCGACGGCGATCGCCGAGCTCACGACGTACCGGCCGTAGTCGCCGGCGTCGTGCCACCCGCCGGGCGCCGCGCGCGGACCGCTTCGTCCCGACGAGGGGTGATACGCGCTCTTCAGATGACACGCCGGATGCGCGTACCCACCGCCGAGATCGACCGCCGTCCCGCACCGCTGGCCGTAGAAAGCGCGCATGGTCAACCGGAGAATGTCGCGGTAGGGCTCCTCCGCGATCGTGATCGCCGCGCGATGATCGCCGGCGCGCAGCTCGTATCTTCCCGGCTCGGTGACGCTCGAAAAGTCGGCGTGACGGACGCGATCGCCTGAATCTTCGTCGATTCTCGGCTCGGATTGTTTCCCCTCGAGGATGGTCGTATCGCCGCGCAGGACGACGAAGGTATCGCCGAGGTCGGCGGTGACGATCGCGATCTTCGGCGCGTCCGCGGGATAGCCGACCTGGTCGACCCGGATGGGCGCGGCTGCGAGGATGGCGGCGAGGAGGAGATTCATCAGATCATCGCCTGATACCGGCGGCCCTGGCGCACCGCCTCGTCGCGCTCGCCCACCCTCCCCTGCCGCGAATAAACGTCCGCGAGAAGAAACCACCCCAGCGCCTTCAGCTCGTTCTCGCCGGCGCGCTCGAGGCCCTGCCGCGCCGCGGTCTCCGCCTCGCGGAGCCGTCCCGGCCGGTCGAGAAGGGCGCGCGCGAGAAGCAGGTACGCGCGCGCGTTCCCTTCGTCCCGCTCGAGAATCGCGCGCATCTGCGCTTCCGCCCCCGCCGCGTCGCCGCCACGCAGGAGGAGGTTCCCGAGATTGAACCGCGCGGCGACGACGTTCGGATTCGCCTCGATCTCCTTCCGGTACGCCGCCACCGCCTCGGCGAACCTCCGCTGCTCCTCTCGCAGCAGTCCGACATGAAAGTTCGCGAGCGGGAACTTCGGGTACTCCTCGAGGATCCCGGCGAGCGTCTCGTCGGCCTCGCCGAGACGCCCGAGGCCGATGAGAGCCGCGGCGAGATTGATGCGGCTCCGGCTCAGCTTCGGCTGGAGCTCGACCGCCTTCTGCAACAGAGGGAGCGCGGCCGCGTGATCCTGCTCGGCCATCTGCGTTTCGGCCATCAGCTCGTACGCGCGCGCGTTCCGCTCGTCTTCCGCGAGCGCGCGGCGGCAGATCGCCATGACTTCCTCGTACCGCCGCTCCTGCAGCAGGATCTCGGCCATGGCGATCAGCGCCGGCATGTGATCCGGATCCTTCTTCAGATACGTATCGAGAATCTCCTTCGCTTCCGCGACGCGACCGGTCTTGCGGTATGCCGACGCGAGGAGGATCTGCGCCTGCGGGATGTTCGGATCGTCGGCCAGGATGATCTCGAGCACCTCGGCCGCCTCGTCGTAGTCGTCTTTCGAGAGGAGGTTCACGGCGTACCCGACGGATTCGTAGAGATGGATCTTGTCCTTCGGGTCGGGAAGCGTGCTGTCGTCGACCTCGTCCGCCGATCCGCCGGATACGTACCCGAGAGACGCGAGCATCTTCATCGTCTCCTCGTCGACGTTCGCCTCCTCGGTCTCGGGCGCGTTCCGCGAGATCTCCTCCCGCAGATTTCTCAACTCCTCGCGGAGGCGGAGCGTGACGCGGCGGAGATCGGCGTAACGGTTGACGGACTCCGAGGGATCCTCGACCAGATGGTAGAGCTCACTCCGCGGCGCCTCGATGAACTTGTACTCGTCGGTGCGGATCGAGTAGAGACCCGCCCAGCCGTACTGCAGCTTCGTCGCGACGGACTCGCTGTAGGCGTAGCGGGTCGCCTCATCGTCGGGCTCCTCGAGCAGCGGGAGGAGCGAAGCGCCATGGAGCGGCTCGACTTCGGTCCCGGCGACGAGCTCCATCACGGTCGGAAGGACGTCGACCGTGCGGACCTGCTGCGCCACGCGCACGTTCTTTTCCATTCCAGGGATGCGCAGGATCAGCGGGACGCGAATCGCGTAGTCGTAGATGTAGTAGCCGTGCTCCCCCTCGCCGTGACTCCCGAGCCCCTCGCCGTGATCCCCGGCGACGATGACGATCGTGTCGTCGGCGATCCCCTTCGCCTCCAGCCAGTCGAGCACGCGCCCGAGTTGCGAGTCGGCGAAGGCGATCTCGCCGTCGTACAGGCCGTGCTCCCCGCTCGCAGCGAAGCGGCTCCGGTACGGCTCGGGAGGGGCGTACGGGACGTGCGGGTCGTAGAAGTGAAGCCACGCGAAGAACGGCTTCGCGCTCTCGTCACCGAGCCAGGAGAGTGCCGCATCCACCACCTCGTTCGCCGGACGCTGAACGCCGGCGAGGTCGAGTTTCTGATCCGGGGCGAGCCGGAAGTCGTCGTCATAGTGATCGAAGCCCTGCTCGAGTCCCCATCGGCCGTCGAGCACGAACGCCCCGACGAACGCTCCGGTCCGATATCCTTCGGCCGACAGCCGCTCGGCCATCGTGCCGTGGACCGAGGCCAGCGCCGCGGCGCCGTTGATGCGTACGCCGTGATAGGGCGGATAGAGCCCCGTCATGATCGACGAATGAGACGGCAGGGTGAACGCCGAGGGAGAGATGCAGTCCTCGAAGAGGATGCCCTCCCGGGCGAGCGCGTCGAGGCGCGGCGTCTGCGCGTTCGCATGCCCGTACGCCCCGATGTGATCGGCGCGCGTCGTATCGAGGGTGACGAGGAGAACGTTCTTTCCGCGAAACGAGCCTGGACTCGGCACGGCCGCGGCGCGATCGCGCATCAGGAGGAAACCGCCCAAAGCGACGAGACCGGCGGCGAGAGCAACGCCCGCGAAGAGCGTCCATCGGGAATGGCGTCGAAGGAAGATCAACCGGGGATGAGTTTACAACTTTGCATTTTGAACGCAGAACGCAGAACGCAGAACGCAGAAGTAAGAAAAGAGGCCACGGGCGGGCGGTTTTCCAACTTCTTCGTTCTGCGTTCTGCGTTCTGCGTTCAATTCCTCTGCGAAGAACCCGGTTGCCCGGGGATCCGAAGATCCCCGGGCACCGGTTGCGTCAGAACGTGAACTTCACGCCGCCGCGGATGACCCGCGGGTTGACGATGCCGTACACGCGGCCGAAGTCGCCCGGCCGGAAGCCGATGCGGTTCGGCGAGTCCTCGTTGAACGCGTTGAGCACGTCCACCGACACGCGCAGCCCGAAATCGGAGATCGCGAAATCGCGCTGCACGCTCAGGTCGACGATGGTCGTGGCGGGCATCCAGAACGCCTCATCGTCGGCGACGAGTTGATCGGAGCCGCCGCCGAAGATCGCGTTCGGCGGAATGCTGCTCATCCAATTCGCGAACGTCGACAGAGGCTGGATCGGGAAGATCGCCCGCCCCGAGTCGTACCGCACGCGGAGCCCGAGGTCCGTCTCGACCGTCGGAACGCGGTAGCTTCCCGCGACCTTGATGAGCCATTCCGGCGTCATCGGCAGCGCCCCTTCGATGTTGTTCTGGAAGTGGTTCATCGAGCTGCCGAACGGGGTATCCATGATCATCGGCCCGTCGATGTACCAGTCCTGACTCATCGTCCGCGGCGCGATGCCGTCGGTGGTGCTCCAGTTGACGGACGCCAGGCCCTGCCACCGGTTCGAGTACCGCTTCGTGAACACGAGCTGGACGCCGCTGTACTCGCGCTCCACGTCCTTGCCGTCGAACGACTCGAGGTTCGTCGCACGCGCAGCCTTGTTGCTGTTGATGTACTTCGCGTCCTCGATGTCGACCGCGCCGTCGTTGTTGTAGTCCTTCAGCACGATCGACCAGACGCTGGTCTGGTGCCCGGTGAAGGTCGTGAACGGCCGCTTCTCCCACTCGTAGTACTCGCCCGTGTTCGGGTCATAGATCTGCTGGACGAGGAAGTCCTGCGACAGCTTGTAGATGTAGGACGCCTCGACCGCGAAATCCGACCCGAGCTGGCGCTGGACCGATACGTGGAACTGGTCCGTGAACGGGTTCCCCGTCCCTTCCTCGACGTCGAGGAACCACGAGGGATCGGACACGTTCGTGCTGTTCAGAGTATCCGGCTCGCGTCCGACGAGCAGCCGGGTTCCCGGCCGGATCTCGTCGAAGTCGAGTTTCCCGTTCCCATTGAGGTCGACTTCGTGCAGCCGGAACATGTAGTACCAGACCTCGGTGGTCGTCGGCTCCATGTCCGGCCCGAACCGCCTGAGAGTCTCGACGCTCATGGGCGAGTAGTAACGGCCGAGGTTGACTCGGAGCACGGTCTTCGCGTCGTCGGTCAGCGTGTAGACCATGCCGAGACGCGGGGAGATCGTGTCGAAGTCGAAGACGTCCATCCCCTGGCGCGTCCGGATGACCTGGAGGTCGCCCAGATCGCCCGGCGTGGTCGGGAAGTCGAAGACCGCCCCCTCGCCGTACGCCGCCGTGGAGTTGTCCCACCGCAGGCCGAGGTTGAACGTGAGGCGGTCATTCACGACCCAGGTGTCGTCCACGAAGGCCGCCGTGTTGTCGGACTGACGGACCGTCAGCCACGGGTTGCGGATGATCTTCATGTTGTACCAGGGGACGACCGGGTCCTCGTCGGTGCCCCACTGCCAGCTCTCCGGCCCGTTCCACCAGAAGTCCTTCGCGGGCGTGTCGATCTGGTAGGGATAGGGGTACGCGAAATTCGCGTAGCCGTGGAAGTAGCCGCCGATCCAGTTCCCCTCGGCCTGGGTGTACTGCACGCCGAACTTGACCTCGTGCTCGCCGAGGAAGTCGTCCGCGTAGTGGGAAAAGTCGGCCTGGTACGTCTGGCGCTCCGAGACCTGCTTCTCGACGTACGGGAAGTCGCCGCCGAGACCGATGCTCTGCGAGCCGATGTACTTCCACCAGTTGATGTATCCCGGAGTGCCCTGCGGGTCCGGAAGGGTCGGATGCTCTTCGGTCTGGAATCCGAGCGCCTTGAACGAGAAGATGCCGCGATCCGAGATGACCCACTGGTACTGCGCCTGGAGCGTGTCGTTGTCGCGGGGCTGGTTGTAGACCATCGAGTCGTCCCAGGTCTGACCCCAGGTGTTGTTGCCCGCGATCTGCTCTTCGGTGTGATAGGCGAGCCATCCGCGGTGATTCGAGCCGAACTCGCCCGTCAGCTTCAGGTCGTAGATGTCCTGGTCCCAGGTCGAGTTCGGACCGAAGAGCGGAATGTCGGTCTCCGCCTCGTAGGTCCCGAAGCCGGCGTAGAACCACACGCGGTCGCGCATCACGGGACCGCCGAGCGTGAGGCTCAGCTCCGAGCTGTCGAGCGGCTTGCTGTTGAGCTGATCGGCCGGATCGGCGTAGAGGACGTCGTCGCCGAAGCTGAGCGTCGAATTGTCCGCCGCGTCTCCGAGCATCGTGAAGAAGGCGACGTCGCCGGTGAACTCGTTGCCGCCCGACTTCGTCAGGACGTCGATCGCGGCGCCGGAGAAGCTCCCGTACTCCGCCTTCGAGCCGAGCGAGAGGATCTGCACTTCCTCGACCGTGTTGTAGTTGACGGCCACCAGAGAGCCCCACGGTGCGCCGCGGGGGTTCGTCGTGTTCACTCCGTTGACGAGAAAGATGTTCTCGTTCGCGGCGCTGCCGAACGCCGACGGGCTGGGAAGCCAGGAGCCTTCCTTGCCGACGTCCGACATGCCGGGCGCGGTGAGGGCGATGTCGTAGAAAGCGTCGCGCGAGGTCGGCACCGCCTCGATCAGCTGCTCCGTGAACGTGGTGCTGATCTGCGCGGTCCGCGTGTCGACGATCGGAGACGCCGCGGTCACGACGATCTCGTCCTCGAACGAGCCGGGCTGCAGCGTCACCGGAAGGTCCACCTTGTCACCCGAATGGATGACGATGTCGCGCGCCGAGAAGGTCCTCATTCCCTCGAGCGTCGCCGTGAGAGTGTAGGTCCCCGGCGGAACGCTCAGGAAGACGAATCGCCCTCCGTCGCCGCTGTAGACCGTCCGCTCGCCCGTGATGAGCGAGGGACCCGAAATCGTGACCGTCACGCCGGGGATTGCTTCCCCGCTGGCGAGGGTCACGGTGCCCGTCACGGTTCCATCGTGGACCGACTGCGCCCACGACGGCGTGACGGCGAACAAGACCGCCGCGACGACCATCAGGCCGTAGCGACCGAGTCTTCTACCGATGCCCATGAGAATCCTCCTTCCGGATCGATGCTGCATGCCATGGATGAACGACGCCCGCACGAGCGGGGGGAGCCGCCCTCGTTCTGGCGCAAAGCGTCACGGTGAGAATGGGGGAAGGAGACGAGACGAAGTGGGCGGGGACGCCGGGGTTCAGCGTGGCCGTCCGCCGTGCATGAGCGGCGGCTCCGCTCCGGGAAAGCTTTCTTTGGACCATGCGCGTCAACCTCGCCTCCTCAAAGGAGTTTCCGTCGGTTTCAGCTGCGTCCGGGATCTCGTCTGTCCGCACATCATGTTCCTCCGCCAAGCGAACAGTCAAGCTGATTCTGGAAACACTTCCCTGGTCCACAGATTTGAGTTATCCACAGATTTCACAGATTTACACAGATGGTGGGTGGTGGCTATGTAATCTGTGAAATCTGTGTAATCTGTGGATACCTTTCTGTGCGCAATCTGTGGATCCCACTCCTGGCCCTGGCCGCCGCGGTGTCGGCCGCGGCCGCGCCTCGCGCCGCGATCTTCCGCGCCGACGGCTTCCCGACCATCGACGCGCCGCCGATCGCCGGCGCGGTTCTCGAGCAAGCTCTCGCGGGATTCGGCGTGGAGACGCTCGAATCCGCCGAGGCGATGCGCGACCGTCTCGGCGAGTACGACCTGCTGATCCTCCCCTACGGCAGCGCCTTTCCTCTCGACGCGTGGTCGCCGATCCGCGAGCTCGTCCGCCGCGGCGGGAGCCTCGTCGTTCTCGGCGGCGCGCCCTTTCATCAGCCGGTCCTTCGCTCATCCGACGGATGGCGCCTCGGGCACCGGCAGCCGACGTTCGCGCACGAGCTCCTCATCGGCCCGGCGGAGAAGATCGAAGGGACCGCCGCGATGCGCGCCGTCACGCCCGAGCTCTCATGGACGGTGCCCGTCGAAGGTGCGCGGACGGTCTGGACTCTCACGACGCGCCTCGCCACGCAACCCGATCTCCCGCAGGAGCACGGATCCGAGGGGCACCGCGACGCGATCCTCCGGCCGCTCGTCCACCTCGTCGACGACGAGGGGATTCCCCGCGCGGCGCCTCTCATCGAGATCGACCGCATCCGCGGCGAGGCCGCCGGCGCGCGCTGGATCTTCGCGCCGTCGGATGCGCCTCTGTCCGCCTCGCTCATCCGCGCCATCGTCCAGCGCGCGATCGAAGGCGCCTCGGAGCTCGACGCGCGACCGGTCTACGCGAGCGTCGCGCCGGGAGAGGAGGCCATCATCAGCGTCACGCTGCGGCGTCCGTCGCCGCGCGAGGATGAAATCGCGCCGGACACGGCGGAGCTTCGCGTGCGCGACGACGGGGGACGCGAAGTCCATCGCGTCACCGTCGCGCTCGAAGGAACGAGCGAAACGAGGCGGGGCACTGCCGCCATCCGCCCCGAGACGGCTCTCGCGCCGGGGCTCTACCACGTCGAGGTGACGGTCCCCGAGGCGCCGTGGCATCCGCGTAGAACGACGACGGGGTTCTGGGTGCGCGACGACGCGCTCCTCGCGGCGGGCCCGCGTATCACCGTCTCGCGCGACTGGCTGCGTCGCGACGGAGACGTCTTCCCGGTCATCGGAACGACGTACATGGCGTCGGACGTCCATCGGAAGTTCCTCTTCGAGCCCGACCCGCACGTCTGGGACCGCGACTTCGCGCGGATGGCGGAGCTGGGGATCAATTTCGTGCGGACCGGGATCTGGACCGGGTGGTCGCGCGTCATGCTGAACCCGGGCGTCGTCGACGAGGCCGTCCTGCGCGCGCTCGACGCGTACGTGCAGACGGCGGCGAAGCACGGGATCGTCGTGAACTTCACCTTCTACGCATTCCGCCCGTCCGCGTACGGCGGAACGAACCCGTATCTCGATCCGCGCGCGCTCGACGGGCAGCGCGAGCTGCTTTCGGCGTTCGCGTCGCGCTATCGCGGCGTCGGATGGATTCACTGGGACCTCATCAACGAGCCGTCGTACGCGCCCGCCGAGCACCTCTGGACGAACCGCCCGATGCGCGACGCGTGGGAGAAGCGCGCGTGGCGGGAGTTCGTGATGGAGCGGCACGGCGACGACCCCGACGTCCTGCGCAATCTGTGGCGCGACGCGAGCGGAGATCCGTTCGAGCTGCCGTGGGACCACGAGCTCGACGGCGGCGCCATCCGCGAGGATCGCCGGCCGCGGAAGGTGCGCGACTTCGTCGTCTTCTCGAACGAGGTCGTCGCGGGATGGGCCGCGCGCCTCCGCGCCATCCTTCGCGAGGCCGGCGGCGACGTTCTCGTGACCCTCGGACAGGACGAGGGCGGGACGTGGTCCCGGCCGTCGCAGCAGCTCCACGCCGAATCGATCGACTACACCGCCGTGCATCCGTGGTGGCAGAACGACGACCTCCTCGCGACCGGCGTTACGGTGAAGGTCCCCGAGAAGCCGATGCTCTTCCAGGAGACGGGGCTGATGCGTCTCGAGGACGTCGACGGGTGGCCGTGGCGTTCGCCCGAGCACGCGGCCGAGCTGCTCGAGCGGAAGTTCGCGTACGCCTTTGCGTCGCGCGGCGCCGGATCGATCGAGTGGGCGTGGAACATCAATCCGTACATGCCGATCGACAACGAATCGGTGATCGGCTTTTTCCGTCCCGACGGCACGGCGAAGCCGGAGCTCGCGGTCGTCCCGGAGTACGCCCGCTTCTTTCGCGAAGCGGCGCCGCGCCTCGACGACTTCGAGCCCGACCCGGTCGTCATCGTGATCCCGCACTCGCGACTCTTCATGAACCGCCCCGCGGCGACGGACGGCTACCGGCGGATGATCCGCGTCATGGCCGAGCGGTTCGGCGTCGTTCCGACCGCCCTCTCGGAGCTGCGCCTCACACCAGAGCGCCTGCGCGACACGAAGCTCGTCATCGTGCCGTCGGTAGAGTTCCTCGCGGCGGACGCGGCGGAGGCGTTACTCGCCGCCTCGCAGAACGGGACGAAGCTGCTCGTCACGGGCGCGGTCACCGGCGATCCGTACGGCGGCGTTTCTCCCGCGCTGAAGGCGCTCGGGATCGTCGATGACGGGCGTCCCGTCCGCCTTCACGAGACCTCGCGCTGGGGCGGGGCGACGTTCGACCGGAATCTCCAGGAGTCGCTCCTCCGCAGCCTCGCTCCCCCGCTCGACCGTTTCGAAGGAAACGTCTGGCACGAACCGCTGCCGCTCGAGCACGCGCGGGAAGACGAACCGCTCGTCGCCCTCCTCGCCGCGGCATTCGAGGGCGCGCGGATCGAGACGCATCCGTCGACGAGCGGCATCGCCGCGCGCCTGCTCCACACGCCCAGCGTGACGTTCGCGGTTCTCGTGAACGAGACCGCGCGCGACGGCGAGCGCGCGATTACCGTCGCTGGGCGGGAGGTTCTGCTGCGGGTGCCCGCGGGGAGGTCGCGGCTGATGCTTTTCGATCGCGGGACGGCGGAGGTGCTTGCGTCGACGTCCACAGATTCCACGGAATAGCGATCCACAGATTTCACAGATTTACACAGATTTTCAGGCGGCTTCGCTGACGGGCCATGCACGGGATGAACCGGGCTGATCCGCTTTAACAATCTGTGTAAATCTGTGAAATCTGTGGATGACCATTCTGCGTAATCTGTGGCCAAAAACGGAATTGCCTTCCCTTCCAAATCGTTTTACGCTGTACCGAGGCGGGAATCGGTCTCCCGCGCGGTCCAATTTCGATGAAAAGTCTCGCTGCCATCGCGGCGCTAGCCGTTTCGCTCTTCCTCCCGTCCACCGCCACGGCTTCGTCCGCCGACCTCGCCGCCACGCTCGCGAAGCAGGCGCCGGGGCTGCGCCCGCAGGTCCTCCGCCTCGCCCTCGAAGCGAGCGAGCGCGCCGCCGAACGGGGGCTCGTCCGCCGCGACGACCTCCTGACGGTCATCGACTATTCGATCCCGTCGACGCAGCCGCGCCTCTGGGTCTTCGATCTCGAGCGCGAGCGCCTCCTGTTTCGCGAGCACGTCGCGCATGGCAAGAACAGCGGGGGAAATCGTCCCACGAAGTTCTCCAATGCTTCCGGCAGCCTCCAGACCAGTCTCGGTCTTTTCGTGACGAAGGGGACGTACGTCGGGAGCAACGGCTACTCGCTCCGTCTCGACGGCCTCGAGCGGGGCGTGAACGACAAGGCGATGGAGCGCGCGATCGTCATGCACGGCGCGCCGTACGTCGACGGCACCATGGCGAAGCGCCAGGGGCGCCTCGGGCGGAGCTGGGGATGCCCCGCGGTTCGCGACGAGATCGCGCGCAAGCTCATCGACACGATCAAGGGCGGCTCGCCGATCTTCGCGTATTATCCCGAGCGGCGCTGGCTCGCGTCCTCGGCGTTCCTGACCGGCGGTCAGGTCGCCGCCGCGGGCGTTCTGGGCGGCGCGAGATAACGCGGCGGGAGGCATCCATGCGGATGCCGGCGGTCTTCTTCGGTCACGGGAATCCGCTCAACGCGATCCAGCAGAACGCCTGGACGGCGGAGTGGTCCGCAATCGGGCGCGCGATGCCGCGCCCGCGCGCGATCATCTCGGTCTCCGCGCACTGGTATCTCCCGGGAACGATGGTCACGGCCGTCGAGACGCCGCGGACGATCCACGACTTCGGCGGCTTCCCCCGTCCTCTCTACCAGGTCGAGTATCCCGCTGCCGGTGACCTCGCGCTCTGCGCGCGCGTCCGCGAGGTCCTCGCGCCGATCGAGACCGCCTTCGATACGCAGTGGGGCCTCGACCACGGCACGTGGTCGGTGCTCGTCCACGTCTTTCCCGATGCCGGCGTTCCTGTCGTGCAGCTCAGCATCGACGAGACCCTTCCCCCGGCGGAGCACTACGCGATCGGCAAGCGTCTCGCTCCCCTGCGCGACGAAGGGATCCTCGTCATGGGGACGGGAAACCTCGTGCACAACCTTCACGCGTACGCGTGGGGACGGCACCCCGCCCGTCCGTTCGACTGGGCCGTCCGCTTCGAGGCGAAGGCGCGGGAGCTGATCGCCGGAGGGAATCACGCGCCTCTGGTCGAGTACGAGGAGCTCGGTGGGGACGCGATGCTTTCCGCGCCGACGCCGGACCACTATCTCCCGCTCCTCTACGTGCTCGGCGCGGCGCAGCCCGGCGACGACGTGACTTTTCCGGTCGAGGGCGTCGACGGCGGATCGGTGTCGATGCTCGCGGTGAGCGTCGGCTGAGAGAGCGTCACGACGCGATGCGGGCGGCTTCGCGCGCGGGGCCGAGGTCGAGCGCCAGGGAGCGGATCGCGCGGACGACCTGGTCGCCGCCGACATCGAAGACGTTGCCGTGCGCGGCCCCCTCGATCGCGAGGTACGCGCGACCGTTCTTCGCCTTCTCGAACAGCGCCTTCCCCATCGCGCGGGGGATCACTTCGTCGTCGGTCCCGTGGATGACCAGAGCGGGAAGAGCGATCCTCTCCATCGCCTGCATCGTATCGAGCTCGCCGGCGCAGAGGAGGTGCAGCGGAATCTCGGGATGGAGCGTCCGGACGATGTCGCGGAGGCACGTGAACGTCGACTGGAGGACGAGCGCGTCGAAGCGGACGCGGAGCGCGAGCTTCGCGGCGATCGCGCCGCCAAGCGAGAAGCCGTAGAGGATCGACGGAAGGCCGGCGGGGCGAAGATCGTCGTGAATCGCGGCGGCGGCGAAAGCGTCGCGATAGACGCCGCGCAGCGTCGGCCTGCCCGTGCTCCGGCCGAAGCCGCGGTAGTCGAACGTGAGGACGCTGATCCCCGCGTCGACGAAACTCCGGATCACCGGGAGGTCGAGTGTGAAGTTCGCGCTGTTGCCGTGGCAGTAGAGCGCGGAGGCGATCGGATGCGCGGCGCGGCAGTACCAGCCACGGAGCTCGTTCCCGTCGACCTCGAACTCGACCTCGTCGACGGCATCGGGAGCGAGGCCGTAATCGACCGGATCCCACGAGATCGCCGGTTCGGGATCGGGCGTGAAGAGGCGGGAGTCGCGGTACAGGCGCCGCCCGAGCTCGAAACCCGAGACGGAGACGGAGACGGCGGCAAGCGCCAGAGCGGCTGGTTTCACCATGATCCAATCGCGGGACGCGCAACGGCGGAGCCCGTCGGGTTTCGCCACTTCATTCGGCGTGCCAGTCGGGGATTTTCACAGATGGTTTATCCACAGATTTCACAGATTTACACAGATTGTCTGGGGGTGCCTGCCAGGACGTCCTCTTCTCGAGAAGGCAAAACAAATCCATCTGTGTAATCTGTGTAATCTGTGGATAGCTACCCTCTGTGCGAATCTGCGGAGGATCGGACGCGCTCGAGGAGCGCCTTCGTCGCGCGGATGCCCTCCGGCTCCGAGAGCGCGTCGCCCTCGTATTCGACGCCGACCCAGCCGCGGTAGCCCGCGTCGAGGACGATGAGCATCATCTGGTTTATCCACAGATTTCACAGATTTACACAGATTGTCTGAGGGTGCTTGTCTGGACTTGACCCGATTTCGTGGACACCTGAGGATTTGGGAAGGAGTCCACGATGGCGAGATACACACCGGAGTTCAGACGGCAGATGGTCGAGCTGGTACGAAGCGGCCGATCGCCGGAGCAATTG
>JBOGJQ010000229.1:0-3804 GCA_050745405.1 Thermoanaerobaculia bacterium | reverse complement strand
GCGTCGGGGAGCTCGAGGCGCAGGCGAACCGCGCGCGCTCGCTCGCCGAGCAGCAGCTGATCAGCCGCGCCGAGCTCGAGACGCTCGAGGCGCAGCTCGCCGCGGCGCGCGCCAGCGCGAGACAGGAAGAGGCGCGGATCGATCAGGCACGTGCCGCCGCCGCCGAGCAGCGGACCGCTCTCACGCGAACCGTCGTCCGCGCCCCGGTCTCCGGCCGCATCGGCGAGCGGAATGCCGAGGTCGGCATGATCGCGAGCCCGAGCACGGTCCTCTTCGTGGTCGGCGATCTCGGCGAGCTCGTCGTCGAGGTTCCCCTCACGCAGGAGATGCTCCAGCACGTCCGGCAGGGAACGCCCGTCGTGATCTCCTCCCCCGCCCTCGGCGGCCAGCCGATCCACGCGTCGCTCTCGCGCATCTCTCCATTCCTCTCGGCGGGGAGCTTCAGCACGATCGCGGAGATCGACGTGGCGAACGCGGACGGGCGCCTGCGTCCGGGGATGTTCGTGACGGTCGACCTGCTCTACGGATCGACGACCGCCTCGACGCTCGTCCCGACGAGTGCGCTCTGGGAAGATCCCGCGACGGGCATCATGCAGGTGTACGTCGTCGGCGGAGCGAGCGCGGACCCCAACGCCCCGGTGAGCGTCGAGGCGCGCCCGGTCGACGTCGTCGGTGAAGGAAGTGGCGTCGCGGGCGTGACCGCGGTCCGCGAGGGGGAATGGGTCGTCGTCGCCGGGCAGCATCTGCTCGCGCGCGACAAGGCCGCGGCGGCCCGCGTGCGCCGCAGCGCGTGGGAGAAAGTCGTCGGCCTGCAGCAGCTCCAGCGCGAGGACCTCCTCGCCGGATTCCTCGCGAAGCAGCAGCGGTACGCGCGGACGGAAGGTGCCGAGCCGCCGACGGCCGAGGCCTATCTCGGAACGACGGAGAAGTAATGCCTCTCACGACGACATCGATTCACCGTCCGGTCGCGACGTCGATGTTCTTTCTCATTCTCATCGTCGTCGGTCTCGTATCGTTCCGCGCCCTGCCGATCGACCTGCTGCCGAATATCGAGTTCACGCAGCTCTCGGTCCGCGTGACGTATCCCAACGTCGGCCCGGAAGAGATCGAGCAGATCATCACGGATCCGATCGAGAACGCGGTGTCAGGGTTGCCGAACCTGGAGCGGATCACGTCGCGCTCCGAGGAGGGGCGGAGCTGGGTGCGGCTGGAGTTCTCGCGCGGGACGTCGGTCGACGAGGCGGCGAACGATTTGCGCGCCGCGCTCGACCGCCTCCGCGACGAGCTGCCGATCGAGGCGAGCTCTCCCGAGATCCTGAAGTTCGACTTCGACCGCATCGAGGTCGTCTCGCTCGTCGCGACCTCGACGCGCCACCTCGAGGAGCTGACCCGTCTTCTCGAGAACGACCTCGCGCGGCGCTTCGAGCAGATCCCCGGCGTCGGCGCGATCAACATCCGCGGCGGGATCTATCGCGAGATCCGGATCGAGCTCGACCGCGACCGGATGAAGGCGGCGGGGCTCACCGCGCTCGACGTGCAGCAGGCGATCGGGCGCGAGAACGTCACGCTTCCCGGCGGGAACGTGAAGAGCGGGATGAGCGATCTCTACGTCCGCGCGTCGGGCGAGTTCCGGTCGGTCGACGAGATCGCGCGCACCGTCGTCACGCGGATCGACGGGATGCCCGTGCGGGTCCAGGACGTGGCGACGGTCCGTGATGGCTTCGAGGACGCGCCGTACCTCGTCGAAGTCAACGGTGTGCCGTCGGTCAGCCTCGGGATCCAGAAGCAGAGCGGCGCGAATACGGTCGAAGTCGCGGACCGGATCCGCGACGAAGTCGGGCGAATCAACGCGCAGCGGGACGACGTCCACCTGACGATCTTCGCCGACCAGAGCACGTTCATCCGCCAGTCGATCGACTCCGTCAAGAACTCCGCGATCTGGGGGTCGATCCTCGCGGTCCTCGTCCTCTACTTCTACCTGCGGAACCGCTCGACGACCGGGATCATCGCGCTCGCGATTCCGATCTCGGTGATCTCGACCTTCGGGCTCCTCTACTTCGGCGGGCTGACGCTGAACCAGATGACGTTCGGCGGCCTGGCACTCGGGGTCGGCATGATCGTCGACAACTCGATCGTGGTGATCGAGAGCATCGTCCGGAAGCGTGAGGAAGAGGGCGCCGGCGCGATCGAGGCGGCGGCGGTCGGCACGCGGGAGGTCGCGGGAGCGATCGTCGCGTCGACGCTGACGACGTGCGTCATCTTCCTCCCGCTCGTCTTCGCGCGGACCACGAGCGGAGCCCTCTTCCAGGCGCTCGCGCTCGTCGTCGTCTTCTCGCTCCTCTGCTCTCTCTTCGTCGCCCTGACTCTCGTGCCGATGCTCGCCGCGCGCTTTCTCCGCACGGGAGCCGACGCCGGCGTCGCCCGGGCGACGTTCATGACGCGCCTCGAGACGTGGTATTCCGGCCGAATCCGCGCCGCGCTCCGCCATCGCGGCCGCGTGTACGGGACGACGGCGGGACTGCTCGCGATCGCTCTCCTCCTTTTCCCGCTCATCCCCGTCGAGCTCGCGCCACAGACCGAGGCGGACGAGGTGGGGGTCGAAATCGAGATGGCGCAAGGAACGAACATCGCGGTGGTCCGCGCGTACGTCAGCGAGCTCGAGACCCGCGTCCGCGGCCTTCTGCGCGCGAACGAGTTCGACGCGGTGGCGACCGAGGTCCGCGGCGGCGACGCCGAGATCGAGATCAAGCTCTCGCCGGCGGGCGAGCGCGCCGCTTCCGGCGAGGAGATCGCCGACCGCCTCCGCGAGGCGATCGTCGGAACGATCCCCGGCGCCGAGATCGAAGTCGAGGCGCAGCCGGGTCTCTGGATCCTGCGGCGCATCTTCAGCTCGGGCGGCGGCGACGAAGCGATCGAGATCGAGCTGCGCGAGTGGGACCTCGACCGCGCCGATACGATCGCCGCCGACATCCGGCAGCGCATGGAAGCGATCCCCGGTATCGCCGGCGTCCGAGTCAGCCGCCGCGAGGGACGCCCCGAAGAGAACATCATTTTCGATCGCGACAAGATCGCCGAGTTGGGCCTGTCCGTTCGCGAAGTCGCGCGGACGCTGCAGGCGAACGTGGGCGGCGTCGAGGCGGGACGGCTCCGCCAGGGAGGCGACGAGTACCCGATCGTCGTGCGCCTCGAGCCGTCCGACCGCCTCACCGCCGACGATCTCGCGAACATCTCCCTCCGCACCCCCGACGGCGCGTCGATCGCGCTCTCGACCCTCGTCGACCGCGAACGCGGCCGCGGCCCCCTCGGCATCCAGCGCGTCGACGGGCAGCGCGTCACCTACATCACCGCCGGCCTCGAGGGCGGTCTCGCTCTCGGCGAGGCGGTCGAGCGGATTCGTACCTCACTCGCCGATCTCGAGCTCCCCGAGACCGCGTCGATCTATTTCGGCGGCGAGTATCGCGAGCAGCAGGAAGCGAAGCGCGACTTCACCGTCGCAATCCTCATGGCGCTCGCCCTCGTCTACATGCTGATGGCCGGGCAGTTCGAGCGCTTCCTCGACCCGCTCATCGTCATGCTGTCCGTACCGATGGCGCTGATCGGCGTCGTGCCGACGCTCCTGCTCACCGGGACGACGCTGAACATGCAGAGCGTCATGGGTCTGGTCATGCTGATCGGCATCGTCGTGAACAACGCGATCGTGCTCGTGGACGCGGTGAACCTGCTGCGGCGCGACCGGCACATGACCGCCGCCGATGCGGTGATCGAGGCGGGACGGCTCCGCCTCCGGCCGATCATGATGACGAC
>JBOGJQ010000228.1:0-19375 GCA_050745405.1 Thermoanaerobaculia bacterium | reverse complement strand
CGCCGGAGGCGCGCAAGAGGGTAGCCGGTGGTGGAGCGCGCGAAGCGCGCGAAACCACCGGAAAAGATTCCCCCCAAAAAGATCGCGCCCCGGAGGGGCGCGGGAAGATTCGATAAAAGGACGAGCTCGTCACCCGTACATAAGAACCGGCAGGCACACAGTTCTGGGGACTGTGCGACGGCCCTGCCGGGGTTTGACGAAGCGTAGGAAACAGGTTGAGCCCATCGCCTACATCATGAAAAACAACCCCAGCCGCGTTCGTATTCGCGCCGTCGGGATCCGCGGGGGTTCGGGGGGGTCCGGGTGCAATTTCCGCCCGGACGCGGGGGTTTCCTGCAGCGGTTGACAGCTCCGGCGGCGGCCCGTATCTTGAAGCGCCTCCGGCGGTTGCGCCGCAACAAGCCGCCTCCGGGCCGGTAGCTCAGTGGTAGAGCAGTTGGCTTTTAACCAATTGGTCGCAGGTTCGATCCCTGCCCGGCTCACCATCGCCACGACCCGCGCAGACGTCCCCATCGTCTAGAGGCCTAGGACACCGCCCTTTCACGGCGGCAACACGGGTTCGAATCCCGTTGGGGACGCCACCTCCCACGCCCGTGGCAGCGAGGTCGCATTTACCTCCCTCGAAACAGCGCGCGGTGCCGCGTTGTTGTGGCTACAATGGGATCCGACAATCGCACGGAGGCTGGTGTGACGAACGTTTACCGCGGCATTTTTGTCGAAACGGATGAGGGCATCGTTGCGTTTGCTCCTGAAATCCCTGGTGCGAATACCCAAGGGGAGACGCTGGACGAGGCGCGTGCGAACCTCGCCGAGGCAATTCAGCTGGTGCTCGAGACGAATCGCGAGCTTGCCGAGCAGCAGTGGCGAGTTGGCAACGTCATCGAGGAGTTGGTTTCGGTCGCCCGCTGAGGCGAATGAAGCGAACCAGACTCGAACGGCATCTCCTTGACCATGGATGCCAATTTCACCGCGAAGGCGCGCGTCATGAGGTCTGGATCCACGTCGCGAACCAGAAGATCTCTACTGTTCCCCGGCATCCAGAAATCAAGAAATGGCTCGTCTTGAAGATCTGCAAAGGATCTCGAGATACCACCACCTCATAATCCCGCCTGATCGCGACTGACAGCGAGATCAGCCATTTGAGGCGTGCCGAGCCTCCATCGCCCCGAGCCACGCGGCGAAAAATGCGAGGCCCGCGATGATGAGGATGATCCCCGCCGGGACCCACATGATCAGCCCCGCGAGCTGCTGGTCCTGGAGCGGGTCGAGGCCGACCGCGCGCGTGCGCGCGTCGTAGAGCGGATACCAGAGCCGCGGCGCGAGCGTCACCAGCGCGCCGAGCGCGCCGCTGTACGCCGCCGTCGCGAAAACGTACAGAACCGCCATCCCGTAGCCGAGCCGGCCGTAGCGGCCGTGCACGAGCGCCCACCAGAACAGAACCGCCGTTCCGAGGAACATCGCGTGCTGGAGGAAATGGATCGCTTCGTTCCGGATCGCTCCCTCGTACAGCGGCCGCGCGTGCCAGACGAGAAGGACGATGCCGTGCAGGAGCCATACGTTGAACGGTCCCGTCATCACGCGCCAGAGACGCACGGCCGCGGGGCGGCGCATCGCGCGCACCGCCGCATCCGAGGCGCGGGTGGGGAGGCCGCGGAGAAAGACGACGAGCGGACGGCCCATCACGACGAGAGGCGCCGCGACGAGAACGAGCAGCTCGTGCTGCGCCATGTGCGCCGAGAAGAGAACGTCGCTGAGCGCATCGAGCGGTGAGATCTGCGCGATGAAAATCGTCAGGAGACCGGCACCGAACGAGACGACGTGCCACGGTCTCGCCGCGCGGCTCCGCATCGCGCCGCGGGCGTAGAGCACCGCAGCGATTCCGAGGAGCGAGAGAACGAGCGGATCGAACGTCCAGGTCGTCGCCGCGTCGACGGGTTGGGTGTGATCGTGGCCTTCGTGTGCGAGTGCCGGGGTGGCGAACAGCATCGCTAGCAATAGGACTCGCACGGCAAGCGGACGGAGCAATCTCCGGGCCGCGATTGGATTTGCGAGGCGGGGCGGGTGGAAAGTGGCCCGGGCGTCTCGCCCGGGCATGTTGGATCTTGCGATCCTGCCGATGACGGAATGGGGGCACGGGCGAGACGCCCGTGCCACGGTCGCTCCGCGTCCGCGGATGCGTGGCTGAAAGGTAGCTTTATCGCGTCGCCGGAGAGCCTTCGTTCTTAATCTGCGTCAATCTGCGTAATCTGCGGCTTCCGTTTCCCTGCACCGTTCAGGAAGCGACGCGGGCGCCGGAGGGCTCGCGGCGAGACGCCGCGGCCACGTGCCCTACGGCTCCCGCGCGTTGCGCATGATGCGCGCGAGGACCCCGAGAGCTTCCGCGTCGATCGGTTTCGGAAGAACCTGGCAGAGAGGGAAGAACACCTTCATGTCGCGCATGTCGAGGCGCGACACGACGACGGTGCGCGCGAGGACCTCCGGGTCTTTCTTCTTCAGGTAGCTCAGCAGCTCGTAGCCGTCGACCTGCGGCATCATGATGTCGACGACGAGCATGTCGTAGTCGGTTTCGTGGATGCGCTCGATCGCGCGGCGGCCGTTGTCCGCTTCGTGAACCTCGAACCCGGCCTGGACCAGCGCCCGTCGCATCGCGATGCGATCCTCGAGATCGTCGTCGACCACGAGACCTCGCAGCGTGCGGCGGGGGGCGTTATTCCGCGAGCCCCGCGACAGGGGAGCGACGGAAGGTGGATGTGTTTTCTCTACCACCATGCGGTGTCCAGATCGCTTCCATGCTCCGTGCCAGCGGGGCATTCCTGTATGATGCCGCCTGCATTCCGCGAATCGAACGGGTGAGGAGGGGGCCATGGGCGCTGTCGAGATCGGGAATCCGCGGTGGGACCCGAGGACGTGGAGTCTTCTGCTCGACGTGGACACGCTGGAGGAGCGGCTCACGTGCCGCATCGGGATCGACGCCCTCCGGAAGTTGCGCAGCGCCGCGGATCCCTCTCTGGCGGCGGCCGACCTGGCCCGTGCGATCTTCGAAGAGCGGCGGGACGACATCAACGACGTGGTGCGGCGCCTGGTGTGGGACCGGCGGATTTCGTCGACCGGCGAGATCCGCATCATCGCGGACGCCCTCCCGCTCGGCTGGTGACGGGCTCAGTCCGGCGTTCCCTCCACCACGGCGCGCTCGATCGAGGTCAGCCGGTCCACCGCGGCGCGCGGCATCCAGCACATCAGGCCGCACGGGACGAGGCCGGCCTCGCGGAACCGGTCGGCGTACCAGCGCGCCGGCCGCGAGATCCATCCGTCGAGATCCCCCTCGGGCGCGTCCTCCCGCGTCGTGACGTCCAGCAGCGCGACTCCGGCGACCAGCGACGGAAGAACCTCGAGGCCGCGATCGATCTCGCGCGGCTCGAGGTAGTGCAGCACGTCGGCACAAACGACGAGGTCGAACGCTTTGCCGCGGAGCGCGTCGAGGTCACCGAAGGATCCCTTCCGGATGTGGCGCGTCCTGCCGTAGCGCTCGACGGCGTAGTCGCTCGGATCGAGGCCGACATAATCGACGTCGGGGCGCATCGCGCGAAGCGGGACGAGCCAGCGCCCTTCGCCACACCCGACGTCGAGAACGGACTCGAGCTCCCGGCCGAGCACGATCTCGGCCGCCGCGACCGCCGCCGCGGCGCGACGGCGCAGTTCGGCCGATTCCGTCACCCGCGACCGCGGATCGCGATACCAGCGGTCGAAATAGTCTCTGTCGTACTGCTTCGCCATGCTCCGGTCACCCCGTGGACGACCGGAGCATTGTACTCAGCGATTGCCGAGCGCCGTGTGGGAGAACCGCTTCGGCGAGACGATCTTTTTCGCCACGGCCCGTTTCGCGACGTGACTCGTCTCCACGCGGTCGCGGGCGCGCGAGGCCTTCTGCGGCGCAACGGGAGGAGAGGGTTTGCCGGTCTTCCGTTCTGCCATCGTCGTACCTCCTCTCGTGAACTTAGTGCTGCGGTGGCCGTCCCGCCAACGAAAGTTAGGGGGACCCAACGATCGGCAGGGGTAGGAAACAGGGCGCCTGATGCGACTCCTGAACGAGGGCCGTTCTAATCGTGGAGAAACCGACCTGCTACGTCCGCTTCGACGAACAAGGCCAGACGATCGTCTGGATGCGGTGCCCCGCGTGCGGCGCGGAGATCGTGATTCATCCTCAGGCGCATATGCCGCCCAGACCGTGGTTCGAGCTCCGGTGCGGGGAGTGCGGCCGCACGCCGGGGGAGAGGGTGCACGAGCAGGCGAAGTAGGCTGGCTGGCTACCCGTTTGCACTTTCCCCAACCATGAGTTCGAAACCCTGGCAACTCCACTGCGGGGCGGCGCACGAACGCTGGCTCCGTGACACGACGGCGCTTCTCGACTCGCTCGGCGTCCGGTGGGATCGCGGCGAAAGCCTCGGCGCCCGCTCGATCTTCGGTGCCGGCGCGCTTCCCGTCATCGAGATCGACGGCGACTACATCGTGAATCCGAACCGCTTCGCGATCGAACGGCTCGCGGAGGACTGCACTTCACATCACGCGGCGTAGCGCCGCGTGATCGAGACCGGGCCCCTATCATGGTGGGTCCTGCGGGTTGTCATCCTCAGTGGGTCCTGCGGGTTGTCATCCTCAGATCCGCGCCTCCACGCGCTCGTCGTGCTCGGGCAGCGGCCGCTCGGCCGTGCGGGGGCGGAGGCGCCCCAGCAGGACGGCCTCGGTGTAGTACCGCTCGAGCTCGAGCGCGCGGTGCGCGGCCGTGTGATTCCGCAGGACGCGCTCGCGCGCCCGCGCGCCGATCGCGCGCCGCTCCTCTTCCGGCATGTCGTGAATCGTCTCGACTACCTGCTCGGGCGACTCGCACAGCACGATCTCCCGGCCCGGCTCGAAAAAGTCATCCAGACCCGGCCACGAGTCGCTCACGATCGGGACGGCGCACGCGGCGGCCTCGAACAGCCGCACGCTGGGCGAGTAGCCGAGCCGGACCATCGGCTCGCGCGTCACGTTCAACGTGAACCGCTGCGCGTTGTAGAAGCGCCGGTGCTCGTCGGGATGGACGTGCTGAATCCTTTCGACGTTCGGCGGCCAGACGATCGAGGCGGGGTACTGCGGGCCCGCGACGACGAAGCGTCCTCCCCGCCAGGCCCGTGCGGGTTTGACGAGAAGCCGCTCGAGCACCGGCTGCCGGTCGGCGCTGTACGTGCCGATGTAGCCGAGGTCCCATCGGAGCGGCGTCGTCTCGGGGTAATACGACGCAGGATCGAACGAGCAGTACAGCGGGCGCGCGGCGGGCGAGCCGAGCTCGCGCTCGATCGTCAGCAGGACGGGCCCTCCCGTGAACGAAAGGTAGAGATCGAACCACGGAATCTGCCGACGGTGAAGATAGTCGCAGGTTCCGGCGCGGATCGCCTCGAGCGTGACGGGCGTGTCGATGTCGTAAAACGCGAGCACGCCGCGGACGAACGTCGTGATCCAGTCGATGATCTTCGCCCCGTCCGGGACATACGACCCGACGATGACGAGGTCGGCGTCGCCGAGCGCGCGCTCGTGATTCCGAACGAGCTCGTCGAGCGAGTGGTACAGGACCACGCGGCAGAACTCGGGTTCGGGAAGGTCGCGATTGCCCGCGTCGCGCTCGTAGAAGGTCACCCGGTGACCGCGGCGGGCGAGCTCGCGTGCGAGGCCGCGATACGTCGTCGCGTGTCCGTTGACCCACGACGAGGTGAGAGAGAGTCCGAGAATCGCAATATCGAGCGACTGTTTCATGCCGCCATCCCCTTCACGAGATCGCCGAGAACACGCTCCACTTCCTCGGCCCGGTGTGCGTAGGTGTGCTCCGCGAGGACCCGTTTCCGCGCCGCCTCGCCGACGTCCCGGGCCCGCGCCGGTGTGAGCTCCCGCAGAAATCGGGCCACGTCGCCGCCGTCATGGGCGACGAGGATCTCGGCGCCGGGACGGAGGAACTCGTCGATTCCTTCCCAGGCGTCGGAAATGATGCACGCACCGGCACCGGCCGCCTCGAAGACGCGCGTCGCCGGCGAAAAGCCGTAGCGGGCCATACTCTCGCGGCTGATGTTCAGCACCGCGCGGGGCGTGCAGTTCAGGGCGTTGTGGTCGGCCGTGTAGACGTGACCGAGATACGCGACGTTCCGGGGCATCGTCTTGTCGCCCCATCCGGTCCCGCCGAGAAGGAAGCGGCGCGCCGGCTCCTCGGCCGCGGCGCGGAGGAAGAATTCCTCGACCCGCTTCTCGCGGTCGGGCAGGCGGTTGCCGAGGAACGCGAGGTCGCCCTCGAAGCGGAGATCGCGCCCGACGGGATGATGCGTCGACGGATCGAGCGCGTTGTAGACCGGCACGCACTCCCGGGCGCCGAACGAACGGTACGCGTCGACGACCGGCGGTCCGCCGCCATACGTCAGGATCGCGTCGTACCGCGGCACGAGCGGGCGAAACGGGTCATCCGGGTCGCGGGTGATCCGATCGAGCGTCGCGGGCGCGTCGACGTCCCAGAAAAGGACGACCTGTCCCTGGCGCCGCAGCTCGAGGACGCGCCGCTCGAGGAGCTCGTCGAACACGCCGACGCCGCTCGCTTTGATGACGACGTCCGCGTCGCCCGCGGCGACGAGCGCGGCTTCGGCCGCTTCCGCGGAGCTCCCGTCCCACACGACGACTTTCGCCCACTCCGGATCGAAATCGAGATCGCGATGCTTCTGCCGGTCGTACGCGTCGGGCTCATAGAACGTGACGCGATGCCCGCGCTCGTGGAGGGCGCGAACGATCCCACGGTAGTACGCCGCCGCGCCGTTCCAGAAAGCGGAGACGAGGCTCGAGCCGAAGAAGGCGATCTCGAGGGGCTTCATCGAGTCGCCTCCTGCGCCACGCGCGGAGCGCGGGCCGCCGGCCGCTCCGACGGACGCCGCTCCGGACGCGGTCTCTGGTCCTTCCTTCGTCGTGGCGCACGGTTTCTGACGGACGCGAGCTCGGCGAGCTGGTCGGCGCTCGGCGCCGGGCCCATGGTCGCCAGAAGGATCTCGGCGCGGTCGCCGAGCGCGCGCGCGAGCTCGAGCGCGTATCCCCACACGCCGCCGATCGCGTCGGTCGTCATCAGCACGCGCATCGTCACGGCGCCACCTCGCGGTCGCCGGGATCGAGGTAGTCCCGCCTGCCCATGACACTCCCTTCAAGAAGGCTTCTTGTCGCGTGAGAGTTGCCCGCGACCTCATCGCGGCAGCGTCCGGATCGTGCTGCAGAACGCGCGCCACTCGGAGTGAGCCTTCGAGCGTAAATCGCCGCAGGTCAGCAGGTATCGACGTGAGCTGTACGGACCGTCGTCAGTTGTCAGTTGTCAGTTGTCAGTTGTCAGTCGTCAGTTGTCCGTCGTCATCCCGAGCGTAGCGAGGGATCAGGGTCGGGCGGGACGCGCGGGACGCGGCCTCCTCCGTCGGCGGGAGAGCGAAGCTTCGTCGTCCGGCCGACCTGAGGTTTTCCGGTCAGGGGTTGCCCACCCGTCCCTGATCCCTCGCTACGCTCGGGATGACACGACGCAGCTTCCTCCGCGCCCGAAGGATTTCGGCGACGCTCCACGCCTGCGCGATGCAGCCGTGCGCTTCGTACGGCGGTTCCGCGTCGAAGACTTCGCTGATCGTTCCGACGCCGGCGTACCAGAGGTGTTGGATCACGCCGTCGAGCGTGCGCTCGAGGTCGGAAGGCGATCCGGGATCGACGCGGAGCGAGGCATCGACCCACGCGCCGAGGAGCCATGGCCAGACGGTTCCCTGGTGGTAGGCCGCGTCGCGGGTCTCGCGATCGCCGTGGTAGTCGCGCTGGTACGCCTCGTCGCCCGGCGAGAGCGTGCGCAAGCCCATCGGCGTCAGCAGGTCGGCGCGAACGGCCTCGAGCACGGTGCTCCACCGCGCCTCGTCGAGCACGGGATGCGCGAGAGAGATCGCGAAGAGCTGATTCGGGCGCAGCGCCGGGTCGCTTCCGTTCTCCCCGTCGACGACGTCGAAGAGCCACGGCCCGTCGGCGTACCAGAAGCGCTCGTTGAAGCTGCGGCGGAGGCGCTCCGCGCGTGTCGCGATCTCCTCCGCCTCGGCCGTCTCTCCTTCGCCGCGGACCCACGACTCGTAATGGCGCAGCGCGTCGTAAAAGAGCGCGTTGATCTCGACAGCTTTTCCCCGGCGGGGAGTGACGATGTGCTCGCCGTATCTCGCGTCCATCCACGTGAGCGGCGCTTCGCGAGATCCCTGGCGGAGGAGACCGTCGGCCGGATCGACGCCGATGCCGAAGTCGGTTCCCTCGAAGTGCCGGACGACGACCTCGCGCAGCGAAGGGAGCAGGCGGCGGAGCGTCGCGCGGTCGCCCGTCGCGTCGAGGTAGCGGCCGAGCGCGTGAAAGAGCCAGAGCGTCGCGTCGGCGGTGTGGTAGACCCCTTCCTCTTCTCCTTCGGGGAAATGGTTCGGGATGAGCCCGTTCCGGACGGCCATCGCGAACATCCGGAGAATGGATCCGGCCTCGCGCGCACGGTTCGTGGCGAGCGTGAGGCCCTCGAGGGCGATCATCGTGTCGCGCCCCCAGTCGGTGAACCAGTGGTAGCCGGCGATGACCGAGCGCGATTCCTCGCCGGCCGCGTGCATGCGCGTGCGGTCGGACGAGCGTGCGACGGGATCGATGATGAACTGGTCCGCGGCGAGGACGAGCTGCGCTTCGATCGCGTCCCGCGGCTCGGCCCGCGCGACGAGGCGGTCGCGGCGCGCCCATTCGGCGGCAAAAGCCTCGTCGGGGCGGATCGCCAGGATCGCGTCCCACGGCTCGACGGAAGCGACGATCGAGAAGCTCTCCTTCGCGCGAAGCTCGACGGAAAGAGAGAACGAGCTGCGGAGCGTGCCGCGGTGCACGTACCCGCGCGCCTCCTCCATCTCGTACATCACTTCGCGCCGCGCCTGCGGGCGCTTCGAGACGAGTGCCTGCCCCGACCAGGCGAGGCGCACGTTCGGGAACGGCGAGGTCCCTTCGATCTCGATCCCGTTCGGACGCTCCGTCGCCCGGTAGCCGTCGCGCGGCCGCGCGGCGACCGGCTCCTCGTGGAGGCGCATGTGAATCCAGGGCGTCAGCCGCAGCGAAGCGAAATCGCCGCCGACGAGCGTCCAGCGCAGAATCGTCGCGTTCTGCCGGTACGGCATGATCAGCCGCTTCTCCACGAGCGCGCCGTTCGGAAGCCGCCACCGCCACACCGGGAGACCGCGCTCGAGCGTGAACTCTTCGAGTAGGTTTTCGTCGAATGGCACCCATGCACTGCCGCTCGGCACCTCCTCCTCGATCTGGTTCAGCGCGACGACGCGGCCGTTCGGCGATGGCAGCGCCGCGACGAGGATGGCGTGATACCGGCGCGTCGCCTGACCGAATACCGTCTGCGACGCGTATCCGCCGAGGCCGTTCGTGACGAGCCACTCGCGCGGGAGGATCGCCCGCCCCGGCTTCACCCGCGACTCCTCGACGTGACCGCCCGCGGCGCCAGGACGATCGCCGCACGGCCGCGGATGTGCCACCCCTCTCCCTCGCGGTCCGGCTCCGGTGTTCCGGCGCCGCCGTATTCGGGAGACTCGCTCGACCAGAGAACGTCCCACCGGCACTCCTCGGGGGGCGCGAGGAGCGGCTCCGGCACCGGATCGAGGTGAAGATCGCGCCCGAGGTTCACGATGAGGAGACGGTCGCCGGAGCCGCCGAGAATCCAGCGGAGGAGAAAGGTCTCGTCGGCGAGGACCGAGCCCGCGATCCGGTTGCTGTTCTGCTCCGCGAATGCGGCGTCGTCGCGCCGGAGACCGAGGAGGTCGCGGTGGAGCCGGACCGCCTTCGCGTGACGGGTGCGCTGGTCGTTATCGAGCTTGCAGCGCTCCAGGGTCTGCCGGTCGTGCGGGAGGGGCAGCTCGCGCTCCATCTCGCGCGTCGCGAGGGAGCGGAATTGCGACAGGAACTTGCGCCGCCCTTCGGCGACGGCCCGCGCCAGCTCCGCCTCGTGGTCCGCGAAGTAGAGGAAGGGAGCGGTCGAGTCGAACTCCTGCCCCTGAAAGAGCATCGGCGTCCATGGTCCGAGCAGGAGGAGAGCCGTCATCGCGCGGTGGCTTCCCGCGTCCGTGATGCGCCAGAGGCGCTCGCCGCGCGCGGTGTTCGCGATCTGGTCGTGATTCTCGAGATAGCAGACGAGACGGTGCGCATCGATGTCGAGCGCCGGCGTGCCGCGCCGCCTCCTCTGCCAGGAGTAAGGCTGGCCCTGATAGAGAAAACCGCGCGTCGCCGCCGAGACGAACTCCTGCGGCTTGCCGAGGAAGCCGGTGTAGTACGCGTCGTGACGTCCCGTGAGAGCGACGATCGCCGTGTGATGAAAATCGTCGTTCCATGCCGCGTCGAAGCCGTGCCCTCCGCGCTCGGGCGGCCGGACCATGCGCGTGTTCTGCGGTTCGTTCTCGACGACCGTCCATGTGCGACGCCCTCCGGCGGCGGTGCGGATCCGCGCCGCGATTTCCGTCAGGACGTGCGGCGTCGACGCGTCGAAGATCTGCTGCGTCGCGTCGAGGCGGAGGCCGTCGAGGTGGAACTCGTCGATCCAGTACGCCGCGTTCGTGAGGAAGAACTCACGGACCGGCCCCGAATGGGGTCCCTCGAAGTCGATCGGATCGCCCCACTCGTTCTGGTATCGCTCGCTGACGTAATGTGCGGAGAAGTTGCGGATGAAGTTGCCCGCGGGGCCGAAGTGGTTGTAGACGACGTCGAGGATGACGGCCAGGCCGGACGCATGGGCGAGATCGACGAAACCGCGGAACTCGTCGGGGGTACCGTAGAGGCGCGTCGGAGCGAAGAGGTTCACCCCGTCGTATCCCCAGCCGAACTCCCCCGGAAAATCGGCCACCGGCATGACTTCGAGAATCGTGACGCCGACGTCGCGGAGGAAGGGGAGGTGCTCCGCGGCCGCGGTCCACGTCCCCTCCCGCGTGAACGTCCCGACGTGCATCTCGTACACGACGTGTCCCTTTTGTGCCGGGCCAGGCCATGAGCCGTCAGACCAGTCGAACGCGGCGGGATCGACGACCTGCGACGGTCCGAACGGTCCTTCAGGCTGAAAGCGGGATGCCGGATCGGGAAACGCGTCGCCGTCGTCGAGACGGAAGCGATAGAGCGCGCCCGCGGCGGCGTCGCGGACGAGACCGCGAAAATAGCCGTCGCCTTCGGCATCGAGCTCGAACGATCCACTGGGTTCGAGCTCGACGAAGACGCGCCGTGCCGCCGGCGCCCAGACACGAAAATCGACTCCGGCGCCAGCCGGCTCCGCGCCGATGGGAAAACGCCGACGCACGTCCGGTTGAACCTGCCAGTAGCCTGCCACGAGCCGTGGCCCGAGCCGGTCCGCTACTCGCACGCCCGAACAATGGTGATCCCTCGCGCGAGCGGCAATTGGCAGCTCACGTTGCGGCCACCGAAGCCAGTGCCACGCAGGAGGCGTGAGGTTGGGTTCGCCTGCGACCCGGATGAGCCGCGGACTGCGCTTTGCACCGGTGCCCGGCGGAGGTGACGAGTGGACGAGTTGCCCACGCGCGACCGCCGCCTGCAGGGGCGCGCGTACCAGACGATCGCGAAACAGACATGGCTTTCCTCGGTCGCGGAGATCGTGCAGCCGCCGGTTCGGCGCGTTGCCGGTGAGAGCCCGGCGCCGATCAAGAACCTTCTTCACGGGACGACGCTGGGGCATCCTCTCCATCCGGCGCTGACGGACGTTCCGATCGGCGCGTGGACGGCGTCGATCGTGTTCGATCTCGCGGACGCCGTCCGCGGCTCGCGCGGCGCCCGCGCGGCGGCGGATCTCTCGCTCTCGGTCGGACTCGCCGGGGCAGCCGCGGCGGCGGTGACGGGTCTCGCGGACTGGTCGCAGACGGACGGCCGCGCGCGGAACGTCGGCGTCGCCCACGCGACGTGCAACACCGTCGCGGCGATCCTCTATGGAGCCTCGCTCGTTCTCCGGATGCGCGGAAGGCGCCGGAGCGGCCGGCTCACCGCCGCGGCCGGATTCGGCACGGTCATGCTCGGCGGCTGGCTGGGCGGCCACCTCGTCTTCAGCGAGCGCGCGGGCGTCGATCACTCTCCCGCGGAAGGGCCGGAGAAATACACCGACGTGCTGGCGGCATCCGAGCTGCCGCCGGACACGCCGACGCGCGTCGACGTGAAGGGGACGCGCGTTCTCCTGGTACGCACGGGCGGGAAGGTGTACGCATTGGCCGAGCAGTGCCCTCACTTCGGCGGCCCGCTCGCGGAGGGACGTCTGGAGGGAGCGTCGATCCGATGCCCCTGGCATGGATCGCGTTTCGATCTCGCGAGCGGGACCGCGCGCGAAGGACCGACGGCGTTCCCCGCCCGCTGCTTCGAGGTCCGGACTCGCGCTGGCCGCATCCAGGTTCGCGCCGCGCGGCCCTGAGGAGCTCGCCGAGATGGCCAGAGCGCTGCCGGCCGCGGCGACCGAGATCGTGGCGTGCCCCGTCTGCGGACCCGGACCTCTCGATCTGCTCGCCTCGCGCGACGAGATCGACCGCGAGCTCGCTCTTCGCCGCGAGTTCGTCACCGCCCGCCTCGAGCCGCGTGCGCCCCGCGGCATTCTTCGCGATCTGAGCGACGTCTCGTTCGGCTTCGCCTCCGACCTGTTCGTCTGCCGCTGCGGGGTTCTCGTCCGCGACGGCCGCCTCGCTCCCGATTTCGAGAACGAGACGTATCCGGCCGGCGTCATGGAACGCCTGCTGCGGACTGGAATCGAGGACTTTCGTGCGCGGTCCGCCGAGTGGCGATCGCTGCTCCCCGCCGGCGCGAGCGTCGTCGAAGTCGGAAGCTACGTCGGGGCCTTTCTTCACGTCGCGCGCGAGCGGGGATGGAGCGCGACCGGCGCGGACATCGGCCGCGACGCCGCACGATTCGCGAACGAGCGGGGATACCCGACGCTGCGCACGACGCTCGAGGGATGCGCGTTCGGCGCGGCAAGTCTCGACGGCGTCTTCATCTGGAATTGTTTCGAGCAGCTCGAAGATCCTCTCGCGACGATGGTCGAGGCGCGCCGGATCCTCCGTCCGGGCGGCGCGCTCGTCATCCGCACTCCGAATGCGCTCCTCTATGCCGTCGCCGTCGCCGCGCGAGCGGATGCGCACGGTGACGCGCTCGTCCGTCTCCTCGGATTCGGCAACCTGCTCGGCTTTCCGCACCGGTTCGGCTTCACGCCGGACGCTCTCTGCCGCGCCGCGGCTGCGGCCGGGCTTCGAGTGGAACGGCTGCGGGGAAGCGCGTTCGTCTCGCCGGCGCGGGCGTGTGTTCGTCCCGAGGCGCGTGCCGAGGAGATGCGCATCGCTGCCGGCGCTGCGGCCGCGGACCTCATCCTTCGGCGCGTCGACTTCCGGCTCATCCTCCAGCCGTGGCTGGAGTGCGTCTTCAGGGCGAGGTGATTCGTCACGGTCGCGATGTTCTCCACGTGCTTCCGCCGCTTCAGCACCGCGTGCCCCTGAATGTAGTACGTCATGAAGCGAATCGTTCGCTCGCGCTGCACGGCGCGAATCGGAGCGAGAGCGGTGCCACCGGAGTGGAAGCCGTTTTGCAACCGCTCAGGCCGAATCGCGGAAGGCGGAATCCGTCCGGAGAACGAGCCGCGCACGGTCACGAAAGGAGTTCGAGGATGGCAACCAGCAGATCAGCGACGACGACCACCGATCACGATGAGATCCGGAGCTGGGTCGAGCAGAGGGGCGGATTCCCGTCTCACGTGAAGCGCACCGCCGGCGGCGACGATCCGGGGATCCTGCGGATCGACTACCCCGGTTTCACCGGCGCCGAGTCGCTCGAGCGGATCCCGTGGGACGAGTTCTTCGAGTGGTTCGACCGGAACAATCTCGCGTTCCTCTACGAGGACGAGGGCGACAGCCGGTTCTCGAAGCTCGTCGATCGCGGAACCGTGCAGGCGCGGCAGAGCGGGCAGCAGCGCGCGAGCAAACGGCCGGCGTCGCGGAAGACGGCGGGGACGAAGACCGCCGCGAAGAAGAGCGCTTCGAGAAAGGGCGACGCGAAGAAGACCGCCGCGAAGCGGGGCGCGACGAAGAAGGTGGCCGCCAGGAAGCCTTCGCGGAAGGCCGCCTCGAAAAAGGCCGCCGCGAAAAAGCGCGGCGCGAAGAAGGGCGGCGCGAAGACGGCGGCGCGCCGGAAGAAATAATGGAACCGATCGGCGCCCGGAGGTGGGCGATCGCCGAGGGGTACATCCCCGGGAAGAGCACGGGGCCCGAGCCGGCGATGACGAGCCACGAGACGGCGTGCATGCTGAACGTCACCGACCGCGACGCGCACGTCGCGATCACCCTGTACTTCAAGGACCGGGACCCGGCCGGCCCGTACCGCGTCACCGTCGGCGCGCGGCGGACGCTCCACCTCCGCTTCAACGACCTGTCGGACCCCGAGCCGGTTCCGCGCGACATGGATTACGCGAGCGTCTTCGAGTCCGACGTCCCGATCGTCGTCCAGCACACGCGTCTCGACTCGCGGCAGGCGGAGAACGCGCTCCTCTCGACGATCGCATTCGCTGGGTAGCCTTCCCCCGCCCGCCCAGGAGAACGGAAGCCGCAGATTGACGCAGATTGACGCAGATTAAATAGAGCAAAAAATCTGCGTCATCTGCGTAATCTGCGGCTCGGTTCTCTCGTGTGCCGGCAGTTACTGCAAAGTCGCCTGGATCTGCTGGGCGCGCTGGAGGTGCCGGCTCAGAACCGGGAGCGTCGACCGCGCGAATTCCTGCAGCCGCGGGTCGATCTCCGCCGTCGTCGCGCGCTCGAAGAGATCCACCGCCTTCTGGTGGTCCTCGACCATGACGAGGATGTACTCGCGGTCGAACGTCGCGCCGGTCAGCGCGTTCACGCGGACGAGCGACTCCTCTCGTTCCTCGGGAAGGTCCGTCGCCAGCTCGAGATCCAGCTCGCGCGCGAGCGTCCGGAGAGTGTTGCCGGCCGCGGTGTGATCGGCGACCATCATCGCTCCGAACTCCCGCACGTCGGCCGATGCGCCGTTCCGCTGGGCGACACGCCCGAGCCGGACCTCGAACGTGCCTCCGGCGGCGGCGTCATCGACGAAGGTCTGTGCCGTGACGACGGTCACGACCGGCGGTGCGGCTGTCCCTGCCGTGGGGACCTCGATCGGCAGGGTCGGGTCCGTGAGCACCTCGGGCTCTTCCGGTCCGCACGCGATCGCGAGGAGAGCCGACGCCGCGAGCGCGAGAGAGATGCTTCGCATCGTCAGTCTCCTCGGATCGCAGCCGGTCACCGGCGGTCGCGAAGGTCCTTCGCCGAGGCCGGCATGAACTTCTCGGCGACGCTCTTGGCCTTGTGCTTGGCCTTGCCGAGCGTGCTCGCCCATTCGCGCTCGAGCTCCGTGCGCCGCTCCACCATCCGCCGCCCCATTTCCTGAAGCCGCGCCTCACCGAGCATCTCGTACATCTTCGGAAGCATTTCGTTCTCTTCCTCTTCGATGTGGTGGTCGAGCAGCTCGCGAACCACTTTCACGCGCGCCGCGAAGCGTTCGTTGTCCGCGGAGACCATCTTGAGCTCCGGCAGGACCATGTCGACCACGTGATGCTCTTCGGTCGCCTCGAAGTACAGTCTCCGCTCGATCACGCGCGTCGACGCGTCGCGGAAGGCGGGGTAGACGATCTCCTCCTCGAGCTGGGTGTGGATCTCGAGGTCGCGCTCGAGGTCGGCGAGGAGCTCCTTCCGCTGATCCGCATCGCGCTTTTCCATCTCGTCGAGCATTGCCTTCACATTCTTGTGGTCGTTCTTGAGCATCTCGATCGGGTTCATCCGTGGCTCCTCCTGTCCCAAGAGCGATCAGGATTCATGCCCGCGAGCGTCCGAGGGGTGTGGCCGCGCCGTCCCGGCGCGAGCCTCTTCCCGGGGGGCGCGCGGCGAGACGCCGCGGCCACGTGCTCGGGATGACGGCCATCCTCGGTTACCATGAGTTCTGCGCTCCACGTAAACGTTTTGACCGGTCCAACGCCTAAGAAGAGATCTCGTCCGCAGGAGGCCTCATGAACAGCCGTGTCGCGCTGCTCGCCGCGCTTGTCATCCTCTCGTCCGCTCCGCTCGCGGCGCAGACGCCGGCGCAGGCGTGCGAGCTGCTCACCGCGACGCCCGTGTTTCCTCAGGCGGGCGCGCAGGTGCCGGCACTCCTGACGTTCCGCTGGCAGGGTCCCGATCTCTCCGACCCGCGCATTCCGGCCGACCTCCAGGCGCGCTTTCAGGTCTTCGTCTCCCGCGACGGCGGCGAGTTCTCTCTTCTCGGCGAGACGGTCGACGATGCGCTGACGCGGTTTCTCGAGCCCGGCTCCTACCGCTGGTTCGTCCGCGCGACGGCGAGCGGGTGTCCGTTTCAGCGGCCCACCGTCGTCCCGTCGTTCACGATCGCGTCTCGGTCCGACTGCGGCGTCGCCATGCCGGTGCCGACGACGCCGGCGCCGGGCGCCGTGATCGACGGCTCCGAGGTGCGGCTCGTGTGGTCCCCCGTGTCCGGCGCCGACGCCTACCGCGTGATCCTCCGCCGCGTCCCCGACGCCCCGTTCCGCACGAGGCTGACGCGGAATACGGAGATGACGCTGGAGCTGCCGTCGGGGACGTTCTTCTGGCGCGTCGTCGCCCTGACGAGCGGTTGCGCGCCCGCGATCTCGCCGCCGCGCGGCTTCCGCGTGGAAGGATGTGAGCTCGAGCGGCCGATCCTGATCGCGCCGGCGGAAGGGACCGCCGGTCTCGCCTCGCCCGTCACCTTCACCTGGTCGGCCGTTCCCGGCGCGGAGCGGTATCGCGTCTGGGCCAAGCAGGGACGGGAGACGATCGATTCGCTTCCGATGGTGCTCGGCGAGACGACCGAGACGACGCTGACGTCCGCGACGCCGTCGGGGGCGTTCGGCTGGTGGGTCCAGGCACTCGGGGCGGATGGCTGTACGTCCGCGTCATCTCCCCGGACTCTCTCCGCCTCGAATCTGACCGGCTGCCCCGAGCCGCGCCGTCCCCGCCTCCACGTCCCCGCCTCGGCCACCTCGGGCGAGCCGTTCACGCTCGCGTGGACACAGATCCCCGGTGCGACCTCCTACGAGATCGAGGAGGCGGACGATCCGTCGTTCGCGGGAGCGACGATGCTCCCGTCGCAGTCGGCCAACGTGCTCCAGCTCGTCCGCGAGAGCGCCACGCGCGCCCCGCGGTTTTTCCGTGTGCGCGCCGTCATCGGCTGCAGCGGCGCCCGCAGCGAGTTCAGCGCTCCTTCGGGCGTCGTGATCACGCCGGACCTCTCGTCGATCGAGGCCGCGTCGGCCGGTGAAGCGACGGCGACCGTAACCGTCTGCCTCATCGACGGAAAGCTGCGGTCGTGCGGTGCAGGGGAGACGGGGAACAATCCTTCCGAGGAAACGCACACGGTCGTCGCCGATCAGGAGTGGATCGAAGTCGAGCCCTCGCCGGTGACGTTCCCGCCGAACGGCACGGCGACGCTGACGCTCCGCGCCGACGCGTCCCTGCTGCCGGTCGGCACGAACCGCGCGGGGCTGCGCATCGAAACGCCCGCCGGGAAAAGCGCATTGAACGGCAGCGGTGGAACCGTCACCGTCTCCGTCACGCTCGTCACGCCCGTATCTGCCACTCCTCCGGCGACGCCGACGCCGTCCACGCTCATCCTTCCGGCGGTCGCGCACGCGCCGGGTGCTTTCGGATCGACATGGGAAACGGATGTCCGCCTGCTGAACGCCTCGCCGCAGCCGATCCGGTACGAGATCACGTACACGCCGAGCGGCACCAATGGAACGGAGACGGGAACGAGGAGCGAGATCGAAGCCGATCCGGGCGAGTCGGTCGCGCTCGACGACGTCCTCGAGAGCTGGTTCGCCGAGGAGGTCGCGATCGGGACGCTCGCGATCCGGCCGCTCGACGTGAGCGAGGACGACGAGGCGGACGGGGCGCTGAACTTCGCCTCGAGCCGGACCTTCAACATCTCGGGCAGCGGCACGTTCGGCCAGTTCGTTCCGGCGCTGCCCTTCGAGCAGTTCATCGGGAAAGAGGACGCTGCCGGGAACCCGCTCGAGATCACGCTGCAGCAGCTCGCGCACAACGACGCCTTCCGGACGAACGTCGGCCTCGCCGAGGGCGCGGGCGAGAGCGCCGAGGTGGAGCTGTCGATCTTCAGTCCGAGCGGAACGCTGCTCGCAACGCATCCCGTGTTCCTCGAGCCGCGCGAGCACGTGCAGATCAACGGGCTCCTCGGGGAGCTCGGCCTCACGGCCGACGATTTCCGGATCGAGGCGAACGTGAAGTCGGACACCGGGCGCGTCACCGTCTACGCGTCGCGCGTCGACAACCGCACCGGCGATCCGATCGTCGCCTACCCCGAGGCGCCGAACGCCGAAACGGAGGCGTGGATCGTTCCCGGAGTCGCGGCGATCAATACCGGCGCCGCGAACTGGCGGACCGACCTCCGCATTCACAACCCGACCGAGGAGACGGTGAGCGCGACGCTCACGTTCTACCCGCAGGGTGCTCCCGAGGCGCCGCAGTCGACGGACATCGAGCTCCAGCCGGGCGAGATGAAGGCGATGAACGACATCCTCGTCACGCTCTGGGGGATTCCGAGCGGCGGGGGCGCGGTGCACGTGACCACGGACGACGACGTTCCGCTCGCCGTCACGGGGGAAACGCACAACCTGACCGACGAGGGAACCTTCGGCCTCTTTCTGCGCGGCGTGCCGCGTTCGGAAGGCGTCGGAGTCGAGGACCGCACGCTGCAGATCCTGCAGATCGAGGAATCGGAGCGGTTCCGGACGAATCTCGGCCTCGCCGAGGTGACGGGACAGCCGGTGAGCATCGAGATCTCCGCGGTGATCCCGGAGTCGCGCGTGACGCCGATCCTCCCGCTCGAGCTGAAGGCGAACGAGTTCATCCAGATTCTCGGCATCATCAAGGCGTTGAACCTCCCGTCGACGTACAACGGCCGCATCGCCGTGCGCGCGGTGGGAGGGGAGGGGAAGGTGACGGCGTACGCGGCGGTCGTGGACAACGTGACGGGCGATCCGACGTACGTGCCCGCGCAATAGTCGTGCGTTGGTCGTTGGTCGTTGGGCTCAGTCCACAGATTTCACAGAGAACCTATCCACAGATTTCACAGATTTACACAGATTGTTTGGCAGAACTGGACTTGACCCGATTTCGTGGACACCTGAGGATTTGGGAAGGAGTCCACGATGGCGAGATACACACCGGAGTTCAGACGGCAGATGGTCGAGCTGGTACGAAGCGGCCGATCGCCGGAGCAATTG
>JBOGJQ010000227.1:0-2917 GCA_050745405.1 Thermoanaerobaculia bacterium | reverse complement strand
CCGATGAGGCGATCGCGCGCGCGACCGCCGCGATGCGAGGCGATGTCCGCATCGACCTCGACGCTTCCACCGCCACCCGCACGACCACCGCGACGTTCGAAGAAGGAGCGTTCGGCAAAGGCTATGCGCTGGACCGCGCCGTCGAGATCCTCCGCGCGCGCGGCGTGCGCCGCGCCGCGATCGACTTCGGCGGCCAGATCGTCCGCTACGGCTTCGACGCGCCGGCGCCTCTCGGGATCGCCCATCCGGAAGACCGTGCCCGCGCCGCCGTCGAGATCGTCCTCGCCGACGGCTCGGTCTCGACGAGCTCCGGCTCCGAAAAGACATTCGGCGACGGCCGCTACTCCCATATCGTCGATCCCCGTACCGGGATCGCGCTACCGCCGCGTGGCTCCGTCACGGTCGTTCATCCGAGCGCGCTCGCCGCCGACGTCTTTTCGACGGCGCTCTACGTTCTCGGGCCCGTCGAAGGCCGCGCCTGGGCGGACCGGCACGAGGTCGCGGCGATCTGGCTCGTTCCCGATCCGCCCGGCAGCTATCGCATCGTCGCGTCGCGCGCGGCGCGTTCTCGTTCCCCCACTCCGGTCGACCCCTACTTCACATGAGAGGTGTTCAACAGATGATTCGTAAGCTTCTTTTCGTCGTGTCCTTCACCCTTTTCGCCGCGCTGCCTCTCCTCGCGCAGGACGCCGCCTCGCGCGAGGAGCTCGAGGCGAAGCTGCGCGACCTCGAGGCGCGCCTGGAGCGCATCGAGGCCGCGAAGGCGGCCCCGTCCGACGAGATCGCCGAGCTCCGCCGGCAGATCGACATCCTCACCCGCGAGATCGAGCGTCTCAAGGTCGTCCGCGAGGCGCCCGAAGTCGGCGAGACCGGAACCTACGGCCTCGGCGCCGCGGCGTCGAAGGTCTACCGCACCGATCACGGCGTCTCCATCGGCGGCTACGGCGAGATGGTGTACGAGAACTTCGACGCGTCGTTCGACAGTGGGCTGCCCTCGGGCAGCACCGATCAGCTCGACTTTCTCCGCGCGATTCTCTACGCGGGCTACAAGTTCAACGACCGCGTCATCTTCAATTCCGAGATCGAGTTCGAGCACGCCACCAGCGGCGGCGGGATCGGCGAAGTGTCCGTCGAGTTCGCGTATCTCGATTTCCTCCTCCGTCCCGAGCTCAACGCCCGCGCCGGTCTCCTGCTGGTTCCGATGGGGCTCATCAACGAGCTGCACGAGCCGACCGCGTTTCTCGGCGCGAACCGCCCCGAGGTCGAGAGCGTCATCATTCCATCGACGTGGAGGGAGAACGGAGCGGGCGTGTTCGGCGAGACCGGATCGGTCTCGTACCGCGCGTACGTCATGACGGGGATGGACGCCTCCGATTTCTCGGCCAGCGGCATCCGGTCCGGCCGGCAGAAGGGCGGCAAGGCGAAGGCCGAGGATTTCGCGGTCGTCGGCCGCGTCGACTGGAGGCCCGTGCCGGGGACGATGATCGGCGGCTCCATCTGGACGGGAGATTCGGCGCACAACCTGACCACGCCCGCCGGCGAGGATATCGACGCGAATCTCACGCTCGGCGAGCTCCACGCCGACGTCAACGTGCGCGGCTGGTCTCTCCGCGCCCTCTGGGCGTCGGGCGAGATCGGCGACGTCGCCGAATTGAATCTGGCGAACGGGCTCACCGGGTCGAAGTCGGTCGGCGAGGAGTTCGGCGGGTGGTATGGCGAGATCGGCTACGATCTCGGGGCCGTCCTGCCGCTCGGCGACGACGCGCTCATCCCGTTCGCGCGCTATGAGGAGTACAACACGCAGGAGTCCGTCCCCGCCGGATTCGCGCTCGACCCCTCGAAGGACGCTTCGGTGGCGACGGTCGGCTTCTCGTGGAAGCCGATCCCGCAGGCGGTGATCAAGGTGGACTATCAGGACTACGACAACGCCGCGGATCGCGGCGTCGATCAGTTCAACATCGCACTCGGGTACATCTTCTGATGCGCATTGCCGCTCTCCTTCTCGCCGTCCTCGCCTTCGCCGCTCCGGCGGCGGAGGCGAAGACGTTTCTCTCCCGGGACGAGGCGCTCGCCCTCGCGTTTCCGAAGGCGAAGTTCGCGCGGGAGACGTTCTTTCTCTCGCCCGAGCAGCGGAAGGAGATCGCGCGCCGCAGCGGCGTGGAGATGGAGGCGGAGCTCGTCATCCGGTACCGGGCCGTCGTCGACGGAAAGACCGCCGGATGGGCGTATTTCGACGCGCATCGCGTCCGGACGCTCCCCGAGACGCTGATGATCGTCGTCGGACCCGAGACGACGATCGAGCGGATCGAGATCGTCGCGTTCGCCGAGCCGGAGGACTACCTGCCGCGGCCGCGGTGGCTCGACCAGTTCGAGGGGAGAAAGCTCGACGACGAGCTGTCTCTGCGTGGCGCGATCCGGCCGATCACGGGCGCCAGCCTGAGCGGCCGGGCCGTCGTCTCCGCGGCGCGGCGGACGCTGGCGCTCCATGAGGTGCTCGAGTCGGGAGGCGCCGCCCGGCGGAAATGAGCCGCGGCGCGGTCTGGCTCGTTCATCTCTCGATCGCGGCGATCGCGATCACGGGCGTCGTCTTCTTCGTCATGAAGTACATGATGGAGACCGACGACCCGTTCGCGGTGGCGAACCACCCCTGGCAGCCGCACGTCCTCGCGGCGCACGTCGTCGCGGCGCCGCTCGCCGTCTTCGCGCTCGGCTGGCTCTGGAACGCGCACATCCGGCCGAAGTGGGTGGGTGGAGGAAAGGCGCGTCGCCGCTCCGGGCTGTCGGGAATGTGGCTTCTCGCGCCGATGATCCTCTCGGGCGTTCTCATTCAGGTCGCGACGGCGGAATGGTTCCGGACGGCGATGGAGTGGACGCACTGGATCTCGTCGGGAGCGTTCGTCGTCGCGTACCTGGTGCA
>JBOGJQ010000226.1:0-1176 GCA_050745405.1 Thermoanaerobaculia bacterium | reverse complement strand
CCCTCGCTACGCTCGGGATGACGGCTTCCGGATCCGGACCTTACTTCTCGGCACTGCGGCAGTTCTTCTCTCGTGGATCCCCGCCGCAGCGCAGACGCCGCAGAACCCCTCGCCGATGGTCGAGACGACGCGCGTCCACGAGCGGATCGCGAAGGAGGTTCCGCCGGGCGAGCGCGCCGATCTCGACGCGCTCGGCGAGGACATCCGCATCTTCCTCCCTGCGGCATTCGAGAGGGCAGAGGATGTCGCGCTCGTCGTCCACTATCTCGGGGCGGCGTGGCTTCCCGAGGTCGCGGCGGCCCGGCAGGGCGTCCCGGTGGCGATCGTCACGGTGCGGAGCGCGGAAGGGCCTGAGCTGGAGATGATTCTGAACGAGGCCGCACGATGGCTCGCGCCGCGCCGCATCGCCTCCGTGCATCTCACCGCGTTCTCCGCGGGTTATCGCGGCATTCGAAGCGTTCTCCGCTCCCCCGCCGCCGATCGCGTCGACGGCATCCTCCTCCTGGACGGCCTCCACGCGAGCTACGTCCCGGAGCGGAAGGTCCTCGCCGAGGGAGGAGCGATCGACATGACGGATATCGAGCCGTTCATCGCTTTCGCGCGGCGCGCCGTCGCCCGAGAGCGGCGGATGGTCATCATACATTCCACGATTTTCCCGGGAACGTTCGCGAGCACGACGGAGACGACCGATGCCTTGGTCGCGGCGCTGGGGCTGGAGCGCACGCCGGTTCTCGAGTGGGGGCCGCGCGGCATGCAGCAGCTCTCCCGCGTCGAATCGGGCTGCCTCCGCATTCTGGGATTCGCGGGCAACAGCGGTCCCGATCACATCGACCAGTTCCACGCGATCCCGGAGATGCTCGCCGTGCTGCTTTCGAATTGCGGTAGCGAGGCTACGCGCGCCGAAGGCGCGCCAGAAGGTAGCCGGTGGTGACGCCGCGGAGCGGCGGAACCACCGGATTGGGCGTTCATTTTTGATCCGGCCCCGGAGGGGCCGCGCACCGGCGGCGCCCCTCCGGGGCGCATTCGGGTGGGTCTCGTCGTTCCGGTGGTTCCGGCCCTTCGGGCCGTCACCACCGGCTACCCTCTTCGGCGCCTCCGGCGCCGCCCGCCACCGGCACTAGCTACCAGCTACGAACTACGAGCTACCGGCAACGAACAACGAACAACGAACCGTAC
>JBOGJQ010000225.1:0-3334 GCA_050745405.1 Thermoanaerobaculia bacterium | reverse complement strand
ACGGAGCATCTCAGGTCGGCAGGACGACGAATGTTCGCTCTCCGCCGACCTGAGCTGCCGCGGTCCCGCGCGTCCCGCCCGACCCCGATCCCTCGCTATCGCTCGGGATGACGGGGGTGGCGAGGGCCACCCCCGTCGTCCATCGGAGCTTTCGTCAGTCCAGCGCGACTGCCGGGACGTACTCCGGATCGCGCGTCTGCTTGTCGATGACGGTCGCGAAGGCCCAGACCGAGCCGGTGGTCGTCTCGATCTTGAAGCTCCCGCGATCCTCGGCGCGCCCGGTGACGTTGTTGAAGTGCGCCATCAGGTCGACGAGCACGATCGACTGATCGGGCGCGAGCGTCACGGTGTGCGTGGCGAGCACGCCGCCGGTGTTCTTGTCCTGGAACGTGATGAGGACGTTCGCCTCGTTCGCGCCGGGGTTCAGCAGGCCGACGTTCGTGTAGTAGAGCTGATCGCTCCGCACGCCGGGGATGACGGCGGGCGTGCCGGGGACGACGTTCGGCTTCGTCGCGGCGAACCCGGCGATCCCCTGGCCGAACGTGCCGGCGAGTCCCAGATCGCTATAGGTGCGGTCGACGACGTATGGGAACTCGTCGGTGAGCGGGCTGTCGACGTTGACCTCGAGGAAGCCGGTCGCGTCGACGGCGGTCGGCGGCACCATCCGCTCGTGCATCAGGATGTCGTCGAGCTGCATCATCCCCTTCGCGGGAACGATGAGGTCGTTCGCCGCAGAGGATACGGCGTTACCGCTTCCGTCGACGCCGTGGAAGATCACGTCGAACTGGATCGCCTGGTCGTCGGGGTTGAAGATCGTGACGTCGCTGCGCCACGCGCCGAACCGGGCGATGCCGGGGACGATCTGATTCCGCAGCGCGGGATCCTCGAGGTTCGGAATCGACAATGCCTCGAGATAGATCGGATCCTGGCTGATGTTGTCGATCATCGAGCCGTACGCGACGAGCGAGCCTTCCATCGCCCCTGTGATCGCGAGACTGAACGGCTTGTCCACCGGCAGGCCGGGGATTTTCGTCGCGAGCTCGGCTCCGACGATCTGCCGGAGCTGGAACGACGGGAGCTCGTAGGTGAACTGCCCGATCGCGGCGCCGAAGCTCCCCTCGTACGCCGTGATGGTGAGCGTCTGCGGCGCCGGTGCGAGGTTGAGAAGGCCGAGGTTCGTCCGGTAGCGCGCCGTGTTCCGCGCGCCGGAGAGGAAGTACGTCGTCGGCGTCGAAAGATTCTGGTTCGAATCGATCTTCACCGCCGGCACGACGTGACCATAGGTGCCGATGCCGGTGTCGGAGATCGTGTACGTCCGGGTCCAGATCTCGAGGTCCTTGGGCGCGGTGCCGCGGATCATGACCGAGCCGGCAACCGAAGTCTGCCCGAAGAACGAGCCGAACTCGGGGTAGATGAGCGTCGCCGAGGTGAGCGGCAGGGTCTTCTTGACGCCGACGCCGGTGAGCTCGAACTCGAGGTCGACGGTCGTGCCGTCGAGCGCGTTCGGGTTGTAGATGTGGAGGTCGGTGCGCCACGCGCCGACGTGCGCGACCGCCGGGAGCATGTAGACGAATGAGTTCGCGTCGGCGACGGAGACGGTCTTCACGACGGGACCGGCTTCGCCGCCGGCGTTCGTCGAGTTGAGCGTGACGTTCCAGTTGCCCGGCGTCGAGTACGTGTGCGTCACCGGGTTCCCGGTCGCCTGGACGCCGTCACCGAAATTCCAGCGCCACTCCGTGACCGGCCCGTTCTGCGGCACGGTGGCGGTGGCGGTGAAGGTCACGGATTTCCCGACGATTGGATTCCCGGTCCACGTGAAGTCGACCGCCGTCGGCCTCGCGATGCTGGTGTCGGCGACGACGAGCTGCTTGACCACGGGCGGCGTGGAACCTTTCGAGTTCCGGATGGTGAGGCTGACGGTCTTCGTCCCCGGCGAGCTGAAGCTGTGGCTCACGTTGGGGCCCGTCTTCTTCACTCCGTTGAAGTCCCACTCGATCGTGTCGCAGCTCTGGACCGTGTAGAACCAGATCGTGGAGCTGAACGAGATCGTTTCGCTCATCGCGCAGTTCGCTCCCGGCGAGCACTGCGACTGCGCGCCCGCCCACGTGAAGTCGATCGAGCCGCTCGGAGCGACCGTCGGGCAGGATCCACCGCCACCGCCACTGCCAAAAACGACAGTCGTCGTCTCCTGCCGCCCCGACACGGTCAACGTCACCGTGTACGGACCGTTGCCAGTGAACGTATGCGTCGGATTCGACTGCGACGACGTCTGACCGTCACCGAAGTTCCAGAGGATCGTGTCGCACGATCTCAGAGAACCCGAGAAGAGGCTGATGCCGAAGCTGACCGGCTCGTTCGCAGCGCAGCCGCCCGGCAAGCCGTTCGGAGCGCAGTTCGAGCTCGCGCCATGAGCGCTAATGCTGAAGTAGGGCGGCGGCGTCGAGCAGTCGCCACCACCACCACCGCCGCCGCCACCGCCACCGCCACCACTCCCACCGGTGCCGAAGATGACGTTTGCCGTCGCCTGCTGAGTTCCTCCAGCACTCGTGACCGTCAGCGTGACGAGGTGCGGTCCGTTGCCCGAGAAGGTGTGCACCGGCTCGCGCTCGCTCGACGTGCCGCCGTCGGAGAAGGTCCAGGAGACGTTGTCGCACGAGCGAAGCGAACCGCCGAAGCTCGCGATGCCGAACTTGATCGGCTCGTTCGCCGAGCAGCCGCCGGACTGCCCGTTGGGGACGCAATTCGTACTCGTCCCATGCGCGACGATGCTCACATACGGCGGCGGCGTCGAGCAGGCCTCCTGCGTCAGCGTGATCGACTTCTGCGGCGCGGTCGCGCTGCCGAACTGGTTCGACGCCTGGAGAGTGATCGCGTACGTCCCCGCGACGGAGATCGTCGGAGAGAACGTGGCGTTGTTACCAGTGGAGCCGGCGACCGACCACGACCACGTCCAGGCGCTCGTGCTCTTCCCGCTCGCCGAGGAGCCGGTGAGCGTGCAGGGTCCGCCGATCGCGGTGCAGCCGGAAATCGTGATCTGCGGATCCGGCGGCTGGAGGACGAACGAGTCTTCGCTCGTCACCATCGTCGCGCAGGCGGGAGTGGCGATGTCCGCCGCCGCCATGGAGACGATCAGGCGCACCTTGTAATTCGCCGCGACCGCCGTCTTGGGCACGCTGAACTGTTCCCCGGAGGCGCCGACGGTAGAGGGCGCCGTCAGCGACTGGCCGGCGACCGGATTGCCGTTCGCATCGAGCAGATCCCACTGGAGCTGCATGGGAGCCGAAGTGCCGGAGAAGTGCGTCGCCGCGGCGCGTCGCGTCGCATTGCGGAACAC
>JBOGJQ010000224.1:0-11596 GCA_050745405.1 Thermoanaerobaculia bacterium | reverse complement strand
GAGCCGAGGTTGTCGGCGTTCGCGATGTCGAGAAGGGACACGCCGTTGGCGATCTCGACGTCGAGCAGGTCCTTGAACGCGCTCGTGAGCGCGGTGGCAGCCTCGTCGGGGATCGTCTTCACGAACGTCGAGATGTCGTTGACCGTCTTGGTGAGGTCAGCGACGATGCCGTCGACGGTGGACGCGACGGTATTGATCGCGTCCTCGAGAGGGCCGCAGATCCAGTTGAAGTCGATCGAGCCGAGACTGAGGTCGCCGAGCGGGTCGGGGAGGTCGACGGTGCCTAGGCTGACGACGCAGTTCAGGTTGACCGCACTGGCGACGGCGATGGGAACGGTCGCCAGAGCGCCGGCGGACGCGTCGCCGCCGAGCGCCGATGCGGCGCTCTGGATGACGGCGAGCTGCCGCGGCGTCGCATCGCGGAGGATCGCGAGAGACCGGGTCGCGACCCGCGGCGCGATCGATCCGCCGGCCTGCGCCGACTGCACGAACGCGATCGCTTCGCCGCGGAATGCCTCGAGCGCGACCGGGTCCGCCGCGGCGATGCGCTGCGCGAGCGCCGGGTTCCGCAGCGTCGCGGTGACGGCCGGCAGGACCGTCTGCCACTCCGGCGCCGCCCCGAGGCTCCCCTGAAGCGCCACGAGCTGATCGGGACGAAGCGCGTCGACCTCCGCGGCGGAGCCCGGGGCGCCGATCGCATCGTGCAACTCGGCGCGGAACGCTTCGAGCTCGGCGAGGTCGGCCGCGCTCATCGCGGCGAGGCTCTCGAGAAACTCGAGGCTCTCGACGATCGTCGCGACGTTCTCCTCCGGCAGCTCGCTCCGGATCATGAAGAGGACTTCCGGCGTCGCGCTCTCCATCCTCTCGGTGAGCAGCCGGATGTTCTCCGCGGGAAGGTGCGCCCGCAGCGACGGCGGCAGGCTGTCGAGCCGCCGCATGAGCGAGGCGATCTCGGCGCGGAACTCGTCGAGCGCGATGCGGTCAGAGGCGGTGAGCTCTCCGTGGGCGGCCAGCGCGGCCGACCCGGCGCGCACCGCCTCCGGGATCGACTCGAGCGCGCGCGCGCGGCTCTCCTGCCAGGCGCGCGACGCGGAGGTCTTGCCGTGGAGGACCGTCAGCTCGAGCGGCGAGAGCTCGCGGAACGTTCCCTCGAGCTGCTGCAGCGTCTCGGCATCGATACCGAGGCGGTCGAGCTGCTCGGGCGGAAGGATGCGGGTCAGCGTGATCAGCGTCGAGATCGCCTCGCGCTCGGCGAGCGCCTCGTCGGCGTTCGCCAGGAAATGGTCGCTCAGGCGGGCGAGCTCGCCGCGCATCGACTCGGGGAGCATCGCCGAGAGCATTTCCGGCGCGCTCGCCGGATCGGCGGCCATCGCCTCGCGGAACGCGGCGAGCTCCTCGTCGCCGATCGACGCGAGATGATCGCGGGTTTCCTTCTGCAGATCGGGAACGGGGGCTACGGCCGCGACGGCGGGGATCGCCATCGCGAGAGAGAAAATCACCAGGAGCGTGGGCAGACATCGACGCATTCTCGTCCTCCTTCGGACATTGCTCGCGCCGCGGAGTGCGTGCGGATCACGAGTCGGTGCGGTTGGGGATTGGGCCGAACCGAGGCTAACAAACGAACGGGGGGCGCTCGTTTGCGCGTTGCGTCAAACCGTTTTGCAGAATGCGTCAATCGCGTGGATGGCTGGCGCCGCCCCTGAGGAGAACAACCCTCCGCACACCCCAATGCGGTCATCCTGAGCGGCGCTCTGGTCTGCGATCGATAAACCCGCATCAATATTGGATCGGAAGTTTCTCGGACGCCGTGAAGCGAGGGATGACAGGCCGGGGCGCGGTGAATAGTCCGTGCTAACTGGCGACGCGGCGCCGCCATTCGGTCGGCGAGACATGGAACTGTTCGCGGAACGCGCGCGCGAACTGTGCCGCGCCGCCGTACCCGCAGCAGAGCGCGACCGCCGCGATCGACGCCTCGGAGCTCGCGAGCATCTCCGCCGCCATGTCGAGCCGGATCCGGCGGATGAGCATCCCCGGCGAGATTCCCCATGCCGTCTTGACGAACCGTTCGAGCGACGAGCGGCTCATGCCGAGCGCGCGCGCCAAGTCCTCGGTCCGGAACGCGCAGTCGGCGCACGCGCGGATGATGACGTCCACCGCGCGCCAGCGGAGGGCGCTCTCCGCGGTCTCGAGTGCCGATCCGAGTGCGTGCAGCTCCGGACGCGGCGCGCCGCCGCGGACGGAAAAGCGTCCCGGCGCCGGGTCGGCCGCCTCCATCAGCGCGCCCGCCTCGCGCTCGAATCCCGACAGGAACAGGTGGAACAGGTCCCGCTGTCGCCGCAGAAAACGCCTGCCGCGCTCCCGCCGGTCGGCGAGGAGCGTCAGCTCACGCGTCGGTGATGCGCTCGAGGCTCCCTGCAGCCGGTCGTGGATGCGCAGGACGCGCGCCGACGCGTCGAGAAACGCATCGCGGCGCCACTCGCTCTCCGGCACGAGCTCGTCGCGCCGCGCCGCGCGGCTCCGTCCGGCCATCCTCGCCCACAGCCGGGTGACGGGGTCCGGCTCGCCGCGGTCCATCTGCGCCAGACCCTGCTTCGCGAGGACGCGGCGCGCTTCGGTCGGGAAGCGGGAATGGATGCGCTGCACGGCCCAGCCGCCGCATCCGCCGGCCGGCCCGCGCACGGCGCTGACCCAGCACGCGTCGTCCGCGCCGAGCAGACGGCAGACACCCTCGAGCAGATGAGCGATCCTCCGCTCCGGCACCTCGGTCCGCAGCTCCTCCATCTCACGCCACAGACGCGCCACATCCTCGAGATCCTGCTGCCGGAGGTCCAGATTCATGATTGGTATTGGGTGTGAATCGCGCATCATACCGGACGAGGCGGTATTTTTGAACCGGGGCCGATGAGTTTTTCGCGCGGCGGCCGTCTATCCCTTCGAGGCGATCACGCCACGAGAGGAGACCTGACGATGCCACCGACTCCCTACCTTTTCTTCAATGGCAACTGCGCCGAGGCGATGCGCTTTTACGAGCGCGTGCTCGGCGGAAAGCTCGACCCGGTGATGACGTACGCCGACTCGCCGGAGGGCCCGCCGCCGCCGAAGGTCACGCCCGACAAGATCATGCACGCGCGCCTGGTTCTCCCGGACGGCGGTGCGATCATGGCGTCCGACGACATGTCGGGTGCGCCGTATCGCGGGATGAGCGGGTTCGCGGTGACGCTCGTCTATCCGGCGGCGGCCGAGGTGAAGCGGGTCTTCGAGGCGCTCGCGGACGGCGGGCGCATCGACATGCCGCTCGACAAGACGTTCTGGTCCGAGGCGTTCGGCGGCGTGACCGACCGCTTCGGGACGCCGTGGATGATCTATGCGGCGGCGGAGGAGTGATCGCGCGGGTGGAGGCTGTGGATTGCGGCAGCGCCAGCTGCCGCTTTCCATCTGCCGACTGATCGAAAGCGGCAGCTCCGCTGCCGCACTCCAAAACGTCCGGAGCGGCACGGTCGCCGCGTGAGGCTCAATCCCGCCACTCCGCGCCGGGCATGATCCGCCTCATGAATTCGTCGAACAGCGGTACTGTGAACGCGGTGTCTCCATGGCTGGGGCTCCAGATCATTCCTTTCGCGATCAACTGCGCGCGCGTCGGGCCAAGAGAGGTCACCTCACGCCCGAGGGTTCTCGCGATGTCGCCCGATCGATGCGGACCCGGTCCGAGCTCCGCCATGGCGCGGAGATACTTCTTTTCGAGTCCCGTGAGACGATCGAATCGAACGCGGAAGAAGCTCTCGTCCAGCGCGGCGATCGCGGAGTGCGTCGCGAGCTCGACGTCCGGAAGCGTGATGGGCGAGCCTGGAGCGACGTCCCACGCGTGTTTGCCCCACTCCTGGAGGAAGTACGGATACCGCTGCGTCGCCTGCACGATGTGGGACAACGCCTCATCCGTGATATCAGCGCCGTGATCCCGCGCGGGTTTCGCGATCGCCAGACGCGCAGCTTCCGGAGACAGCGGGCCCACCTCGGGAAACTCGAAGAGGCGCTCCGCGTAGGACTTCGCTTTTCCCATCTTTCCTCGCAACTGAGGAAGTCCCGCGCCGATCAATGTCAATGGAAGCTTCCGTTGTGCGCAGCGATGGAGGGCCGTGATGAGCGCTGCCAGCTCCTCTTCCTTGACGTACTGCAGCTCGTCGAGGAAGAGGACGAGGGCCGTGCCCCCGGTTCTCGCCGCCTCGGCGACGGTCTCCACCAGAGCCGTGAGATCCTGTTCGAGATCCCCGTTGTCCGCCAACCCGGGCTCCGGCTCCAGATCGAGGCCGACCTCCAGATCCTGATACTTCACGCGAAGCGCGCCTGCGAAGCCGGCAAGAGCGCGAAGGCCTCGGCGCGCGAGGTCTGCCGCCCTTTCGTTCGTCGAAAGCCGGAGAAGCGCCTGGCGCAACTGAGGCGCGAGAAGGGCGGGAAGGGAGCGTCTCTCCGGCGCCTCGATCCGCAGTGTATGGATTCCTGTCGCCTCGGCGTCCTGACGAATCCTGTCCAGGAGGACGGTCTTGCCCACTCCGCGGAGGCCGACCAGAATCGCGCTCCGGGCGGGGAGTCCACGGCGAATCCGCTCAATCGCGATCCGGAGGTCTTCGCGGAGATCGTCACGTCCGGCGAGCTCAGGCGGCGGATTTCCAGCGCCGGGCGCGAAAGGGTTCGAGATGGGATCCACGAGGCGATTATAGGGAGTTTAGTGAGTTTACAAAGAAGTTAAAAATCACCTAAACTCCACCAAAATGCAGGGCGGCTATCAGTTTTGTGTAGTCGCCGAACGCCCCCCGTCCACCGCGTGTTACACCATTCGGAGGAACCCAATGACCGCGACGCGCTCGCCTGCGACATGTCCGCGCTGACGCCCGAGCAGCGGAAGCGTCACCACGTCCTCGCCGCGCGCCTCCTCGAGGCCGCGCCGGTGCGCCGCGAGATCGACCGCGGATGGGAGGTCCGGGTCGACCGCTCCGTCCTCCCCCTCGAGGAGCTCGGCGAGTGGATCAGCCTCGAGGCGCGCTGCTGCCCGTTTCTGGACTTCGAGATTTCCATCGCCGCCGGCGCGGAGCCGGTGCGCGTCCGCCTCACCGCCGCCGTCGACGCGCGCGAGTTCCTGCGCGCGGAATTGAATCTCTGACCGCGGGCGACGATCGCGAGATCATATTTTGTGATCTCGCGATCACCAAAAGTTGGTTTTCCAGACCTGGCCCCAACTTCCCCCGGTCGGGCGCTCACGCGAGCCGCTTTCCCGCCGCCGAGAGAGCGATGAGCTTCTCGAGCCGCCGGAGGCGCGTGTCCTCCCGCTTCGCGCTGATCACCCATCCCAGCGCGAGGCGGCGGTAGCCGGGCGGCTGCGCCTCGAAAAACGTCCACGCATCCCGCGCGGCGCGGAAGTGCGCCTCGTGCGCCTCGTCCAGCTTCGGCGCCTTCCCCCGATCGAATGCCGACGCCGCGGCGCGGTCGTCGCGCCGCGCTTCGAACGCGCGCAACCCCGGCGGCTGCATCCGCCCCTCGGCGATCAGCTCCTTCGCGCGCCCGATGTTGATCGCGCTCCAGTTGCTCCCCGCCCTCCGCGGCGTGAACCGGTTCGTGTACGAGATCTCGTCCACGCTCTTCCGGATGCCGTCGATCCATCCCCAGCAGAGCGCCTCGTCCAGCGCGTCGGGAAACGTGATGGTCGCCCGGCCGGTCGCCTTCTTGTAGAAGCCGACCCAGAGCTCGTTCTCGCGATCGTGGTTCTTCGCGAGCCAGCGGCCGAACTCGGATGGCGTGCGGAAGAAGCGGACCTTCATGACGGTCGGGGCCGCAATGTCGACTGATGGGTCGAGGTCGGCGCGGCCGCCCGCCCGGCGGCCGAGCCGCAGATTACCGCAGATTACCGCAGATTGTTGATCGGCTCGTCGTGTTACGACGGCCATTGGTCGAATCGAAGCAGATCGGCAGCACGAAAGACAATTCCTCTAATCTGCGTCCATCTGCATAATCTGCGGCTCCGGTCCCCGGGCGGGTAGGCCGCGGCGCCGGATACCGCGCGTCAGGCGAGATCGGTCGGCCACGCGATCTCCGGCGCATCGAGCCGCCGGAAGTCGCGGTCGGCACTCGCGAGGACGCCCGCGCCGGCCGCGATCGCGCCGGCGGCAACGAGAGAGTCGTTCACCAGAAGACCCTCCGCCTTCCGGAGATCCGCCGCCGCCAGAAGGAGCGCCAGATCGACCGGCTGGACCTGGATCCCCATCAGCGGGATCGCCGCGACCTGCTCCTGATACGTCACGAGCTTTCGCACCGTCGCCGGCCTCGCGCGCAGCTTCGCCGGAATCCCTTTCCCTTCCACCAGCCGTCGCGCGAGCGCTTCGATCATCATCATCCGATGCGCCACTTCGGCGACGACCACGGCGGACGTCATTCCCCGGACCTCGCCGCGCTCACAGCGCTCGAGCAGGGAACGGCACTGCCGCGAGGCGCCGGTGAAGTGATAGACGAAGATCGTCGAATCGAGGAAGACCGCCGAGCCCGCGGGGATCTTCTCAAGAGTCAAGGAGGGATTCCTCCTCGTCGAGAACGCGCCGGACCACCGAGGGGGACGCCTCGATCGACGCCCAGGTTCGGCCGACCACCGACCCCTCCCCCCGCGGCGCGCCGCGATCCGCGAGATAGCGCTCCAGCGCCTCGGCGAGCAGGTCCGCGAGCGGCCGGTCCTGCCGCACCGCCTCGATCTTCGCCCGCCGGAACAGCTCCGCGTCGATGACGCTGCTGATCTTCTGTCGTGCCATCTTTCTGGATTGTAACCTGATATCGGGAACCCCGTATGAAGGTCGCCTCGCTGGACGAGATTCCCCGCCGGGCTCTGAGTTGTATGGGAATATGGGTACCACTTCACCAGTTAGATGGGGCATGGCGACCAAGACCACCGTCGACATCCGCGAGCCGCTGCTCGACGCCGCGCGCGAGGCCGCATCCGAGGAGGGGACGTCGCTGCGTGCCCTGATCGAGGAAGGGCTCGAGCTCGCGCTCGAGCGGCGCAAGCGCCGGAAGCCGTTCCGCCTCCCGCGCGCGTCGTTCCGCGGAAAAGGCGTTCAGAAGCGCGTTCGCGAAGGAGATTGGAGCGAGATCGCGCCTGCCATCTACAAGGGCCGCGGCGAGTGATCGCGCTCGACACGAACGTCCTGGTCTACGCCCACCGCGAGGACTCCCTCTTCCATGAGGCCGCCGCGGCACGCGTCGTCGAGCTCGCGGAAGCCATCGCCCCGTGGGCGATTCCGTGGCCCTGCCTACACGAGTTTCTCGCGATCGTGACGCATCCGCGCATCTACGACCCCCCGACGCCGCTCCCGAAAGCGATCGATCAGATCGAAGCATGGCTCGCGTCCCCGTCGCTTCGCCTCATCGGCGAGGATCCGGGGTACTGGCCCGTTCTCCGGAAGCTCCTCCTGGAATCGAAGGTGACCGGCGGCCGCGTTCACGACGCGCGCGTCGCGGCCCTCGCCCTCCGATGGTCCGCCTCGGAGCTCTGGTCCGCGGATCGCGACTTCTCCCGCTTTCCCGCCGTTCGCGTCGTCAACCCCGCGGCGCGCCGGGCGTGACTTCCTCGAGGGGGAGCAGCGAGTCCGAGACGGGTCACGGGTGACGGATCGTGATCCGTCCGAGCAGCGCGTTGTGAAGGATGATCCTCATCGCGCGCTCCCCTTCGGGTCCGGCCGTTCCCCGCATCATTCCATCCTTCGTTTCCACCTCGAACGCGCTCTTGACGGGCTGCCACGAATCGATCGTGTAGCCAATCGGCAGCGATTCCGGAATGACGACGTTGATGTTGCCTCCATTCGCATCGAGCTTGACGACCCGCACTTCCGGCAACCACGTCTTGTCCGAGAGGGTCGCCTCGATGTTGCCGCCCGTCTCCACCTGAATGTGCCGCGAGCCCTTATCGTGAAGAAACACCTCGCCCGACTGCATCTCGAGATCGAGATCCCTCGCGCCGGCACGGGCCGCCATCCGGTCGCCGAAGAGCAGCGCCATGAAGTCGACCCCGTCGGGGAGCCGGACCGTGAAGTGCACGCGCGGCCAGTCTTTCCGGATGCCCTGTTGCATCCGGCCCTTCCTGCGCGGTACGCATTCGTTCGGCTTCTTCGGATTGGGTGAAGTGTGCAGCACACAGAGGGTATAGCCCTGATCGTGACGGAGGAGGACCACCCGCGGCTCGCTGCCGGGGCTCTGTCGCGCGATCTCGACGACGGCCTCGTTCCCCTCGGCGCGGAGAACCTCGACCTCCCCGAAGACCCCCTTCACCTCGAGCTTCGATCCTGCGGCGATCGGGAGCGTGAACCGCTTCTCGCCGGAGACGTCGGTCGTCTCGAGGACTTTGGGCGGAGCCTCAGGGAAGGCGGGAAGAGAGATGAGGAGTCCCACGAACAGCACGAGCGAAGCCCGAGGTCCTGCCATGAAATTCCTCCTCCGGCACGAGGGCCGGAACCGCGTTGCGACTGTGACGCGCATGTTACCCGAACTGCCGATCCCCACGGCACCGGTCACGCGTATCATTTTCACCATGAGAAAAGGTCTTCTCGCGCTCTGCCTCGTTCTTCTGGCCACGCCGGTCGCCGCGGCAGAGGCCACCCCGCCCGAGGCGGCGTTCGATGGCGACCTCGCGCAACGGCTCGGCGCCGACGAGCGCGGCATGAAGACGTACGTCTTCTGCATCCTGAAGACCGGGCCACGGGACGCGGAGGTCAAGGGGGAGCAGCGGAAGGAGATCTTCGCGGGACACTTCGCAAACATCAATCGACTCGCCGGCGAAGGAAAGCTCGCGCTCGCCGGGCCGTTCGGAAAGAACGACAAGACGTACCGCGGCCTCTACATCTTCAATGTGGCGACGGTCGAGGAGGCGGAGGAGCTCGTGATCCTCGATCCCGCCGTGAAGGCGGGGGTCTTCACGCCGGAGCTCACGCCCTTCTACGGCTCGGCGGCGCTGCTTCTCGTGAACGAAATGCACGCGAAGATCGAGAGGCCGAAACCGTGAGGGCGGCGGCGTGGCTGGCTTCGTGAGCGATCCGTCCCCGGCGCGCGCTCATGGATGACAATTAGGTCGAGCGCCGGCGCGGCCACGCCCGGCATCTCCGGCGCGACCCAGACCGTCACGATCGCGGAGACGTTCGCCTCGACCGTCGTCCCGTAGAGGTCTAACCATTCATCTCAATCTGCGTCAATCTGCGCAATCTGCGGCTACCGTTCCCCGGGCGGGCGCGTGGCGCGCAGCATCGCGACGACCGCGTGCAGCACCTGCGTCTGCTGCGCCTCGCGCGAGATCGTCGCGCGGCCGTCGAGGAGCTGGAACCCGTAGTACCCGAACTGGGAGTGATTCCCTCCTTCGATCGCGATCCAGCGCGTCGACGGCGGGAGGTTCGCCGCATTCGCCTTCATCTTCGCGAGCGGGGCGACGCCGTCGCGCGTCGCGTAGATCTTCGCGACTGGACCGTCGTAGTCCGCGAGGGTGAAGTCGCGCGGGTGCGTCGTCGCGAGAAGAGCGAGGCCACCCATCCGCGGCGGCGGGTTCCGCGCGACGCGTGCCGCGATCGCCCCGCCGAGAGAGTGTCCCGCAACGAGCCAGGGCGCCGTTCCCGGCGCGCGCTCGAGCGCGCGGCGCGCGCGGCCCGCGGCCTCGTTCCTCCCCTCCTCGCCGAACGCGTGCCGCCCGCCGAGCGACGGCAGCTTCACGAGAATCGCCGGATGCCCCGCCTCGGCGACGCGCCGCAGAAGAGGCGCATAGGCGTGCGGCTCGACCATCCCGCCCGGGAGAAAGAGAAGACCCGGCGCGCTCTCGCGCCCCGCGGGGACGAACGCGATCGTCTCCTCCGTCTCGGTGATCTCGATCCCACCGCCGGACCGCAGCACGTCGTCATCGACGCCGCAGGCCTGGAACGAGAGGACGACGTCGCCGTGAGGCTCAGGCCCGCCGCGATCCAGAGCCCGCGGATCGCCGGCCAGATGCGCCGCTTCGAGCTCACTCCTCCGCCTCGACGAGGCTCCCTTCCTCACCCGATGCGGCGAGGAGCTCGATGGCCGCGTCGCGGTCTTCGCGCCGCACGAACAGGCGCACGCCGCCGGATCCGAGGAGGTAGTGCGGCGCGATGCTGCCGGTGTACGGCTGGTCGAGAAACGCCTCGATCCCGCTCCCCACGAGCAGAGACAGCACGAACTCGGCGTGCCGGACGTCGAGGTAGCGCGCGATCAGGACCGGGTCGTCGGCGTGCATGGCGCATCGTCGCACAGATGGCGCCGACTGAATTTAATCTGTGTAAATCTGTGAAATCTGTGGATCCCCGTCTTTTCGTGACGGGGGGACGGGCGAGACGCCCGTCCCACTTTGCTGCGCCACCGCCGAGATCCTGCTCAGAGATTCGAATTTCGAATCTGCGTCAATCTGCGTAATCTGCGGATCGGTTTCCGAACGAGCCAGAGGATTCCGGGAATCAGCGGCACAGCGATCGTCGCCACCGCGCGGACGACGAGGTCCGGCTCGCCGCTCGCCAGGCGCGGCCAGTTGAAGATGAAGAGGTCCGCCGTGAAGTGCGACAGGACGACCGTCAGCGCGTCGTACCGCAAAAAAGCCCACCCCCACACGCACCCGACCGCCGTCAGCGCGACCGCGCGCCCCCAGAACGGATCGCCCGGCGGAAGGAACCCCAGCCCCGTGTGCGTCGCGCCGTACAGCATCGCCGGAATCAGAATCGCGATCCACGCGCGGCGGCTCCACGCGAGGAGCCACGTCCCCGCGAAGAACCGGTAGCCGAGCTCCTCGACGAGCGCCACCATCAGAAAGAAAACGAGCGTCGAGATCGCCGGCGCGCTCGAGTTGAGCGCGTAGAAGAAAAACCCCTGCGGCTGAATGGGCGTCCATCCGCCGGCGAAGCGGCCCAGAAGAAGGACCGCCGCCGAGAGCGCGGCGCCGCTGAGAAGGCCGACGAGAAAGCCGCGCAGCGACGCGCGCCCGACCGCCGGGTCGGTGAATCGCCCCGACGCCGCGAGCCACAGCGAGGCGCCGCGCCGCGCGCCCGACTCGCGGTCGAGCGCGTCGCCCGCGGCGATGACGACGAAGAGGGCGAACGCGACCCACGCGCCTCCCGCCGCCGACATCGCGAGGCTGCGGAACGTCGCGATCCACCGCGGCCAGAGAGGATCCCATTCTCCGAGGAGCTCGGCGGGACGGAGCGCCTCGATCGTCAGGAACGCGATGGCGATCACGCCGACCAGAGCCGCCGCGGGGCGTAGCGCGATGGTTCCGCGACGGAGGTGCGTGAGAAAGAGAGCGAGCGCCGCGAGGCCGGCGAAAGCGGCGGCGAGCGCGCCCGCGACCTGCAGCGCGACCGTCGGTGCCGCGCGCCGGCGCACATCGCGCACCGCGGCGTCGGGGACGACGAGACGGCGATCGGCGGCCGCGATCTCCGCGCCGGCGACGTCGACCCAGAGGCACTCGCGCAGCTCGGGATCGTTCGAAACCATTCGCTTCCAGAGGAAACGATGGTCGCGGCGCGCGGGGCGCTCGGTCGTGCTCGCGCCGCGCGCGTCCCACGCGCGCACGTCGATG
>JBOGJQ010000223.1:0-7276 GCA_050745405.1 Thermoanaerobaculia bacterium | reverse complement strand
CCTGAGTTGCTTCGCGCTCTCGACCGCATTCCCGAGCAGAACTCTGGCGCATCGAAGATCGCTTAGGAGAGAATGTGATGGCCGGAACCGCCTCTCAGAGTTTCAACTACGAGAGGGACATCCTCTACCAGCTACCAGCTACCAGCTACCAGCTACTAGCTACTAGCTACTAGCTACTAGCTACTAGCTACCAGCTACTAGCTACTAGCTACGAATCACGAAAACCGCGCGAGCGTGAACGCGAGATCGTCGCGGAACTCGTCCGTGTGCTCGAACGAGGTGACGTCGGCGACGATCGCGTCGTAGACGGCGGTGGTCGGTTCGGAACCGCGCTCGCGGAGGACCGTGGCGATCCGGTCGATCGCGTAGAACTCCCCCGCGGTCGTGCGGCGGTCGGTCAGGCCGTCCGTGTAGCAGAAGAGGAGATCTCCGGCCTCCAGTTCGAGCTCGTGCTGCTCGAACGACGCTCCCCGGGTGATCCCGAGCAGGTGTCCGGGAACGTCCGGGGAAGTGACCTCCCGGCGCGCATCGCGGTAGAGAAGGAACGGAGGGTGCGCGGCCGTCGCGAACGTCGCGCGGCGGCCGTCCGCATGCAGGCGGAAGAGCTGCGCCGTGGCGAACTGCGACGGGAGACTCGCCGAGGCGAGGAAGTCGTTGAGGCGGCGCATGAACTCCGCCGGCTCGAGCTCGGCGGCCTCGGAGTGGAAGAAGCTCTTGAGCAGCGACACCAGGATCGCGGCGGGGAGGCCGTGGCCCGAGACGTCGGCGATCAGGAGGTAGAGCGTCCCGTCGGCCTCGAAGAAGTCGTAGAAGTCTCCCGAGAGCATCTCGCTGGGCACGTAGGCGGAACGGATGTCGACGTGCTGCGCGCGGAACTCCTTGTGGGGGAGGAGCGCCTCCTGGACGCGCCGGGCGAACTCGAGATCGCTGCGGAGGCGCTGGTTGTGCTGGCGGAGCTCGTCCTGATAGGCCTTGACGCGGAGCAGAGCGCGGACGCGCGCGAGGATGACGTCGAACGCGGCGGCTTTCGTGACGTAGTCGTCGGCGCCGGACTCGAGCCCCTCGACGAGGTTGCGCGCGGAGTCGGCGCCGGTGAGCATGAGAACGGGGATGTTCTGCGTCTCGGGAGCGCTCTTGATGCGGCGTGAGACCTCGTAGCCGTCGAGGCCCGGCATGCGGTAGTCGACGAGGACGCAGTCGGGAAGATCGGCACGAACGATCGCGAGGCCTTCTTCGCCGGAGGGAGCGTGCCGGACGTCGAAGCCGTTGCGCTCGAGCAGCCGGCGGACGATTCCCGCGTCGGTCGCGTTGTCGTCGATGATGACGATTCGCTCGCGCTGTGTCGCCTCCGCCATCGGGCGCGTTACTGTACACTTTCCGGCCCGGAAACCTCAATGCGACTCATCGTCGGTCTCGGCAATCCCGGCGCGCGCTACGAGCGCACGCGGCACAACGTGGGGTTCCGCGTCGTGGAGGCCTTCGCGAAGCGGCACCGGCTCGCCTTCAACGAACACGAGAAGGACGCCCTCGTCGCGCGCGGCCGCGTGGCGGGCCGCAGCGTCGTCCTCGCCAAACCGCTCACGTTCATGAACCTCTCGGGCAAGGCGGTCGCGCTCCTCGTGCGCGCGTACGCCGAGGTGCTCTCGGACCTTTTCGTCGTGTACGACGACGTCGATCTTCCGCTCGGCCGCCTCCGGATCCGCGAGTCCGGCTCCGCGGGGACCCACAACGGCATGGAGTCGATCGTCTCCTCCCTTGAATCGGGCGCGTTTCCCCGTTTACGATTCGGAATTCGCGGTGCGACGCTCGCGGAGTCCATCGATCTCGCGGACTACGTCCTCGAGCCGTTCGAGGCCGGGGAAGAGGAGCTCGTGGAGGCGACCGTCGCGCGCGCCGTCGACGCGCTGTTTCTTTTCGTGCGCGACGATCTCCGCCGCGCGATGAACACGTTCAACCGCGAGCCCGCGACCGGACAAGACTCCCATGACCAGACTTCCGGCAACGCTCGCTGAGCTCCGCGCCTCCGGATGGCGCGAGCGCGCCGTGAAGGACGAGATCCGCGAGAACCTCCTCCGGCGCATCGCCGCCGGCGAGCCGACCTTCCCCGGCATTCACGGTTACGAGCGCACCGTCATCTCCGCGATCCACAACGCGCTGCTCGCGCGGCACGACATCATCCTGCTCGGCCTCCGTGGCCAGGCGAAAACCCGAATCCTCCGTTCGCTCGTCCACCTGCTCGACGAGACGATCCCCGTGGTCGACGGATGCGAGATCAACGACTCGCCTCTCGCCCCGGTCTGCAAGCGTTGCCGCCGGCTCGTTCGCGAGGTCGGCGAGGCCCTTCCCGTCGCCTGGGTCGGACGGGACGAGCGCTACCGCGAGAAGCTCGCCACGCCCGACGTCACCGTGGCCGACCTCATCGGCGACATCGATCCGATCAAGGCCGCGAACCAGCGCCTCACGTACGCCGACGAGGAAGTCATCCACTACGGAATCATTCCCCGCACGAACCGCGGCATCTTCGCCGTCAACGAGCTGCCGGACCTCGCCCCGCGCATCCAGGTCGCGCTGCTGAACATTCTCGAGGAACGCGATCTCCAGATCCGCGGGTTCCCGGTCCGCATCCCCCTCGACGTCCTCCTCGTCTTCAGCGCGAATCCGGAGGACTACACGAACCGGGGCAACATCATCACGCCGCTCAAGGACCGGATCGACTCGCAGATCCTGACGCACTACCCGACGAGCGTCGAGACGGCGATGACGATCACGAAGCAGGAGGCGTGGCTCGGGCGCGACGGCACCGGAGCGGCCATCGAGATCCCCGACTACGTCCGGGAGCTCGTCGAGAGTGTCGCCTTCGCCGCGCGGGAGTCGGAGCTGGTCGACCAGTCCTCCGGCGTCTCGGCGCGCATGGCGATCTCGGCGATCGAAATCCTCGAGTCGAACCTCGAGCGGCGCGCCGCGCTGACCGGGGAGCGCGAGGTCTTTCCGCGTCTCGCCGACCTCCAGATGATCCTCCCGGCGATCACGGGAAAAGTCGAGATGGTGTACGAGGGCGAGCAGCAGGGCGCCGAAGTCGTCGCGAAGAAGCTCGTCGGAACGGCCGTGGGACGCCTCTTCGCGCAGCGGTTCCCTCCGATCGAGCGCGGGCGGACGCGTCCCGGAGCTGACGACGAGGACGAGAGCCCGACGCCGGGGGGAGCCGCGGACTACGAGCCGGTCGTCGCCTGGTTTCTCGAGGGAAACAAGGTCACGCTCTCGGACGAGCAGCCGTTCGCCGACTACGCGCGCGAGCTCGAGCGCGTCCCCGCCCTCGGCGAGATCGCCGACCGCTGGTTCCGCCCCCGGCACGCCCGCGAGCGCGCCTTCGCGATGGAGCTCGTCCTCGAGGGTCTCCATCAGGCGCTCCGGCTCGCCCGCGAGGACCTCGACTCGACGATCACGTTCTCCGAAATGATCAAGTTCAACATCCTGCGGACGGTGAAATGATGGGCAGAGTGACGGCGGACCTGAGCGACGAGCTCGAGCGGCGTATCGACCGCATCATCCGCGACGGCTGGTTCCCCTCGACCGAGGCGCTCCTGCGCGAGGCGCTGCAGCAGTTCGTCGAGGCGAAGTCGTTTCTCGGCGACTCGCCGCGCATGCTCCAGCGCTTCGCCGCGGACGCGCTGAACGAATCGAAGCCGGAGACGGCGCTCAAGTTCGTCGACCGCGCGCTCTCTCTTCTCGGCACACAGGAGCATCCCGATCTCGTTCTCTACCAGCGCCTCGTCGAGCTGAAGGTCCAGATCCTGCTCATCCTTTCTCGCGAAGGCGACGCCCTCGAGGCGCTCGAAGAAGCGAAGCAGGTGCTTCCCAACAGCCCGGCGATCGCGAGATGGGTGGCGAAGGTGAGGAAGGGGGGAGCGTAGAACGAAATAGGTCCTATTCGTCTTATTCGTCCTATCTCGAGAAAATGCGCCACCGCTACTCCTGGCTCGATCCCGATCTCATCCGGCGCCTGCTCGCCGAGATGGGGCTGCGCCGCCTGTTCAACCAGCTCCTTCTGCAGACCTCCGGCGACGTCGAGGAAGCGATGCGCTGGATGCGCATGCTCCAGGAGCGCGGCTACATCGAGCCGGGCGTCGACCTCGAGGCGTTCTTCGCGCAGCTCCGCGAGGAGAACCTCTTCGGCGAGGACGCGAGCGGCCGCGTCGTCCTCGGTCCCGCGGGCGAGCGCGCCATCCGCCGCGACGCGCTGGACGAGATCTTCGGTGGGCTGCAGAAATCGGTGGCCGGGTATCACGCGACGCCGTACGCGGGCGAGGGAACCGAGCGCCTGCCGGAGACGCGCCCGTGGCGCTTCGGCGACGACCCGATGTCGATCGACGGCATCCGGACGCTCCAGAACGCGTCGCGCCGTGGCGACCCGACGCGGGAGATCGTCGTCACCGAGGACGATCTCGAGGTATGCGAGACCGAGCACGCCTCGGGGTGCGCGACCGTCGTGATGATCGACATCTCCCACTCCATGGTCCTCTACGGCGAGGACCGGATCACGCCCGCGAAAAAGGTCGCCCTCGCCCTCACGGAGCTCGTCCTGTCGAAGTATCCGAAGGACACGATCGACGTCGTCCTGTTCGGCGACGACGCGCGCGAGGTACCGATCTCCGAGATCCCCTACGTCGAAGTGGGGCCGTACCACACGAACACGAAGGCGGGACTCGAGCTCGCGCAGACGATCCTCCGCCGCCGGAAGCATGCGAACAAGCAGATCTTCATGATCACGGACGGCAAGCCGTCCGCGCTCCGGGAGAACGGGCGCCTCTACACGAACTCGTTCGGACTCGACATCAAGATCGTGAACCGGACTCTGGAGGAGGCGGAGAAGTGCCGCCGAGCCCGCATTCCGATCACGACGTTCATGCTCGCGACCGATCGCATGCTCGTGAACTTCGTCGACCAGCTCTCGCGGATCAACCGAGGGCGCGCCTTTTATTCGTCGACGGACCGGCTCGGCGAGTACATCCTCGCGGACTACATCCGCAACCGGCGCAAGTTCGTGCACTGACGAAATGCCGGCCCGGTCCGGCGCGTTCGCCCGTGGCGTGGCACGACGACTCGCCCTCCTCGCTCTCGTCGCCCTTCCCCTCCTTGCGGACGAGACGGCGATTCGCGTCATCCACTCCGGCCAGCCGTTCGGCCGGATGAGGCTCCTCGAGGCGGGACTCGACGGCCGCGGCGAGATCGTCGCCGTCGTCGACACCGGAATCGACCCGGACGCCTGCCAGTTCGCCGAGGCCGACGGATCGCTGCCGCCCCTCAACACGAGCGTCGAAGGAACCTCGATTGATCCGGCGCGCCGCAAGGTGATCGCCTACGACTTTCTCTTCTCCTGCGAGCAGTACCCCGGCGCGTTCGGCTGCGACGATCCCGCGGCGGGGGGCGCCGCGTTCGACAATTTCGGGCATGGGACTCTCGTCGCGTCGCTCGCCGCCGGCGATGGTCCGCCGTACGGCGCGATCGCAACGGGTGACGGTGTCGCCCCCGGCGCGCAGCTCGTCATCCAGGACACCGGGTACCGGCCGGCGCACCCTTGCGCGCTGCCCGGCCTCGGCTGCCCGCCGGGCGACCTCACGCCCGTGCTCGACCAGGCGTACGCGCAGGGCGCCCGCGTGCAGACGCATCAGTGGGGAGACCGTGTCGCCGCCTACGGCTCGCTCGCGCATCAGGTCGACGCGTTCGTCGACGCCCATCCCGACATGGTCGTCGTCTTCAACGCCGGAAACGCGGGGCAGGCGGGAAGCGGAACGGTCACGAGCCCCGGCGTCGCCAAGAACGCGATCCAGGTCGGCGGCACGCGCGCCCTCGACTTCGACGATTCCGTGATCTGGGAGGCGAGCGGGCGCGGGCCGTCGGCGGACGGGCGGATCAAGCCCGACCTCGTCGCGCCTTCGTTTGTCTACGGGGCGTTGTCCGACGGCGCGGTCGGCGCCGAGAACTGCGCGATCGCCGTCTCCGCCGGGACGTCGTACTCGGCGCCGCTCGTCGCCGGCGCCGCGGCGATCGTGCGGCAGTACTTTCGCGAGGGACGGTATCCGACGGGCGAGCCGCGCGAGCGCGACCGGCGCACACCGTCGGCCGCGCTCGTGAAGGCGGCGCTCGTCGCGTCCGCGCGACGCGTCCCCTTCGTCGATACACCGTCCGGCCGGACGATCTCGGCGCCGACACCGTCGTTCGAGCAGGGATTCGGCCTCCCCGTTCTCGAGGACGTTCTTCCGCTTCCCGGATCGTCGCGGAGACTCCTCGTCGTCGATCGCGCCGACCAGGGGGGGTTGGCTGACGGAGAGATCGTCGAGATAGAGATCGAGAGCACGGGCGGTCCGATCGCGGCCGCCCTCGTCTGGACCGATCCCCCAGCGCCCGCGAACGCGGGCGGGCTCGTGCACGACCTCGATCTCGAGCTCGTCGCGCCCGACGGATCACGTTTCGCCGGCAACGGCCCCGTGACGGGAGCGCCGTTCGATCGAATGAACAACGTCGAGAGAGTCGCCTTCGACGCGGCCGCGGCGGGCACATGGCGGCTGCGGGTCCTCGCGCACCGCGTCGCCCCGGCAGCGCGGCAGGGATTCGCGGTCGTCGTGACGGGCGCACTCGAAGCGCCTCCCGCGCGCCGCCGGCCGGTTGCCCGCCCGGCGACCGCCGCGTCTCACACGCCGATGCGGTCGACCCCTCCCATGTAAGGGCGGAGCGCTTCCGGCACGACGACGGATCCGTCGGCCTGCTGGTAGTTCTCGAGAATGGCGACGAGGGTCCGGCCGACGGCCAGACCCGATCCGTTCAGCGTGTGGACGAAGTCCGTGCGGCGGTTCTCGCCGCGGAAGCGGATGTTCGCGCGCCGCGCCTGAAAGTCGCGGAAGTTCGTGCACGAGGAGATCTCGCGGAACGCCGCCTGTCCCGGGAGCCACACCTCGATGTCGTAAGTCTTCGCCGCGGCGAATCCCATGTCTCCGGTGGACAGCGTGACGATGCGGTGGGGGAGACGGAGCTCCTCGAGGACGGCGGCGGCATCGCGCGTCAACTGCTCGTGCGCGGCGGCGGAGTCCTCCGGCAGCGTGAACTTCACGAGCTCGACCTTGTCGAACTGGTGCTGCCGGATCAGGCCTCGCGTGTCCTTCCCATACGAACCCGCCTCGCTCCGGAAACAGGGCGTGTAGGCGCAGAACGAGATCGGGAGCGCCTCCGCCGCGAGGATCTCGTCGCGATGGAGGTTCGTCACGGGAACCTCGGCCGTCGG
>JBOGJQ010000222.1:0-4462 GCA_050745405.1 Thermoanaerobaculia bacterium | reverse complement strand
CGCGCCGATCTCCGGCTCGGTCTTCGAGAGCAGAAATCCCCGTCCGTCATAGTTGAACGTCCGCGTCTGGGTCGCATTCGTCCCCTGCATGCTGACCTGCCGGAGCCGGTTCGCGACGTCATAGGTGCAGGTCGTCGTCACCAGCTCATTGTTCGGACCCGACGGCTCGGTGACTTTCCACAGCCGACCCTGACGGTCGTGCTCCTCGGTCCGCGTGACCGGCGTCTCGACGAGGTTCGTCGCGTCGCCCCCGGTCCGAACGCTGCTCGTCCGCTGTACGATCCGCGCTCCCTGGTATGCAAGTGTCGTGACGTGATACCTGGTGCTCAGGTCGCCGTCCGGCGGCCGAATCTTCCCCGGGCGCCCGAACATGTCGTGATCGACATAGAGCGTTTCATGGACCGGCGGGTCCGCCGCCTCGGTCGACGATACCGCCGTCGTCCACCCGAGAGCGTTGTAAGTCGTCCTGGTCGTGTTCCATGCGAGCCCCGTGGCCGTCGGATAGCGTCCCTTCTCCTTCACCAGGCGGCCGAAGCGGTCGTAGATCGACTGCCGTTCCCGCAGGAGCGTCGTCAGGGCGTTGTTCCAGACCTGCACGACCTGTGTGGGCGAGCTCGTCGCCGTCCCCTGAGTGAAGATGTATTTGGTCGCAGCACCGTGCCCCGTCTCGGGTCTCGCGAGCGTCAGCCGCCCGAGCCCGTCGTATTCGTAGTTCGTGATGATTCCCGACGTGTCGCGAGAGCGGACGACGAGGCCCGTGTTCGGATCGATGTCCTGATTGACCGTGTAGAACGAGAGCGGGTTCCCGCTGGAGTCGACGTAGCGCGACGTCTCGAGAGTCCCGTACTGATGCGTGTGGTCGATCCGGTACTGCGGCGCGGGAAGGGAGAGGCTGCACAGGTTGCCCGTTCCGAGCACCTGCACGTCCCCGCCGAAGTACTCCTCGCGAATCCTCTGCCCGGGCGAGGCCTGTCCCGCGACGGCGTAGGTGTACCGCGTGACGAGATCGTTCGCAGCCTCCGTCGTCCCGGCGAGGGTCCGTTTCCGGAGCAGCGATCCCCTCGTGGCGTCGAAGCAGTACGTCCGCTTCTCCGTGAACGATCCCTCGGTCGCCTGCTCGAAATCATACGTGCCGAGGACCCACGGTCCCGAGCTCGAGGGGATCGTGAACGAGCCGGGGTACGTCCCGGCGCTCGGATTGAAGTTGATCGTCGTCGTCCGGTCGTTGCCGGCGCCGAACGTACCGCTCGTGACTGATGTGCGGTAGTGCCCGAGGCCGTCGAAGTTCGACCGCTCGTCATCGGCGTAGCGGCCCGCGTCGTCGTCGAAGACGACGCGCGAGCCCTTCAGGCGCTGGTTCGCGTCGATGTAGCTGAGCGTCGTTCCGGGTGCTCCGCCGCCGGTCGCGTCGCGCTCGAATAGAAGGTACGTCGAGCGTTTAGGCGTCGTCCCGGCCTGCAGCGCAATCGTGGAGACGTACCGCGAGCCATGCGAGGCCTGCCTTCCGATCGGCAACCCGTACTCGTACGGCGTCCACCCTTCCGCATTCGTGCACCCTTCATTGAGCCAGTAGGTCGAGAAATAGTGGGCGGTCGTGTTCCCCGCGGGATCGGTGACGTCCTTGCTGATGTATCGCGGCCCGCTGCTGTCGCCACCGCACGTGATCGCGGACGCCGGATTGTGTGCATGCGTCCACGTTCCGACGATCTGACCGCCGGCATCGACGAGCCGCCGCTGGCTCACGCCCGGGATTTGGTAGCGGTGGACGCCGCCCGTACGCGTGTTGAACGAGTTCAGCGCGAACGACCACTCGATCCGTCCGGCCGTCGGGAGCTCCAGACGCTGGAGCAGTCCCGTGGCGAAGCCGCTCGTGACGTACGACTGAATCGTGACGTCCTGCGTCATCGCGTACCGCTGCTGGATCGTGCTCGGCTGTGTGACGCGCGCCTCGGTCAGAAAGAACATCCGGGCCGTGCTCGAGACGTTCGGGTCGTTGTGGCCATGGCCGCGCGCGATGCACGTGCTTGTATACGACAGCGTCCACACCGTCTGCTGGCCGTTGAAGCTCGCCAGCGTCACGGTCGTGGGAAGCTGCCCCTGGTAAGAACAGCTGAACGGCGGTCCCCCGCAGGAGCATACGGACGGAATCGTGTAATCGACGGAATGCGTTCGGGTGTCGCCTTCCGTCGTGTTCCCGTCCGTGATCGTCCATCGGACGAGTCCTTCGATGCCCCATGTGTAGTTGTGGCGCACGTAATTGCCGACCGCGTCGCGCATCTCCATGAGGTAACCGTCGGAGTCGAACGTGTGCGTCGTGCCATCCGGAAAGTCGATCAGATACGTCGCGCCGACCTGGCGGAGGCGCAGATACGTGCCATTCCGGGAGTACCAGACGCCCGTGACCGGCGTCTCTTCGTGCAGCGTCGGATAGAAGACGTGGTCGTGACCGTCGGGGCTCTCGTAAACCCAGAGGGACTCGCTTCCGGTCTCGTTCGTGACGTCGGTCGGCGGAATCAAACGTCCCATCGAGAGACGCCAGCCCATGCCGGCGTTGCTCCGCCGGTCCGGAATCGCCTGCGTATAGCAGCTTCCGCCGTAGCACTGCTGTTCGTAATCCCAGACGTTGCCCGTGTAGCGGAGCGCGAATGAGTACGAGAGAGTCGGGCCCACTCGATACGTCTGCGACAGAGGGATCGTCGCGGTGAGATTTCCGTTGAAGAGGTTGATCGCGTCGATCGCTTCGTCCTGAAACACGGCGCCGGGCGGGCGTCCGCGCTCGGCGTTCGGGTGCTGCTGCCCGAGAGCGACGGTAGCGACGAGAGCGAGGAGAAGCGCGTACGTTCTCATGGCTCGCTCCTTCACCGGATCGTCGTCGCGACGGCCTGCATCGTATGGGCATCGACGATGAAGACGACGTCACCTGAAGCGAGCGCCTCGGGCGGAGGCGTACCCTCGACGATCGGAGCGAGTCGTGTGAGGGACACCGCAGCGCGACCGTTCGGCCTCCCGTCGCCGTCGTACCGGCCGCCGTCGCCGACCGTCTGGTGCCAGGCGCCGCCGCCCGGCCGGACGACGACCATGTCGAACAGCTCGCGCTCGGGATCGAGCGATGTTCGGCCCGCGGCGAGGTGCGACCGCAGCAGCGCGCGAACCGGCAGCTCGCGAAGGCGGAACTCGGAAGGAGTTGCCGTCGCGTGCGCGCCCGTCGCAAGGTCCACGGCGAACCAAACCGACTTCAGAGGTACCGGAGTCGTGACCTCCACGACGCCGTCGGCATCCTCATCTCGCACGAGGTTCGTCACGCGGGAAACACGCGATTCGAACTCGAGGGGATGGCGAGTGAGGCCGAAGAGGACGACGTTCGCGCCGGGCGACACCCCGGCGACGCGGACGGTTTCGGCGGTCACCTCGATCGCCGGCGCCGCGGCGATCGGGAACGCGAGGAGCGCGGAAAGCCAGAGGGCGTTCGCTGTTCGTCGTCGGTGCGCCGGGATCCCGCCCAAGCGCGGCCTGAAGAAGGCGCCAATCAAGTGGTGCGCTGAAGAAACGAGCGGACACTTCACGGGTTGCTCCTTTCCGGACAGACGAAGAGGCACGCCTCTGTTTCGTTCTTTCGCTATCGCTCCGGCGGCCGAACAAAATAAGCTCGCAGCGGCCGGCCGCCAAGAGCACAATTTGTCCAATACTGGTGGGCTCGCTATCGCTTCCGCGGCGTTCTTCCGAAGACGCTCCTGTAGCCGCGACGGAACGAGGCCGCGGAGCTGAAGCCGGAGCGGCGGGCAGCGACCTCGACGGGAAGATGGCTCATGAGGGCGCGCCCTCGCAGTAATCTCCAGCCGCGGAGAAAGTCGCGTGGCAGCACGCCGAGCTCACGCCGGAACCATATATAGAGGGTCTGGCGGCTGATGCCGAGGACCGCGGCGACCTCCTTCGCCTGCGGAAGCGGAGCTTCGGCGAATTCACACTCGCCGAGGTACGACAGGACTGCGATACGGATGGAACTTTCCCTCACACTGAAGGAGTGTCGAATTTTGGGCAAAGTGATACCTGGGGCGGGAAGAATCTCGCGGTGGGTCTGGTCAGCGGGAGTGCCGACGCCCCTTCGGGGCTGGAGATCGAGTGAGGCACTCGGGTCCGGGCGCTTGCGCGCCCGGCCAAATTCCGGGGCGCCTTCGGCGCCTGAACCCGTGCCCGCGCCCGTGCCCGCGCCCGAATCCCGTGCCCGCGCCCGTGCCCGTGCCCGTGCTCGGCTTCTCGCGCGCCCAAGGCGCGCGCTGGCGGCCGGAGGCCGCCGGCCTGGCCGTCCCGCCCGATACGGTCGACATGTTGATCGGCGAGGTGAAGGAAGGGCGGGTCGGATTCAACAGCTCGGCCACCGATCCCGACGTCCTCGCGATCGTCCTCTCCCGATTCGGAACGACGGAGCCCGACGTGCGGAAGGTCGTCGCCGGGCTCCGCGAGC
>JBOGJQ010000221.1:0-9198 GCA_050745405.1 Thermoanaerobaculia bacterium | reverse complement strand
GCGTCGCAACGCCTCCGGCGTCCAATGCTGTCCCACGCGTCGCAGCGCCTCCGGCGTCCAATGGTGTCCCAAGCGTCGCAGCGCCTCCGGCGTCCAATGCTGTCCTACGCGTCGCAACGCCTCCGGCGTCCAATGCTGTCCCACGCGTCGCACCGCCTCCGGCGTCCAATGCTGTCCTACGCGTCGCAGCGCCTCCGGCGTCCAATGCTGTCCCAAGCGTCGCACCGCCTCCGGCGTCCAATGGTGTCCTACCCGCCGGAACCCTTCGGCGTCCAACCGTCTGGGACGCCTCCAACGACCGCGAAGCGGTCGCGGACGCGTAGCCGGGGGTCGAAGACCCCCGGTCACCGCGTACCGACAACGAATCCGCACCCCGGAGGGGTGCCGGACGTGGGTCAGTGACCGCGGTACGTCACCGAGTTTCGCGGTGTTTCCTGGAGGACGATCTGCCAGAGCCGCCCGCGCGTGATCGCCGGGGCGAGCTGCTCCCAGAACGCCCGCGCGAGGTTCTCCGCCGTCGGGATCACGCCCCGCAGGAAATCGACGTCCTCGTTGAGATTCTTGTGGTCGACCTTGTGGACGACGCGCTCGCGCACGATATCCTTCAGCTTCTTGAGGTCGATCACCATCCCCGTCTCCGGATCGATCTCTCCTTCGACGCTCACTTCGAGGATGTAGTTGTGCCCATGGCCCGCCGGGTTGTCGCACTTGTCGTAGACGTCGCGGTTCCAGGCGGCGTCGCGCTGCGGGTTGTGCAGGCGGTGGGCGGCGGAAAAGTCGAGTTTGGCCGTAACGATCATGTCTCTTCTTCCAGGGTGACGAGGGCGGCTCCCCCTTCCACGGTCGCGCCGCTCTCGACGTGCACCTCGGCGACGCGCCCGTCGCGCGGCGCCGCGATCTCGTTCTCCATCTTCATCGCCTCCAGGATCAGCAGGCCCGCTCCCTTGCGGACCTCGTCTCCGGGCACAACGAGGATGCGCACGACGCGCCCCGGCATGATGGCCTTCACGGTCGCCTCGCCGCCCGCCTCCTCGCCCCGCGTCGCGCGCCGCGCCGCCAGCGGATCGACGATCGTGACGTGCACGGTCCGCCCGGCGAGCGTGATGCGGTACTCGTTGCCGTCTCGCTGATGGACGAACAGCTCCTGCGCGCCGTCCGGGCGGCGGAGCGTGTGGAGCGCCTCGCCGGCGCGAACGAGCTCGTAGATCGTCTCGACGTCACCGAGGCGGACGCGATATCCCGCGCCCCAGCGGTCGATTTCGACGGGGCGCTCTTCCCCGTCGTGACGCGCGATGAACTTCACCCGCCGATCCTCCGCGTCCCTTCGACGCGCCCCGCCCGACGCCACCGCGACTCCTCATCGCGCGGAAGCGTGACCGTCTGCGCGTCCTCGAACGCGAGGATCGCCGCGGCGGCGATCGCCGCATCGACGAGCGCCCCCGACGCCTCCTCGATCGCCGACTCGGCGAGAAAGCGGTCGATGAAGCCGGTGTCGAAACGTCCCGCGGCGAAGTCGGGATGACTCAGCAGCGCCGAGTAGAAGGGGATCGACGTCTCGATGCCGTCGACGCGGTACTCCCGCAGGGCGCGCAGCATCCGCGCGATCGCTTCCTCGCGCGTGCGCGCGGCGACGATCAGCTTCGAGAGCATCGGATCGTAATGCAGCGGCACCGTGTAACCCTCGTAGACGCCATTGTCGTTCCGCACGCCCGGCCCCTCCGGCAGCGACAGGAACCGGATCGTTCCCGGCGACGGGGCGAAGCTCCGATACGGATCTTCGGCGTACACACGGCACTCGATCGCGTGCGCGCGCGGGACGACGTCCTCCTGCCGCACCGCGAGCCGCTCGCCGAGGGCGACGCGGAGCTGCGCCTTGACGAGATCGATTCCGTACACCTCCTCGGTGATCGGATGCTCGACCTGAAGCCGCGTGTTCATTTCGAGGAAGTAGAACTCCCGATCGGGCCCCATCAGGAACTCGATCGTCCCGGCGGAGAAGTAATCGACCGCCTTCGCGGCGCGGACCGCCGCCTCGCCGAGTCGCGCGCGGAGCTTCGCGTCGACGACGGGAGAGGGGCATTCCTCGACGACCTTCTGGTGCCGGCGCTGGAGCGTGCACTCCCGCTCGCCGATGTGAATCAGGTTCCCGTGGCGGTCTCCCAGCACCTGGACCTCGATGTGGCGGGGCGACGCGACCAGTTTTTCGGCGTAGACCGAACCGTCGCCGAAGAACGCCTCCGCCTCGCTGCGGACGCGATCGAACGCCGCGCGGACGTCTTCTTCGCGCGTCACGGCGCGCATTCCCTTGCCGCCGCCGCCCGCGCTCGCCTTCAGCATGATCGGGTAGCCCGCCTCGCGCCCGAACGCGGCGATCTCGTCGCTGTTCGCCGCCGCGTTCTCGAGCCCCGCCACGATCGGAACTCCCGCGGCTTTCATTCTCCGGCGCGCCTCGGTTTTCGATCCCATCGCGCGGATCGACTCGGGCGAGGGGCCGATGAAATTGAGTCCCGTCTCGACGCAGGCGGAAGCGAAATCGGCGTTCTCGGCGAGGAAGCCGTAGCCGGGATGGACGGCCTCGGCACCGGTCTTCTTCGCCGCGTCGAGAATGCGATCGGTACGCAGGTAGCTCTCGGCGGACGGAGCGGGGCCGATCAGGACGGCCTCGTCGGCGCTGATCGCGTGAAGCGCATCGCGGTCCGCTTCCGAATAGACCGCGACGGTGGGGAAGCCCATCTCGCGGCAGGCGCGGATGATCCGGACCGCGATCTCGCCGCGATTCGCGATGAGGACTTTCACGGCCGGCGATTCTATCCGACTCGAGTCGACTGCTCCTGCGAGCGTTCCTGAGACTGCTCCTCGGCACGCCGCGCGTATTCGGCGGCCTTGTCGAGATACGACTCGACCGAACGCCCGAGGTTGAGGCGGTCGACCAGATCGGGGGCCGCGTCGTAGTCGCGACGCAGCCGCTCCGCCTCGGCGACGTAGTAGTCGCGGAGCCCGCTCTCGATCTGGAACTCCGGGTACTTCTCGGCGAGGGTGCGGAGCCAGTCCTCGACCTGCCGGCGCTTGTCCTTGTCGCCCTCGCCCTTTTTGAGAGCGCGAAGCAGGTCGGTGACCACGCCTCGAAGCAGTTCGATTTTTCCGTCGGGTGGCGTGGCGGTCATCGGGATTCCTCCGGGGCCGATTCTATGCGGAAATGGAGAAGGCCCGCGATCTCTCGCGGGCCTTCATGGATGGTGCCCAAGGCCGGACTCGAACCGGCACGGATTGCTCCACACGCCCCTCAAACGTGCGCGTCTACCAATTCCGCCACTTGGGCAAGGCGTCGAGCGAGCTCGACTGGGTGTTACTGCTGCGGCGCAGGCTGCGGCGCCTCGGCCGGCTGAGCCGGCGCGGTCGGAGCCGCGGCGGGTGCATCCGCCATGACCGAGCCGCGCGGACGCGCCTGCAGGATCGCGAGGGCGAGGCACGTCAGCACGAACGTGACGAACGCCACCACCGTGAGCTTGTGCAGGATCGTCGTCGCGCCGCGCGCGCCGAAGAAGGTCTGCGATCCTCCCCCGCCGAACGCGCCGGCGAGGTCGGCCCCCTTCCCCTGCTGGAGAAGGACGACGAGGATCAAAAACAGGCTGACGATGACGTGAATCGTAACGATCAGATAAACCAAATCACACTCCGGAAGGGGGATGTTCCCCGACGCTGGGACAACCGGGTGGGGGCGGAAAATCTTCCCGTCTGTGGCCGGGCCGTCTCGGCCCGGAACCGAAGCCTTCGTGCCGCCGGGACAGCGGGTTCCGGGGCGGGACGCCCCGGCCACATTAGGCCAACGCCTTCGCGATCTCGAGAAAGCTCGCGGACTCCAGGCTCGCCCCCCCGACCAGAAACCCGTCGATCTCCCGTTCGGCGGCGAGCTCGCCGGCGTTGGCGGGCTTGACGCTCCCGCCGTAGAGGATCGTCGCCTCCGTCCCGCCCCGGGAGGTGTCGGTCACGAGGCGGCGGACCGCGTGGTGCGCCTCCGCGGCCATCGACGGGGTCGCGTTCCGTCCCGTCCCGATCGCCCAGACCGGTTCATACGCGATCCAGAGCTCGCGCGGCATGGACGGAAGCGCCTGAAAAACCGCGTCCAGCTGACGCGAAAGCAGCGCCATCGTCCCGCCGTTTTCCCGCGTCGCGAGATCCTCGCCGATGCAGAGGAGCGGCCGGATCCCGGCTTCGATCGCGGCAGCCACTTTGCGCCCGACGAGAGCGTCGCTCTCAGCGAAGAGGGTCCGCCGTTCCGAGTGCCCGACGATCACGAACTCGGCGCCGCAGTCGAGGAGCATCCCCGGCGCGACCTCGCCGGTCAGGGCTCCCTCGCGCTGATCGGAGCAGTTCTGTCCTCCGACGAGAATCCCGCGCGCCCGATCCGCCGCGCGCCGCACCTGCGGGACGTACGGAAAGGGCGGGGCGATGCCGAGCGCCGGCCCCTCGCGCCCGTCGCGAGGGAGCGCGTCGATGAAGGCATCGACACCCTCCTTCGGAACGTACATCTTCCAGTTCGCAACCAGCAGCTTCATCTCTCTCCTCACCAGGTGACGCGGTCCTTGCCGAGCCGCTTCGATTCGTACAAGCGCTCGTCGGCGCGCTCGATCAGCTCCGCCGCGGTCATCGAAGGAGGCACGTAGGTCGCGATGCCCACCGAGACCGTGCAGCGGATCTCCTCGCCGACGAAGAGGCGCAGGGCCCGAGTCCGCTGCAGGATGCGATCCGCCACGGCGCGCGCGCCATACAGATCGCTGTGGGGCAGGACGACGGCGAACTCGTCGCCGCCGAACCGCGCGAACATGTCCGGCGGCCGCAGCGTCTCGCGGACGGTACCGCAAAGCTCGGAGAGGAGCACGTCGCCAACGACGTGACCCCACCGGTCGTTGATCATCTTGAAATCGTCGACGTCGAACATCGCGAGCGAGAGCGGAACGCCGTAGATCCGCGACCGCTCGATCTCGTTCGGGAGCTGCCGCCGCAGCCATCGCTTGTTCCAGATCCCGGTGAGCTCGTCCGTGTCGGCGAGGTTCTGGATCCGTTCCGTGATCCGGATCCGCCCCAGCACGAGCGAGATCTGCGAAGCCGCGAACTCGAGGAGGCCTTCCGCCTCCGGCGCGAAGTCGGCGTGGCGGAAGAGGATCACGACGCCGGCGATCCGGCTCTCCTGCTCGATCGGGGCGGCGATCGAGCGCGCGAAGACGTCGCCGGGAATCTCCTGCGCCGGGAGATCGGGGAAGTTGCCCTGGATGAGCAGGTCCGTCTCGCCGAACGAGACGTTCAGGACGCCCTGCACGATCTTGCGGACCTCGCCGGCGAAGCGGTCGCTGAGAGGATCCTCGACGTCCGGCGGCCGGCAGACGTAGACGTCGAGGTTCTGCTCGACCATGACGACGACGCCGAGGTCGAACGGCACGGGGCCGGTGAGAACGCGGAACGTCGTCCGGATCAGATCCGCCGCCGTCCTGTCGCGCATCACCGCGCGCGTGAGCTCCTGAACGACGGCGATGGCCTCCCGCATGGGTTCCCACGATTATATGTTCCGCCGGGCATGCGTAATAATGCTTGCCGCATGCGGTTCGTCGAGCGTGACCTGCTTCCGTTCTCTCCGGAGCCGTTGCGGGGAGAGAAGCTCCTCGTTCTGGCGCCGCATCCGGACGACGAGGTGATCGGCTGCGGGGGTCTGGTCGCGCTGCACGCGCGCGAGGGGCGCCGGGTCCACGTGATCGTCGCGACGGACGGCGGCGAAGCGGAAAAGGGGTCCATTCCGCGCGAGCAATACGTCGCGACACGGGAGGCCGAGACGAACGCCGGACTCGCGGAGCTCGGCGCTCCGCCCGCCGAGTTCCTGCGGATTCCGGACCGCTTCCTCGGTCACGACCTCGATCCGTTCGTCGCGATCCTCGAGCAGCGCCTCCTCGAATTACGCCCCGATCTCATCGTCCTCCCGAGCCCGATCGAGATCCATCCCGACCACGCCGCCCTCGCCGCCGGATTCCTGACGCTCGTGCAGCGGAACGCCGAGCTGGCGGCGGCGCTCGCGGTCGCGCGCATCGCGTTCATGGAGATCACACATCCGATCCGGCCGAACGTCCTCGTCGACGTGTCGGACGTCGCCGGCGACAAGGAGCGCGCGATCCGCAAGCACGAAAGCCAGCAGGCGCAGCGCGACTACGCCGCGTTCGCCCTGGGGCTGAACCGCTTCCGCACGATGACGCTCCCGCCCGACACGCGGCACGCCGAGGCGTACTTCGTCACCGACGCCGCGTGGCTCCGGACGCACGCCGTCTCGGAGCTCGAGGCGATGCTTCGCGGGAGATCGATCGAACCTGCCGGCGACGTCACGTCAGACGTCACCGTGATCGTCCGGACGCACGAACGTCCGCGGCTCCTCGAGGAGGCGGTCGCGTCGATCCGCGCGAGCGCGCCCGAGGCGGCGATCGTCATCGTGAACGACGGGAACACCGGCGTCGCCGCGTCCGTCGCCGAAACGCCTGGCGTCACTGTCATCGAAGACGCGCGCGGGCGCGGGCGGTCCCACGCGATGAACCGCGGGGTCGAATCGGCGAAGACCGAATGGGTCGCGTTCCTCGACGACGACGATCTCTACTATCCCGAGCATCTTCCCCTTCTCCTCCACGCCGCACAGGAGCGCGACGCGAAGGGGTGGTACACCGACGCCGTGTCGGTCGTGTACGAGACCGACGCCGGCGGCGCGCAGGTCGCGCGAGAACGCCGCCGCACGTACGCTCGGGAGTTCGATCCCGACCTCCTCCTTCTCGACAACTACGTTCCGCTGCCGACGCTGCTCGTCCGCCGCGACGACTTCCTCGCGGCCGGAGGGTTCGACCCGGACTTCGACCTGTTCGAGGACTGGGACTTCATCATCCGCCTCGCGCAGCGCGGTCCGCTCGCGCGCGTGCCGCGCGTCACGTGCGAGATCCGCCACTTCGCCGGCGGCGACTCGGCCGTCCTGCGGAGCCCCGCCGGCTCGCCCGCATACGTCGAGGCGAAGCTGAAGGTGTGGCGGAAGCACGGGCTTCTCGACGACCCGGAGCGCGCGGTTCACGGGCTCGAAGCGATGAAGGAGAGCGCCGCGCTCGCGGCGTACCGCCTCCACGAAGAGCTCGGACGCGGCGGACACCTCGAGGCCGACATCGCGCGCCTCGAGCGCGACAAGCAGACGCTCGTCTCGAGCCTCGGCGGCGCACACGCGCACGCCGAAGGGCTCGAGGCGCGGGTGACGGATCTGGGCGAAGAGATCGCCCGGCGCGACGCCGATATCGACGCGCTCCACGCGGATCGCGGACGTCTCGACGCTCGCGTCCGCGAGCTCGAGGCGGCGATCGAGCAGAGCGCCGCCACTTCGACCGAGCTCTATGAAGAGATCGCCCGCCTCAATTCGCTGATCGGCGAGATGCACGGGACGCGCGCCTGGCGGCTCCATCGCGCCGTGGAGCGGATCCGGGGTAGGAAGTGACCCGCGTCCTTCTCGTCTGCCCGGAACGCCTCGGACACCGCCACCCCGCCGGCGTCGGCATCCGCTTTCTCGAGTTCGCGCGCGCGCTGCGCGCCGACGGTCACACGGTCGAGATGCTCAGCCCCGACGCGGGCGAGGTGGAAGGGTGCCGCTCGGGGCCGCTCCAGCCGCTCGACATCCGCGAGGCGACGTCGCGCGCCGAGGCCGTCGTCGTGCAGGGACACGCCACGAACGAGCTCTTCGCGTACGGCGTCGAGCGCCCGACTGTCGTCGATCTCTATGACCCTTACCTCGTCGAGAACTTTCACTACTGGGACGAGCTGGGCGAACGCGTGTTCCGCCACGATCATGCGACGCTCCTCGGGTCTCTCCGCCGTGGCGATCTCTTTCTCTGCGCGTCCGAAGCGCAGCGGCTGTTCTACACGGGGCTTCTCGCCGCCGCCGGCCGCGTGAACCCGGCGCTCTTCGCGGCCGATCCGGCGCTCGAGTCACTTCTCCGGATCGTTCCCTTCGGCGTCCAGCCGCCGCGCCGCTCGCCGGCGCGGGGCGACGCGCGCGCGATCTTCTTCGGGGCCGTCTACGACTGGTACGACCCGATGCTGGCCGTCGATGCCGTCGCGATCGCGCGACGCGACGAACCGGCTCTGTCGCTCACGTTCACGCATCATCCGAACGCCGAATCGACGCCGCAGAGCCTCTTCGCGCGCCTGCGCGAGAAGGTCGAGCGCGAGGGATCGTCGTTCGTCCGGTTCGAGCCGTGGGTCGCCTATGACGAGCGAGGCGCGTTCTACGACCGATTCGGCCTCGCCCTGCTGACGTTCCGCCCTTCGCTCGAGACGGACCTCGCGATGAGGACGCGGATGTTCGACTGCTTCTGGGGCGGTCTGCCGGTCGTGACGAGCTCCGCCGGCGGCACGGATTCGATCGTGGAGCGCTACGGGGCGGGACGCGTCGTGCGCGGCGAGGAACCATCGGCATACGCGGCCGCGATCCTCGAACTTCTGCGCGATCGCGACGGCTACGAGCGTGTGGTCGCGGGTTGCGAGGCATTCGCGCGGGATCACCAGTGGCCGCGCCTCCTCGAGCCGCTCCTCGCGTTCTGCCGCCAGCCACGGCACGAGCCGACGCGGAATGCGTTCACGGTCGAGGTCCCGGAGCTGAAGGGCGGCGCCGAGCCGCTCTTCCGGCGCGTGCGACGCGTCCTGCGGGGAGGGCGTTGATGCCGTCCGCCGACGTCGTCATCGTGACCTGGAACGGCCGCGCCGACACGCTTCGCGCGCTCGATGCGGTCGCGGCGCAGACGATCCCGCCCGAGGTCTCGCGCCTTCACGTCACCGTGGTCGACAACGGCTCGACCGACGGGACGGCCGAAGCCGTGCGCGAACGCCATCCGGAAGTGCGCCTCCTCCGATCGGCGACGAACCGCGGCTTCACCGGTGGCGTTCGCATCGGCGCGGAGGCGTCGGAATCGGACCTGCTGATTCTTCTCAACAACGACGCGGTTCCGCAGCCCGGATGGCTCGAGACGCTCGTCCGCGCGATCGACGGCGCGAGCGGCGACGTCGTCGCGGTCGGTGGGAAGATCGTCGACGAGCGCGGCGAGCGCGCCGACTTCGTGCGCGGCGCTATGACATTCGACGGCCACGGCTTTCAGCCGGGCTTCCGCAAGCGGCTCGCCGATGTCGACGAGCCAGCGC
>JBOGJQ010000220.1:0-2524 GCA_050745405.1 Thermoanaerobaculia bacterium | reverse complement strand
GACCGTCACTCCCGTCGGGCTTCGCATCACGGCCGTGACGGACCGCAGCCTGGTCGCCGAATGGATGCCGATCCGCTACCTCGGCGACGAGGGCGGCTACCGGCTCGAGGCGTCGACGTCTCCGGGCGGCCCGCCGGTTGCGATCGCGACGACGGCGTCGAAGGAGATCACCTCCGCGGTCGTGCGCGGTCTGGATCCGTCGAAGAGGTACTTCGTCACGGTCACGGCCGTGACGCACCCGCACGGGTATCAGCGGAATCTCGTCGCGAGCGAACCGAGCGACGCGGTGGAGGCGATCACGGGCATGCCGACCGTCGCGCCGGCGGAGATCGCGGTCACCGCCTCGCCGGAGGGGCTCGTCCAGATCGACGGACAGCCGGCCGGCACCGATTCGTTCGCGCTGACGAACTTCGGCGACGTATCGACCGTGCTGACGCTCGAGGGTGAAGGCGGCTTCTTCACGCTCTCGCCGTCCCAGTTCACTCTCGCGGGCGGAGCGACGCAGGTCGTCACGCTCAGCAGCGTGAGCGGGCGCCCCGCGGGCTCGTACTGGGGAGCGGTGTTCGCCGAGGGGAGCGGCGTCCCCGAGGATTTCTATGTGACGGTGACGCTGCTGTCAGTCGCTCGACCCGCCGGCACGGTGGTCGCCGAGGCGGTGACGAGCCGGATCGAACTGAGCGGCCTCCCGGGAACGGACTCCGTCGGAACGGCCCGGTTCCGCAACGTCGGCACGGCGCGTCTCACGGGCGTGCTCGTCTCCGACGTCCCGTGGATCGCGATTCCGAACGAGCCGATCGGGATCGACCCAGGGAGCATCGGCACGGCGAACTTCACGGTCGTTCGGTCGCGGCGCCCGCCGGGCGACGGCGCGCTCACGGGCACGATCCGGCTCGTCTACGTCGACGGCGGCAGCGAGCAGGCATCGACCCTGGAAAAGCGAATCCATGACGGATCGACCGGCGTCTCGACGACTCTCGTGACGGTCGTCGACGTTCTCCGCCCGCCGACCGGCTCGTCGGCGATCCCGCCGCTCGGCGCCGGCGAAATCGCGCTCTTCGCGCCCGGCATTCCGAGCATCCTCGAAGGAAACCGCCTCGCGTCGAATGTCTCCGTCGCGAACTCGTACGGAACGACTCCGATCACCGATCTGCGCGCGTACTACGCGCCTGCGGGAAGCACGCAGGTGACGGTCGCGACGCTCGCGTCGATCGGAACGTCGACGTCGGTCACCCTCGCGAACGTGGTGCCGACCGTGTTCGGCTCGACTGTTCCGCAGATCGGATCGCTCCAGTTCCGGACGCGCGACTGGCGCAACCTCGTTCTCCAGGGAAAGCTGCTCGGGCTCGGCGGCGGGAGCTCGAGGCTCGGCGAAATTCCGATCTTCCGCTCCGATCGCGCGCTCGGTCCGGGTGAGGTCGCCTACCTCACCGGAGTCGCGAAGGCTCCGCCGATCACGACCGACATCGTCGTCCAGGAGACCACCGGGGCGCCCGCGTCGGTCACCGTCGAGTTCCTCGACGCCGGCGGCTCTCCCACCGGCACGCCACGGACGGCGGAAATCCAGGCCTTCGCTTCGGTCGTCCTCGAGGATGCCGTTCCAGCGGGTGCCGTGACGGCGCTCGTGACCCACTCGGGTGACCAGGGCGGAGTCGTTGCCTACGGCCGCGTGATCGCGGGGCCGGACGACGATCGGTGGACGACCGTCGATGCGCGGCGGGTTCAGCGATTCGCGCTCGACGAGGCGGCGCGCGTTCCGCTCGTCGAGTCGGATACAGGAGAACCGTCGCGCCGGCGCACGGTGCGCCGGCCGAGCGGCGGAACGAACGCCACGACATCGTCTTCCGCGACCACCGCGCTGTGGCTCTTCAATCCATCAGAGAGCGAAGCGATCGTGCGGCTGGCGCTCGTCGGCGTCGCCGGCACGCGGAACGAGATGAATGTCACCGTCTCCGCGCGGCAAACCCTGCATCTGCCCGATGTCGTCCGCAGCATTCGCGGATCGAACGGCCGTGGTTCACTCACGATCGCGCCGCTGCAGGGTCAGATCGTCGCGGCCGCACGCACGGAGAGACGAGCGGGAGGCGCTCTCGATTCGGTCACGTCGCTTCCCGTCGTGCGCGACACGACGGGACTGCGTCTCGGGCAGACGCAGCGCTTCGCGGCGCTCGAGGACCCGACCGCCGCCACGATCGCGGCGCAGACGCCCGGGACGTTCCGCACCGGTTTCGGCTTCGTCGAGACCTCCGGCCAGTCCGCCACCATCCGCGCGTCGGTCTGGCTGCACGACGGCCGCTCGCCGATCAGCCAGCTCCTCGGACGCGATTTCGCGCTCGGGCCCAACGAGGTCCTCCTCGTCGACCGCCTCGGCCACGCGCTTTTCGGCGAAAGCCGCGACGCGTCCCTCCCGGACCTCCACGACCTTCAGGTCGAGTTCGAGGTGATCTCCGGCACGGGCTCCGTCATGCCGTTCGTCGTGATCACCGACAACGCCTCCGGCGACGCTCTCCTGCGCGTGGAGTGAGCG
>JBOGJQ010000219.1:0-6659 GCA_050745405.1 Thermoanaerobaculia bacterium | reverse complement strand
CGGCTCGCCGTTGCCGGTGATCTCGAGCTTCGACGCGTACCGGAGCCCGCCCTCGGTCTTCCAGTCGGAGAAGCGGACGACCTCGTCCACCTGCTCGCCCATCGCCATCGACGTGCGCGCCCTCTGCACCGGCGTGCCGGTGGCGGGATCGATCCAGAGCGTGAAGGCGGTCCCGTCGACATCGACCGCGACCTTCGCCGCTTCGACGCCGTCGATCGTCTCCGTCCCCTGCGCGGTCGCGGTCACCCGCGGATCGTCGAGGTTCTTCGCCAGGAAGAGCGGATCGACCCATAGCTCGCCGGCCAGATTCGCCCGCATCGATGCCGGAAGGTCCTGCGTCCCCATCGGTCCCTTCATGAAGGCGCTTTCGCCCGCGAGGACCATCTGCATCTCGCCCATCGGCATCTGCATCCGCTGGTGAAACCGGGCCGGGGCGAAGTCGAGGGTCATCGTCTGCGTGATGTGCATCGGCCCCGCGGGCGTGACGGCGTCGACCTCGGCCTGAGTCCGGATCGATTCGACTCCCGCGAGCGCGTCACCGCCGAGAAACGCCCGCATCTTCTCGAGAAGCGCGCGTCCTTCCGCGGCGTCCGCCTCGGAGACCGGCTCTTCGGTCGTGTCCTCGGAGGCTCCAGGCTCCGGAATCGTGATGTCGAGGACCTTCACCTCGCCCAGCGACGACAGCGGCTGGTCCAGATCCTCCTCCCTGCCAACGACGAGAATCGCCAGCTCGTCGGGATGAATGCGCTCGCGGGCAATCCGCTGGATGTCTTCGATCGTCACGAGATCGAGCCCCGCGCGATAGCGCTCGAGAAAGTCGGCGGGGTAGCCGTGGAACTCGAGCGTCATCCGCTGATCGAGCACTTCCTCCTTCGAATCGCGGAGGAACACCCACGAGTTCAGGATCGACTCCTTCGCGAACGCAAGCTCCTCCGGCGCGACGAGATTGTCGCGGATGTCCGCGATCTCGGTGTAGAGGGACTCGATCGCCTGAACGGTCGAGCCGCTCTTGGTGCCCATGGTCACCTGGAACGAGCCGAGGTGGTCCCATCCGGTGCCGATCCCGCCGCCGACGCTGTAGGCGAGCCCCTGCTGCGTGCGGATGCGGTTCAGCAGCCGCCCGGAGAATCCTCCGGCGAAGATCTCGTTGAGGAGCTGGATCCCGTGATAATCGGGATCGTCCTTCCGCGCGCCGGGGTGGATGAGGACGATCGTGCTCTGGGTGACGTCTTCCTTCGGGACGAAGTAGACGCCGGGCGTTGGCGCCGGCTCGATGTCGGGAAGGGGCGCCTCGGGGCCGCGCTTCCACGATCCGAAGGCGCGCCGGAGCCGCTGCTCCATCCGTCGCGCATCGAAGTCGCCCGAGATGCCGATGATGATGTTGTTCGGGTGGACGTACCGCCCGTGCCACGCGAGGAGATCCTCGCGATCCACGGCGGCGACCGTGTCGTACTCCGGCACCCGCGCGTACGGAGAGTCGGCTCCCCACAGAAGCTTCGCGGCCTCGCGCCGGGCGATCGCGGTGGGGGAGTCGTTGCGGCGCGCGATGCCCGTGTTGAGCTGCCGCTTCGCCAGGTCGATCTTGTCCTCGCGGAAAGCGGGATTCCTGAGCAGGCCGATCCAGACGTCGAAGACCGGGTCGAGCTGCTCGACGAGCGTGTTGAACGACACGGAGGTCGAGTCGTCATCCGCGGCCGTCTCGACCTTCGCCGCGCGCGTCTCGAGGAAATCGTCCAGCTCGTCGCCCGTACGCGACTCCGTTCCGCCGGTTCGCCACGCCTCACCGTAGATCTCGATCAGGCCGGTTTTATCCGCGGGAGCCTCGCGGCCGCCACCGCGGACGATCGCGGTGCCCGAAACGAGCGGGAGCTCGTGATCCTCCTGGAGAAAGACGACCATGCCGTTCGGGAGCTCGATCCGCTTCGGCTGCTGGACCTCGAACTTGCGGAGCGGGGGCGCATCGATGTCGCGCCAGTCGTCGACGACCTGCGCGAGCGCCGGAAAGGCGAAGGCGGCGAGAAGAAACGAAAGCAGAGCCAGTCTCAGGGTGCGCATCAGCGGTCTCCTTCGGGGTCGGTCGTCGCCGGCTGGGGAGCGGCGGCCTGCGCGGGGCGGGTCGATACGAGGCGGGCGATGGTGCGGTTCGATTCGCGGAAGACCTCGTTCGCCACGCGGCGGACGTCCGCCGCGGTCACGGCCTCGATCGCGTCGATCTCGAGGAACAGCTCCCGCCAGTCGCCGAACCGCGCCTGCGCGATCGCGAGCTGGATCGCCAGACCCGTGTTGCTGCCGAGCTGCCGGATCAGGTTCGCCTTCCGCCGGATCTTGACCATCTCGAGCTCTTCCTCCGAGACGTCCTCCGTCTTCAGGAGCTCGATCTCCTCCTCGATCGCCTCCTGGATCTCCTCGGTCGTATGCCCCGGCGTCGGAACGCCGAAGAAGGCGAAGAGGTGGGGGTACTTCTCCCCGGGAAGCCCGGTGAAGCCCGCCGCCGCCGCGGCGATCTTCTTGTCGCGCACGAGCGACCGATAGAGGCGCGAAGTCCGTCCGGACGAAAGGATGTCCTGGATGACGTCGTAGACGGCGTCGTCGGAATGGTGAACGCTCGGCCGGTGGTAGCCCGCGATGTAGAACGGCTGCGCGACGTCCTCGAGAACGACGATGCGCTCGGCCGTCTGCGGCGGCTCGACCGTACGGAGCGGCGGGGGAGGCGGCGTATCGGGGAGCCGCCCGAAGTAATCGCGGATCACCGGAAGGATCTCTTCGGCCTGGACGTCACCCACGACGGCGACGGTCATGTTCGCCGGCACGTAGTAGGTCCGGAAGAACTCCTCGGCGTCGGTCGCCGAGAAGCTCCGCAGATCAGACGGCCAGCCGATGCCGGACTGGCCGTAGGGATGTGCGATGAAGGCGGCCGTGATGAACTGCTCGAACAACCGTCCGGTCGGCTGGCTCTCCACGCGCATGCGCCGCTCTTCCATGACGACATCCCGTTCCTTGTAGAACTCGCGCATGACGGGCTCGAGGAAGCGGCTCGATTCGAGATAGGCCCAGAGCTCGACCTGATTCGAGGGGAGCGAATAGAAGTAGCCCGTCTCGTCGGAGCTCGTGAAGGCGTTCATGCCGACGCCGCCGGCGCGGTCGACGATCCGGCTGAACTCGTCGGAGACGACGTACTGGTTCGCCTCCTCCATCGCGGCCCGCCAGGCCTTCTCCAGCTCGGCCACGCGGTCGGGGTCGGCGCCAAGCGGGTGGCGGCGCCCGAGATCGTACGCCGCGTAGGTCTGCTCGACCTTCTCGAGAGCCTTCCGCTCGGCCTCCCAGTCGCTGGTCCCGATCTCCGGTGTCCCCTTGAACGCCATGTGCTCGAACATGTGCGCGAGGCCGGTGATCCCGGCAACCTCCTGCGCCGAGCCGGCATTGACGTGCGTGAAGAACGAGAAGACGGGCGCCTCCGGCCGCTCGAGAACGAGAACCGTGAGGCCGTTGTCGAGCGTCTCGACCGTGATGCGCTTCTCGAACGAGGCGATGTCCTGGGCGGCGGCCGTGACGGCGCACAAGACGAGCGCGACCGTGGCGAACCGGGAAAGCGGGTTCCGCATGAGCCCCTCCGGAATCTGGATTGAAAGCAGCGCCGAGTTTCTATCGCGCTTGAGCCGGAAAGGCAAACGAATGGCAACTGCCGCAGCCGCTCTCGACTGGCAGCGATTTGGCATTTTTAGCCGGTAGCTGCAACGGACGTCTCGAGCAAATGGCCCTATTTCGACCCGATCGACGGTCCGGCGAACGTGCCGGGGACACGGACCGCAGGCGATTTCCCCGCCCGGCGCTCTGGTTCAACCTGACGATCCTCCTCGTCGCCGTCGCGGGGATCGCCTTCGCCCGCTTCCATCGGGAGTGGGTGCACCGGCAGTACGCCGATGTCCTGATGGAGCAGGAGCGGACGCCGGAACAGGTGAACCGATTGAAGGAAGAGCTCGCGGAGATGGACCTCTCGCGCGAGGAGCTCGAGGCGGAGCTCGACAGCCGCATGCAGTTTCTCGAGAACGTCAAATCGGACGACTTCTACCTTTCGGTCGACACGGAGGCGAAGAAGCTGCGTTTCCACTATGCCGATGCCGTGCTGAGGGAGGCGGACATCCTGGTCGGGCAGGAAGCGCACGTGAGATCGCCGGACGGGAAGACGGCGTGGACGTTCGTGCCGGTGAAGGGAGCGTTCCGGATCGAGGGGAAGGTCGCGGGGCACCGGTGGCGGATCCCGGAGTGGGTCTATGCGATGCGCAATGAACCGCCTCCCTCGGAGCGCCCGACGATCCGGCATGGCCTCGGGCAATTCGTCATCCAGCTCCCGCACGGGTACGTGATCCACACGCCGCCGGCGGAGGAGAGCCCGCTCGATGGACCGAAGCCGGGATCGATCATGGTCGCGGACGAAGAGGCGATTCGGGCGATCTGGCCGAGGATCCACAAGCAGACGAAGGTCTACATTTTCTGATTTGGAGGAGAGAGAGCATGCCCCGTTGGATCGGACTCTTCGGCTCGTGGGCCCTGCTGGTGCTCGGGCTCGGACTCGGCACGTACGCTGCGGCATCCGAAGGGATCACCCTGGCGGATGCGGCGCGTCTGCATCGCGTCCGCGTGATCGATCGCGCGATCGCCGAGCGGATGGAGGAGAACATCGAGCGCCTGAGGCGGGAGATGAACCGGAGCGCCGCGGCCGTCACTCAGCTCGAATCGGAAGTCGCGACGAGCGAGCAGCGGATCACGGAGCTGCAGGATACGGACTTCGTCATTACGGTCTCGACGGCCGAGAACAAGGTGTACGCGCACCGGAAGGGGGAGCTCGTCTTCGAGGCCGCCTGCTCGACGGGCAAGAACACGACGCTGCGCGCCGGCGGACGGACGATGGTCTTTCGGACACCGATCGGCCGCTTCAAGATCCTGTCGAAGGAGACCGATCCGGTGTGGGTCCCGCCCGACTGGCACTTCGTCGAGCAGGCGCGGTCGGAAGGCCTCGAGGTCGTGCGGCTCGATCACGGCGAGAGCATCGGCGGACTGTACGTGCAGGGGAAAAACGTGATGCGCAACGGTGTCCCGCTACCATCGGGACAGCTCATCGTGACGGGCGGGGCGGTCGTCATCCCGCCGATCGGAACGCGCCAGCGGCAGTACGACGGCGTCCTCGGCACCCACCGCCTCAACCTCGGCGATGGTTACGCTCTCCATGGAACCCAGCAGGTCTCCCAGCTCGGGCGCGCCGTCTCGCACGGCTGCATCCGGCTCCACAACGAGGACATCGAGCGGCTGTACGAGATGGCGGGCGTGGGGGATCAGGTCGTGATTTACTGAGCGCCCGCGCGCTGGTTTCGATCCGCAGATTTCACAGAGAAGCTATCCACAGATTACGCAGATTTTCACAGATTACTTGAAGCTGGGATTCGCGCACGACCCTCCCGAGCACCAATACGACAAGAAAAATCTGTGTAAATCTGTGTAATCTGTGGATAACTCTCTGTGTCATCTGTGGACGATCAATCCAAAACGACGATCGGCACGCTCACTTCGGTCGTCTCCCAGATGAGCTTCAGCACGCCCCGCTTGCCGGCGACCGGCTCGATCTCCATCCGGAACAGCTCGACCGCCGGATCGATCGCGCTCACCTTCATGGGCGTGCGCCCGAGGTCCTGCGCCTCGTCGTACTGCGTTCCCCACTGGCCGGTCTGGCGATTGATGATCAGCGTCCACTCGTCCTCGCGGGGAATCGTGTAGATCGTGTAGGTCCCGCGGGGCACCTCGAGATCGCCGATCCGGAGGTCCGCCTGCGTGATGAGCGTCGTCGCGGCGTTCGCGCCGGTCCGCCAGATCTTCTCGAACGGGACGAGGCCTCCCATGATCTTCCGGCCGCGCATCGACGGGGCGCTGTAGTGGATCACGATCGTATTGCCGGCGATCGTCCCCTCGGCGGTCGCCGGAGGGCTCAGGAGCTTCCGTTCGCCGTTCTGCGCGGTCTGCGCGGCGAGGGGCGCCGCGACGAAGAGCGTAGCCAGGACCAGGGTCGTCATTCTGCGCATCGGACCTCCATGATACATACCTTTCATTTCAACGCCCCGTTCGGCGGCGGCTCTTCCTCGAACGGCTCCGTCCGGGGAAGGACACGGACGAGAGGCGACGGCTCGACCGACGAGGCGAGGGAGACCGAGCCGATCCACGTGCGCTCGGTAAAGGGCGGTACCACCAGATTGTCGAGCGTGCGGCGGCGCAGCATCTCTCCCGAACCGAAGTACTCGATGCGCGCGTGCAGCTCGCGCACGGTCGCGCCGCGGTTCCGGACCGTGAGGCGGAACTCGCGCCGGGCAACGCCGGCGCGGATCTCCAGCTGACGATCCCCGAAGTCCCAATCCCAATCGGCCGCTCCGTCGTCGCGCGCGGGCTCCGTCCTCAGGCCCACGACGGCGAAGGCTGTTTCGGCCGGAAGCTCCCTCGAGAGGACGACCAGGTCACGGGACCGGTGCACCTCGACTGCCGGCGCGGAGCTCTCCTGAGAACAGGCGAAGAGAAGGAACGCGGCGAGAAAGGGGACGAACGGACGCATCGACGTCCGCGATAACGGAACGAGGAGGAGATTTCTGCCGAGGGAGTCTCGCGGCACAGCCGGGACC
>JBOGJQ010000218.1:0-4540 GCA_050745405.1 Thermoanaerobaculia bacterium | reverse complement strand
ATCGGATTGCGCGAGCGCTTTGATTCCAGCGTCTGAAACGTACATGAGGTGATCGGCCGATGCGGCGCTCAGCTCGACGGCGAGGGCAGCACCGTCGCTGTCGGAGAACTCGTCGGCGTGCAGCCGGGGTGTCATTCCGTGGGCGGTGGCCGCGCGCAGGATTCGTTCGCCCTGGGCGCGGGTGAACACGCCGCGTTCGACGAACGCATCACAGAAGAGAGCGAGGTTTTCCTCCGCCACGGCGGGAAGAACCTCCTCGACGATCGCCGAGAGCCATCGATCGCGCGCCGCTTCGCTGTTGCGGCTCTCCGGCGGGAACTCGTGCGCGGCCAGGCAGGTCGGAACGAGCCGTACAGGCGATGTTTCGCTCGCCGCTCGAATCGCTCGTAGTTGGCGCAGCTCAGAAGGTGTGGTGAGACCGTAGCCGCTCTTCGCCTCGGCCGTCGTCGTGCCGTGCGCGGCCATTGTCGCGGTCCGCGCGAGGACGATCGTCGTGAGCTCCTCCTCGCTCGCCGCGCGCGTGGCGTGGACGGTCGACAGGATCCCGCCGCCGGTCGCGGCGATCTCCTCGTAGCTCTCTCCGTGCAGCCGCCGGTTGAACTCCGACTCGCGGCTGCCGGCGAAGGGAAGGTGGGTGTGGGAATCGACGAAGCCGGGGATCGCGGTCGCGCCGCCGGCGTCGACGTCGTCGTCGATCTCCGCGCGGAGCGCATCGTCGATCTCGCTCTCGCGCCCGGCGAACGCGATGCGTCCGTCGCGAATCACGATTGCGGCCTTCTCGACGATGACGATGTCGCGCATCGCGGCGCCGGAGACGGACCGCACGCCTCGCGGCGTCGCGATCTGGGAAAGATTGCGGATGAGAACGGCCATGATCAGCTCAACGGCGCGAGTCCCTGCGACTCGCAGATCCTCCTGTAAACGGCGATGCCGATCGACGCGCGCGCCTCGCCCGTGCAACCGGCGATGTGCGGAGTCACGATGAGGCGCGGATCGTCGGGCCACGTGCGGCGCGGCGGCTCGGGGTCGTAGACATCGAGAGCGACGCCGCCGAGGCGGTCTTCGGCGAGCGCGCCGAGGAGCGCGTCGACGTCGGCGACTTCGCCTCGCGCCGTGTTGATCACGACGGCCCCGCGCGGCAGCCGCGCGATCCGCGATGCGTCGAGCATCCCGCGCGTCTCACCGGTGAGCGGGACGTGCAGCGTCAGAACGTCGCTCGCCTCGAGGAGGGCGTCGAGCTCGTCGACCTTCGCCGCGCCGCGGGTCTGCATCTCGGTCTCGGAAAGGTACGGATCGTACGCTGCCGGCGAAGCGCCGAACGCCGCGGCGAGGCGCGCCACCCGCCCGCCCACCCGCCCGAGGCCGACGATGCCGATGCGGTGGCCGCGAAGCTCGCGGCGCCGGGCGCAATCGCTTCGATCCCACGTCCCGCCGCGCATCGTCCGATCGTACGAGGCGACCGTCCGCGTCAGCGTGATCATGAGAGCGATCGCGAGCTCGCCGACGGCGTTCGCGTTCTCGCCCGGCACTCCGAGCAGGCGGATTCCGCGCTCCTCCCACGACGGATCGACGTTGTCGAGGCCACTCGTCCCCTGGACGATCACCCGCAGCGCGTCGCCGGCGTCGAGGACGCGGCGCGTGATCTTGTTGTAATGCCGCGTCACGAGAATCTCCGCGCCGGGCACGCCCCGCACGAGTGCTTCCTCGTCCGTTGCCGGCTCGTGGCGAACGGCGAAGCGCGTGTCGCGCCCGAGACGCTCGAGAAGCTCGGGATCGACATCGGCCGCGATGAAGACGGTGACCGGCACGGCGCGCATTGTACCCATCCGCCCACTGACTCCGAACGGCCGAGTCCCGTATAGTCCGGGTCGATGGCGGAGGCAGAGAGCGCGATGCGGCGGCGGTCCCGGGGACTGCGGCGCCGCCTTCGGAAGCATCGTCTCGCGCTCGCCCTCAGCGGGATGGTGCTGTTTCTTCTCTTCGTCCCGTCTCTTTTTTTCGGCCGCGTCCTCTCGCCGAACGACGTCATCTACCAGCACTACCCGTGGCGCGCGTTCCACGCGGGCAGCGCGCAGAACCCGATCCTGAACGACGCCCCGTCGTCGTGGCTCGCGCACTGGAGCCTGATGAAGGACGACCCGGCGTCGTTCCACTGGATCCGGTACGTCGGCGGCGGCCTTCCCGGCTGGGGATCGGCGGGCGGCGCGGTCCTCTCGCCGGTCGTTTTCGTTCCCGTTCTCCTCCTGCCGCTGATCCTCGCGTATTCGGGGATCATCGCGGCGAAGCTCGTCGTCGCGTGGGCTCTCGCGTACGGATGGTTGCGCGAGGAGAGGCTCGGAAAAAGCGGTGCCGCGATCGGAGCGGCCGTTTTCGCGACCGCCGGGGTTTACTCGGTGTGGTGGCTGTGGCAGTCGACGAACGCCACGGTGTTCTATCCGGCTCTGCTCTGGATCGTGGCGCGCGCGTTCCACGGCAAGAGAACGCCGTTCGTCGCTGTCGTGGCGACGGCGCTCGCGATCGGGCTGTCGGGATATCCGTCGACCACGTTGTACGGGGCGTGGGTGGCCGTCGCGTACGCGATCTGGCTCGCGATCCGGACGAGGTCCGTTCCGCTTCGCGAGGTCGCGCGGTTCGCCGCCGCGGCGCTCGTCGCGCTTCTGCTCGCGGCGCCATTCCTCGCGCCGTTCGCCGCGTTCCTCGAGCGGAGCGGATATCTCGAAGGGCGGTCGACCGTCGCCTCGGCCGGACTCGGCACCTTCCCGGCCGGCCATCTTCTCGGCTTCCTGAATCCTTACCGGCTCGGCGATCCCGCGGAGAAGCGGTGGGCCGGCGATCCGGAGCTCGGGATTTCGAACAACTTCGTCGAGTCGACCATCTATCTCGGCATCGCGACGCTGGTCCTCGTCGCGGCGGGCATCGCGCGGCGCCACCGCTCGCGTCTGTTCTGGATCGGACTCTCCGTCGCTCTGCTCGTCGTGATCTTCGGGGCGAGCGAAACGCTCGTGGACGCGGCGGGGCGGATCCCCGGCATCCGCTATTCGCCCGTGGCGCGACTCCGCTACCTTCTGCCGCTGCCCGCGGCATTTCTCGCCGCCAGCGGCATTCGTCTGATCGAGGGGTGGATGCGGCGCGCGTCGCTGCGGCGCGCTCGCGTCGCGACGGTCTGGGTCGCCGGCGCCGTCGTCGCGATCGAGCTCGCGATCTTCGCCGTCCGGTTTTACCCCTACATCCGCCCCGAGCTCGCGACGATTCCGTCCACGCCCTCGATCGACTTTCTCCGGCGGCAGGAAGGCCCCGCGCGCATCGCGCCGTTCTTCGACTATCTCTGGCCCAACACGGCGGAGCTGATGCGGGTCGAGGACATCCGAAGCCACTTCGGATCCGAGGCACGGTGGCGGGCGATCCTGGAGCGGTTCGCCCCAGGCAGCTTTGGCGGCAGCGGGACGGTGATCCAGTTCAACGGCCTCACGTTCGACTTGACGGACCCGCTGGTCTCGGCGCTGAACGTCCGCTGGTTCGTGGAGCAGCCGCCCATCGACATCCTCCGCTGGCGCGTGATGGATCGCAGCGAGATCAGCGAGACGCTGGCGGGTTCGACGCCGCTCCGCCCCGGCGCGCCTCTCACGATCCAGGTCGACGTCGTCGAGGGGATGACGGCCGTGGATCTGAACATCGACGCCATCGATCCGAAGAGCGCGGCGGGTGCCGTCACCGTGGAGCTGGTCCGTCCCGAGACGGGCGGACGCCTCTGGGCGCGCCGCATCTCCGCGCACGAGCTTCGGCGGAGCCCGAAACTGTACGTTCCCGTCCAGCCGTGGGCCGCGCCGGGCAACGCGCTCCTCGTGCGCGTCACGGCGTTCGATCTCGAAGGGACGATGCCGCGCGGCGAGAGCGGCGGGGTCGCTTACGGGCGCGTCCGGTCGCCCGTGATTCTCTCGACCGTTCTCCCCGACGGGCGCATCTTCGAGAACCTCGACGTGCTTCCGCGGTTCTACGCCGTCTGGAGGATGCGGCGCATGCCATTCGAGGCGATGCTCGCGGACGAATCCATCGACTACCGCACGGAGGCCGTGTTGACGGGAAGCGACGCGCCCGAAGAGCTGACCGCTCTCGGCGACGTGCCGCTGGGCCGGCGCCGTGCGACGCTCCAGATCGCGGAGTGGACGTCCGCGCGCGCGGTGATCCGGACGGATGCCGCCGTCCCGTTTCTCCTCGTCGGCTCGGAAAAGATCACGCCCGAGCTCCGCGTCACGCTGGACGGAGAGAATATCCGTCCGCTCGAGGTCAACGGGATGTTCGCCGCGGTTCCAGTGCCGGCGGGCAGGCACACGGTCGAGCTCGAGAGACGCGTCGGCCGCGGCTGGTGGCCGCTGGCGTTGATCGGTGGCGTGGCCTTCGCGGCCGGCGCCTTGTTGGACCGTCGTTACGCGCGCCCGAAGGGCGCCGGAGAAAAGCCGGGGGGCACGCGCGAAGCGCGTTGCTCCCGGATCGGGCGGGTTCTCGTAATCCGCGCCGCGGCCGCGGCGCGGGAGTCCCGGGG
>JBOGJQ010000217.1:0-4852 GCA_050745405.1 Thermoanaerobaculia bacterium | reverse complement strand
GTGAAAGGGTGCGCGCCGGGACGGCGCGCCCACATTGCGGCGCGCCCACACTGTGGTAGAAACCGCGGCGCATGCTTCGCGCCCTCTTCATCGCTCTGTCCGAGAGCAAGTCCCTCCGCGCCGGCGCCGAGCGTTCCAGGATCGGCAACCGCGTCTCGAAGCGCTTCGTCGCCGGCACCGAAGTCGAGAACGCCCTGACGGCGACCCTCGAGTGCAATCGCGCCGGCATGAGCGTCAGCGTCGACAACCTCGGCGAGAACGTCACGAACGCCGATGAGGCGCGCGAGAGCGCCGCGCTCTATCACGAGCTCCTCGACGCGATCGCGGAACGGAATCTCGACGCGAACGTCAGCCTCAAGCTCACGCATATGGGACTCGACGTCGATCCCGATCTCGCGACGGGGATCGTCGACGAGCTCGTCTCCCACGCGGCGCGCGTCGGCAGCTTCGTTCGCGTCGACATGGAGGGGAGCGACTACACGCAGCGCACGCTCGACCTCGTCCGCCGCCTTCACGCCAAACCCGAGAACCGCGGGCGCGTCGGCGCGGTGCTTCAGTCGTACCTCTACCGGACGCTGAGCGACGCCGAGCAGCTCTGCGCCGAGGGAACCCGGATCCGCCTGTGCAAAGGGGCGTACAAGGAGCCGGCAGCGATCGCGTTCCAGGACAAAGCCGACGTCGACGCGAACTTCGTCCGCGTCATGAAGGTGCTGCTCGAGAGCGGGGTCTACCACGGCATCGCCACGCACGACCCGGCGATGATCGATGCGACGATCCGCTTCGCCCAGGAGAAGAAGATCCCGGCCGAGGCGTTCGAGTTCCAGATGCTGTACGGGATCCGGCGCGACCTGCAGGAGAAACTAGTGCGTGACGGGTGGCGCCTGCGGATCTACATCCCGTTCGGGCGCGAGTGGTATCCGTACTTCATGCGGCGGCTCGCGGAACGGCCGGCGAACGTGGTGTTCGTGGCGAAGAATCTGTTTCGGCGGTAGGGGATATCGGTCCTATCTCGCTCTCACTCTCCACCGATCGTGCATCCACACCCACTGTTCCGGCACGCGCCGGATCTGCTCTTCGATCGCGCGGGTCATCGCCGCGGTGAGCTCCACCGGGTCGTCGTCCTCGCGGGTCTCGACCGGCTCCTCGAAGCGGATGACCTGCGTCCCGTCCGGTTCGCGGCGGATGAACCCCGCGATCGCCACGGCGCCGGAGCGGATGGCGAGGCGCGCCGGACCGATCGGGGTCGGCGCGGGCACACCGAAGAAGGGCACCTGCGCCGCCTCGACCTTGATGTTCTGATCGATCAGGACGCCGAGCACCGCGCCCGCGCGGAGCGTCTGGAGGATCTCGCGCGCCGCCGCGCTCGAGCCGCGCCCGATGCTCTGCACGCCGAAGGCCGCGCGGGAGGCCACGATGAAATCGTTCACGCGCGGATCGTAGATCTGCCGCGCGACGACGTTCATGCGGAATCCGGCGAGGGCGATCGCGGCGGCCATCCACTCCCAGTTGCCGCAATGGCCGGTGAAGAGGACGACGCCGCGCCCGAGGTCGGCGGCGCGGCGGAAGCGGTCGAGGTGCTCCCATCGCGTGGTCGTCTCGAAAGCACCCCGATCGAGGTTCGGCAGCCACGCGATCTCGAACAGGGAGACGCCGAGGTGCTCGAACGCGCGCCGCGCGATGGCGGCGCGCTCGGCGGGGGAGAGATCGGGAAACGCGACGGCGAGGGTGCGGAGAGCCTTCTTCCGCTCGCGCGGGACGACGCGCCAGGCGAGGGCGCCCGTCCGGCGTCCCCACCGCCGCGCGCGATCGAGCGACAGGCGCCGTCCCAGCGCCGCGGCCGCGCGGAGGCCCGCGTAGATCGCGTCGTTCTTAAATGCCTTGAATGTCGACTTTCGCGCCATGGAACCGCTCGACCGCGGCGTCCCATTCGCCGCGCGCGCGGAGCAGGCGCTCGACGAGCTCGCGGAACGCCCCCGCGCCGCCGCGCGAGGCGAGCTGCCAGTCCGCGCTCCCCAGCACCTCGGCCGCCGCGTCCGCCGGCGCCGCGCTGATCCCCGCCAGCGTCATCGGGGCGAGATCGGGAAGATCGTCTCCCACGTAGAGCATCTCGTGCGGCTCGAGCTCGCACGTCAGGAGCAGCTTCCGCACCTCGATCAGCTTGTCCGCCGCTCCCTGGATCAGCCCCGTGATCCCGAGCTCGCGACACCGCCGCTCGACCGCCTTCGACTTCCGGCTCGTCACGACCGTGACCTGCAGTCCCGCCGCCTGCGCCAGCCGCACGCCGAGTCCGTCGCGGACGTTGAACTCCTTCGTCTCCCGCGCGTCTCCCGTGTAGATGATCTTGCCGTCCGTCCAGACCCCGTCGAGGTCCGAGACGATCATCCGGATGTCGTTTGCTGAGCCCTTCATGGTCAGTGCCTGAAGTGGCGCGATCCGGTGAAGACCATCGCCAGGCCGCGCTCGTCGGCGGCGGCGATGACTTCCTCGTCGCGCACCGAGCCGCCGGGCTGGACGATCGCGGTGATGCCGGCGTCGGCGAGCACGTCGAGGCCGTCGCGGAAGGGAAAGAACGCGTCGGAGGCGCCGACGCACCCCTGCGTCAGCGACGTCGCCTTCATGATGGCGATCTTCGCCGAGTCGAGGCGGCTCATCTGGCCTGCGCCGACTCCGACGGTCCGATCGGCGCGGCCGATCACGATCGCGTTCGATTTCACATGCGCGCAGACGGTCCAGACGAACGCGAGGGCGCGCCGCTCCTCGTCCGTCGGTGCGCGGCGCGTCACGACTTTCCACGCGCTCGACGCCTCGATCGCGTCCGGCGACTGCACGAGGACGCCTCCCGCGGCGCTTCGCAGGAGGAGGGGAAGCTCCATCCGCTCCGCGACGACGAGCCGGAGATTCTTCTTCGCGCGCAGTTTCGCGAGCGCCTCGTCCGAGAAGGACGGCGCGATGATCACCTCGAGAAAGAGGCCGCCGACCGCTTCCGCTGCCGCGGCGTCCACTTCGCGGTTCACGCCGAGGATCCCGCCGAACGCCGAGACGGAATCGGCCTCGATCGCCGCACGGATCGCTTCGGCCGCGTTCGCCCCGACGGCCGTGCCGCACGGATTCGTATGCTTGATCACCGCGCAGGCCGGCTCCTCGAACGCGCTGCAGACGCTCCACGCCGCGTCGAGATCGATCAGGTTGTTGTACGAGAGCTCCTTGCCGTGGAGCTGCCGGAAGGGAGCGGAGGCATCCGAGGCGACGTAGAACCCGGCGCGCTGCTGTGGGTTTTCTCCGTAGCGGAGGTCCTGCGCTTTCCGGAGGCGCAGATCGAGCGCGTCGGGGAGCTTCTCGCCGGCCGCGCCGTCGCGCGAGCCGAGCCACGCCCCGATCGCGGCGTCGTACGCCGAGGTCCGCCGGAACACTTCCACCGCCGCCCGCTGCCGAAACTCGTCGGAGACGTCGCCGTCTCCGCGTTCCATTTCCTCGATGAACGCGGGATAGAGAGACGGATCGCACAGAGGGACGACCCATCGGTGGTTCTTCGCCGCGGCGCGGAGCATCGAGGGGCCGCCGATGTCGATCTGCTCGACGGCCTCGGGGACCGTCACGCCGTCGCGACTGACGGTCTGCTCGAACGGATAGAGATTGACCGCGACCAGATCGATCCCGCCGATCTGATAGAGGTCGGCGTCGCGCTGGTGCTCCCAGAGGTCGCGGTTCTGCAGAATTCCGCCGAACACCTTCGGGTGAAGCGTCTTCACGCGACCGCCGAGGATCTCCTCGGCGCCGGTCCAGGTCGAGATCGAGATGACGGGGACCTCGGCCGCGGCGAGCGCTTTCGCGGTGCCGCCCGTCGACAGGATCTCGACGCCGCGTTGCGCGAGAAAGCGGCCGAGCTCGACGATGCCCGTCTTGTCGTAGACCGAGAGGAGTGCGCGTTTGATCTGGGGCTTAACGGACATTCTCGTTGAGCAGGAGATTGCCTTTCGTCAGAACTTCCGCGGTCCGGACGTCGCCACCGGCTTCCTTCCAGACCCAGTAGAAGGCGTTCACGGTATCCGAAACGGCGCGCGAATACGAGATCGACGCGATGCCGAATGCGGTGGAGCGGTCGTCGAATTCGGACGAGGTGCGCCATCGTCCGCCGCGCCGGTACTCCTCCTCGAGGAGATCGTGGAAGCGGCGGCTGCGCCGGATGGCGGCGTCGACGACGGGATCGATCCGGAGATCGTCGCGGAGTCCGTAGAAGACGGTCGGGAACTTGCGGAGACTGCGGGCGAAATACGCCTCGTAGTCGGGCTCGACGCGTCCCAGGCCTCCGCCGCCGACCTTCAGCGGATTGTTCGCATCGGCGAGGAGGTGGCTGATCGCGCCGAGCTGATACACGAGCTCGCGCATGGGGCGGCGGGTCCGCACGATCTCGACGGCCGCGGCGAGGCGGGCGTCGATCTGCTTCCGCAGCGGTCCGACGCCGGAAGCTCCCTCGCGATGATGCTCGCTCTGTTCGGCCGCCGCGGCGTCCCGGACGCCCTGAAGGAAGTCGGACTCGTACTTTTCGATCAGAAGGCGGAGATCGGGAGGAGCGAGGGTCGAGGCCTTGCGCGCGATTCGGATCTCGGCCTCCGGGGTCCAGGCCAGGGCGACGGTGGGGATGAGGAACGCGAGCAGCGCGCGCGCGAGGCGGACCATTTCTCTCATCTTAAAGGATTGGCGAATTGCGCGCGAGATCTGGAAACAGTCGCTCGTCGCTCGTCACTCGTCGCTGGGACATTTGGCATACCACAAGCGCCGGCTTCCAAGAAACATCGAGAATTGATGTGGGTTTCTCGCGCTCGGCGTGAGCCCGCGCCGGAGGCGCGGAGGA
>JBOGJQ010000216.1:0-7027 GCA_050745405.1 Thermoanaerobaculia bacterium | reverse complement strand
AGCTCGGACCGCGACCGGATCCACCGCTGCGCCGGCTCGATCGCCGCGAACACCGCCGGGTTCAGTGCGATCGAGATCAGCGCTCCCGCGAGGATCAGGCTCTGACCCTCCTCGGGCAGCAGACCGTACTCCACGCCGAGCGCGGCCAGAATGAACGAGAACTCGCCGATCTGCGCGAGGCCGGCTCCGACCGTGAGCGCCGTGTTGAGCGGGTAGCGGAGCAGAAGCACGAGTCCGATCGCCGCCAGCGTCTTGCCGAACATGATGATCACCACCACGCCGAGAACGGCGAGCGGCTCTTCAACGAGAACCGCGGGATCGAACAGCATCCCGACCGAGACGAAGAACAGCACCGCGAAGGCGTCGCGCAGGGGAAGCGACTCGTCGGCCGCGCGGTGGCTGAAGCTGGACTCCCGCATCATCATCCCCGCGAAAAAGGCGCCCAGCGCGAACGAGACGCCGAACAGGACGGCTGCCCCGTACGCGACGCCGACCGCGGCTGCCACGACGCAGAGCGTGAACAGCTCGCGCGAGCCGGTCTTCGCCACGAGCCACAGGAGGCGCGGAAAGAGCCGCCGGCCGAGCATGAGCATCAGCACCATGAACGCGCCGACTTTGGCGAACGTGATCGCCAGCGCCGATCCGATCCCGCCCCCCGGCGGCGCTCCCTCCGCATCCCCGCCGAGAACGTTCGCCAGAGGAGGCAGCAGGACGAGCACGAGGATCGTCACGAGATCCTCGACGATCAGCCACCCGACGGCAATGCGGCCGTTGAACGACTCGAGAATGCCGCGCGCCTCCAGCGCCCGCAGCAGCACCACCGTGCTCGCGACCGACAGCGTGAGCCCGAACACCAGCCCGGCGCCGAAGCTCCACCCCCACAGCATTCCCGTCGCCGTGCCGAGCGCCGTAGCGACCACGATCTGCACGACCGCTCCCGGCAACGCGATGCCTCGGACCGACGCCAGGTCGTCGAGCGAGAAGTGGAGTCCGACCCCGAACATCAGCAGCATCACGCCGATCTCGGCGAGCTGCGCCGCGAGCTCCATGTCCGCCACGAATCCGCGCGTGTTCGGCCCGATCACGATGCCGGCCAGCAGATAACCGACGAGCGGCGGCACCTTCAGCCGCGCCGCGATGAATCCGAAGATCATCGCCAGGCCGAGGGCGGCCGCGATCGTCGTGATCAGGTTGATCTCGTGCGGCACCGAGGACCCCGTTGCTACGTTGCCGTTTCCCGGAAGAGAACACCCCGCCGGGCGAGCTCCGCGACGAGGTGCTCGTACACGCGCTCGTCGGCGGCAAATCGCTCCGGCGGCACGATCCCCGGCGAGCGGAAGTCGCCGCGCGCGAGCATCCGCGCCATGATCGCGCACGGGAACCCCGTCGTCCTCGCCATCGACGTCTCTCCGGTCGCGGCGTCCGTCCGGTCGAGGAGCGCGTATTCGTACCGGCGCGTCTCCTCCCCCGCCGTCCCTTCGACCTCGACGCGGAGCACCGTGAGCTCCTCTTCGCTCTCGCCGCGCTTCCACGCGCGGAAGAGGAGCCGCTCGGTGAGCGCGCGCGGCACGATGCTCGTCCCCCGAACCTCGATTGGGTTCTCGTCGAAAAAACCGGTCTCCCGCAGCATGCGCATCCGCTCGGCATGCCCGGGATAGCGGAGCGTCTTCTCCCGCATGTTCGTCGCGGTGACGGTCTCGAGCAGCGTCCGGAGGCCGTCCGTATTGAACGCCTCCAGAGTTCCCAATCCCGGGAAATCCACCGGCTCGACCTCGGACAGCGCCGGCTTGACCACGATCCGTCCGCCTTCGACCATGCGCGCCGGTCGCGTGTACTCCTCGATCACGTCCGTCGCGGAAAAGACGATCCGGTACTCGTACGGCCAGCGCCGCTCGACCGGAAGGCCGCCGACGTAGATGACCGCGTCGTCGACCTGGTCGAGCTTCGAGGCAGCACGGCCGACGGCGAGATTCGACAGACCCGGCGAGACGCCGCAGTCGACGACGGCCGTGACACCCTTCTCGCGCGCGATCGCGTCGAGCTCGAGGGGGCTCTCCGGCGAGAAGGAGATGTCGGCGATCGGCTTTCCGCTCCGGATCACCGTCTCGAGCATCGCGAAACCGAGCGCGCCCGGGACCGCACCGACGGCGCCATCCGCCTGCCGGACGGCGCGTTCGATCTCGTCACGACGTGACAGATCGGCGCGCAACGGTTCGACCCGCGGCAGCGACGCGACGTGCCCGAGGTTCTCCTCGCTGACGTCGCAGGCGGTCACGCTGATATCGGGATCGGAGACGAGGTCGCGGACGATGGCGCTGCCGACGAGACCGCAACCGAGAACGGCGATTCGCGTCATGCGGCGATCGTATCGCAGTCACGGCAGCGGGGCGGATCGTCGCGGAGGCGTCGTGCGCGTCGACCACATGCGAGGGAGAGTCCCTTCCGCTACGCTCTCGACCTCGAGGCCGTCCGGCTGGACGCGCCAGACGCGCGCCGAATCGACGCAGCTCTCGATCGCGGCGTCTTCGCGCGGCAGCACCTCGACGATCGCCCACCCGCTCTCGTCGAAGCCGCGTCCGCGGAAACGAAACGCGCAGTCGTCGCCGAACGACGCGTGAACCTCCGGCGCGAGGAGGAGCTGCTCCGTGGCATTCGTCGCCGCGTCCCAGACGAGGAGCACCGGGTCGGCCGGATCCGTCGGGTACGTCCAGGTGTGGAGCTCGAGAACGAGACGCGAGCCGTCCGGAGACCAGTCGACGAGATCGAGCGCGTTCCCGTTCCGCCCCTCCCATCCAGGCCTCTGCGTGAAGGCGACACGCGCGGCGCCGTTCTCGTCGATCCAGAGGCGGGATACGTTCTGGCACGTTCCTTCGCCGCCGCCGTCCTCGAGGGCGCGCGCCTCGACTTCCACCCACGCGCCGCGCGTTCCGCCGGGAGCCACGAGCATCGCGCCCCGCGCGAGCCGCGGGCCGAAAGGTCCCTCGAGATCGGCGCCGCTGCAGCTCACGCGCGTCGTCCCCTCGAGAACTTCGACGTAGTCGCCGACGGGAACGGCCGTCGCACAGCCGGACAGCGCGATCGCGAGGAGAATGGACCACCGGCGCATCGACGGGCGCGGGTGCGAAGGGCGTGCCGGAGAGAGTCGTCGTGGCCGGGGCGTCTCGCCCCGGTACCCAGACGTTCAGTTCACCGCGATTCGGGTTCCGGGCCGGGACGGCCCGGCCACATGGCATCCCCGCCGATATCCGCGGGGCTCTCCGCGAGTTGCTCGAAGAACAGCTCCGGATCCATCGCGACGGTGACGACGACCGACTCGCCCGGCTCGTGCGCGACGACGAGCATCTGCATCACGCTCCCCCGCTCGCGGGCAAAAATCGCCGTCCTCTCCCCATCCGCGGCCGTCACCCGCACCAGCGGCGACCACCCGTGCTCGGGCATTCGCTCGAGAACCGCGTCGATGCCCGATGTGTCGATGCTTCCCCCGTCGTGCTCGAACACAGCGAGGCGGAAGTCGTGAACGCCGTGCGGATGAATCATCCGGACGCCGGTCCGCGCCAGCCCGAGCATCGGGATGTACTGCCGCTTCACGCCGGGCTGCGCGTCGATCTCGCGCACGAGGCGAGAGAAGTCGGAGCTGCACGCAGTCAGGGCGCCGCCCAGAACCAGCAGGATCGCGACTCGCGCGATTCTCATTTCTCGTTTTCCTTCGAGTCGAGCGGTATGCGCGGAATTCCGAATTGCCCCTCGAGCGCGCTGAGCTGCGCGAGGTCGATCGGCCCGACGATGTTCACGAACGTCAGCTCCTTCGGCTCGGCGGCGATGACGATCAGGCCGTCGATCAGGTCGCCCTTCATGTGCGTGTAGATCTGGACGTCCTCCTCTCCGGTCCGGCGTACGCTCACGATCCGCTGCCAGCCGGCGCCGATCGTTCCGCGGAAACGCTCGACCGCCTTCAGGTCGTACGCGGCTTCCTCCGCGAATTTGTAACTCCGCACGTAAATCCCCTCGAGTCCCCGCACGAGCTCCGCCACCTGCCGCTCGTCGGGCTCGGCGGTGTTCAGGAATCGAGCGGCGAGATCGAGAAGCGGCCCGTCGAGCGTCACCTCGACCGTCTCGATCGCCTTCGCCGCGAGCTTCGTTTCATCGAGATCCAGCGTCATCCTCTGTGCCTCGGCTCCACTCGGGAGTCCCAGCAGCCCGATCGCCAGCACCACCGCACATCGCGTCCAATTCATCGTGTCCTCCGCTCCTGGTGCGAGCCCATTCCGGGCTCCACGAGATGTCGTTTCGCCAGATTCATCTTTTCGCTGACGATTTGAAGCGCGACGAGCGCCTGCTCGGCCGCGCGTTCGGCGCGCCGCCGCTGTTCCCATCGATATCCGCCCCATGCTCCGAGTGCCAGCGTGAGGAGGGTGGCGGCGGCGACGGCGCGATAGCCAATCCTGGGCCGGGCGGCGAGCCGCCCCTGCGACCGCGCGATGCGCGCCATGACCCGCTCCTCGAATCCGGGAGGCGGCTCCGGCCGCCGCAGGGCATCGCGAAGCTCACGCTCGATGTCCATCGCTCCCTCCTTTCTCCGCGCGCTCGATTCGCTTCCGGAGCGCCGCGAGGCCGCGGCGAAGGTGACTCTTGACCGTGTTGACGGGGAGCGAGAGTGTCGCGGCGATTTCGCCGAGCTCGAGCTCCTCCTGATAGCGGAGGGTGATGACGGCTCGCTGCTTCGGAGGAAGCTCTCCGAGAAAGCGGCGCAGGAGCCGCTGGGCGAACGGATCGCGATCCTGATCGTCGCTGCCGAGGTGCTCGGCCTCGTCGAGGGCGACGGGACGCAGGCGCCGGCGGCGCGCCTCGTCGATGCAGCGGTTCACGCTCACGCGCCGCAGCCAGTGGACGAGGTGCGCCGGCGACTCGATGCGGCCGAGGTTTCGGAAGAGCTGCAGGAAGACGTCCTGGGCGATCTCCTCCGCGAGCGCGGTGTCGCCGAGCGAGTGGAGCGCGATGCCGTAGACCATCGACTGATGCTCCCGGACGAGACCCGCGAAGGCGGCCTGATCGCCCTCTCCGGCCCGCGAGAGCAGCCCCTGGTCCATCCAGTTCGCGGTCACGGCTTCCAGCATCGATCCTATATACGGGGAAATGGGCCCCGGGGGCGCACTTCCTGTTCGTGACGGAGATCACGTCCAGGCGGGCGGAGGGCACACCCTTTGCGCGTTACCGGTTGTCGGTTGCCCGTTTCGGCGAACCGGCAACTGGCAACGGATAACCGGCAACGGACAACGACTAACGAACAACGAACAACGATGATGTACGATACGTTCAGCTCGCTTCGGGAAGCGGGGGTACGGGAAGTGGCGTTGCAGTTATTATGAGACATTCGCACCCGATGCGGCGCGCAATTTCCGGCGCCCTTCTCCTCGCCACCCTCGGATTTTTTTCCCTGACCGCGGGCGATTCCGCTCCGGCCGGAGACGCTCTCGCGGAGTCGATCTCCGTCAGCTACGTCCTCGTCCCGTTCGTCCCTCTCGACGCGAACGGGCGCCCGCTGGACGACCTGGAAGCGCGGGACGTAAAAGTCCTCGTCGATGGCCAGGAGGTCCGCACCGATCTTTTCGAGCGCGCTGCCGACCTCCCCGTCTCGTTCACGATTCTTCTCGACGGCTCGGGCTCGATGGGACTCGCCGGGAAGCTCGAGGGCGCGCGCGCCGCGCTCCAGACTCTCTTTCTGAACCATCGCCCCGGCGACGAATACGCGCTCTATCTCTGCGCGAACGGCAAGGTCAGCGAGCTCGTCCCGTTCACCGCGAGCGGAACGGAGATTCTCCGCGCTTTCGATCGCGTCGAGCCGTACGGCCGGACGACGCTGTTCGACGCCGTCGTCCGGATGCCCGACAAGACGATTCTCGGACGCAACGGCTCGCGGGCAATCATCCTTCTGACGGACGGTCTCGACAACGCATCCGAGACCGACCGCGAGACGCTTCTCACCATGCTTCAGGGCGTCGAGGTGCCGGTCTATCCTCTCGGCCTCGTCAAGCGGCGCTCGCTCCTTCCCCCGCTCGAGGGAACGCTCGAATCGCGCCTCGACATGGGGGTGCTCGGCGATCTCGCGCGGATGTCCGGCGGCCGCCTCGCGATCGCGGCGGAACCGGAGGAGCTGCAGAAGGCGATTCAGACGCTGGTCGGCGAGCTGCGGTCGCAATACCTCGTGGGATTCGCACCCAGCGGCGAGGGAAGCGTCCGTTACCGTAAGATCGCCCTCGACATCGAGGGTCCCGTGGAAACGATTCGCGTGCGGAGCGGCTACCGTGGTACCGACCCGCCGCTGGTGGCCGGAAAGGCCAATATCAAAGCGAAGTAAAGGAGCATCATTCATGACTCGTTGGAAATCCAGACTATTCGTCCCTGCGTTCGCCGGCGCTCTCCTCCTCGGAGGGTGTGCGACGAACACCGCCGTCGATCAGAAGATCGCCGAGCTCGAAGCCCGGACCGACCAGAAGCTGGAGTCGGTCGAATCGCAGATCGAGGACGTTCAGGAGCAGCAGAGGGAGACGGAGGCGCGCGTCGAGGAGATCAGCCAGGAGGCGCAGGACGCGCTCCGGCGCGCCGAGGAAGCCGGCGTGCTCGCGCGCGGCCAGGTCGTGTTCGAAGAGGCCTTCACGAACGACGCGATCCGATTCGATCTCGAGTCCTCCGAGCTGTCCGCCGACTCCCGCGCCGCGCTCGACCAGGTCGCCGCGCGGATCAAGGAGCTGAACCGCCCCGTATTCATCGAGATCCAGGGGCACACCGACGCGACCGGCTCGGAGAGCTTCAACGAAGAGCTCGGCTACGAGCGCGCCGAGGCCGTCAGGCGTTATCTGTCGAGCCAGCACGGCATCCCGCTCGCGCGGATGTCGACGATCTCGTACGGCGAGTCGATGCCGACCGTCGACAACTCGACCCGCGAGGGGCGGATGCAGAACCGCCGCGTCGTCATCATCGTCCTCGAATAGCTCACCCTTTCTCGCGGCACAGCCGGTCCCGGCTGTGC
>JBOGJQ010000215.1:0-5140 GCA_050745405.1 Thermoanaerobaculia bacterium | reverse complement strand
CGGGCCGTCACCACCGGCTACCCTCTTCGGCGCCTCCGGCGCCGCGTCGTTTCTTCTCGTCAGGCGCGGCGCCAGCCGTCAGTGGCTCAGGATGACGGTGCGAAAGGACGCGGACAACGGACAACGGACAACCAACAACCAACAACCAACAACCAACAACGAACAACGAACAACGAACAACGGGCAACGGACGAGCGACGCGTCACGCGCCGCGCACCGCGCGGTAGTACGCGACCGGCCCGGCGAGCAGCATGCGATGGCTCATCAGCTCGACCTCCGCGAACCCCGCTTCCCTCATGAGATCCGGAACCACGGATCCGAAGTTGTTCCGCGTGTGGCGACTCGCGCGCAGCATCCATCCTCGGATTCCCCGCGCCGCCGACTCCGGCCCGCCGAAGTCGAGAAGGTGCAGCGATCCTCCCGGCTTCAACACGCGCCACATCTCGCGCAGCGCCCGTCCTCGCTCCTTTTCGTCGATGTGATGGAGCATGAACGACGAGAAGACGCGGTCGAACGAGGCGTCCGCGTACGGGAGCTCCGCGGCGGTTCCTCGATCGAACGCGACGGCGACACCCGCGCGGCCCGCCTTCCGTCGCGCCCGCGCGAGCGCCTTCGAATCGGGGTCGAGGCCGACGAGGTCGACCGCGGGATGCTGCTCCTTCACGAGAAGCTCGAATGTTCCTGTGCCGCAGCCGACGTCGAGAACGCGGGACCCAGGCCGAATCGCCGCCTGTTCGAGAAGGGCCCGGCGCGCGTCGTCGACGCCGAGCCATCGCGTCATCGTGTCGTAAAACGGCAGCGCCCAGTCGTGACCCGCCGCCGGCAGATACTCAGCACTCATCTTCACCTCCGAAATATGACAAGCGTCATATTCTGTTCGTCCCGACGATAGGGTCGATCGGAACGACCGTCAAGCGGTACACGTTTGCCGCGGGGCGGTTGTTCACAATATGATCACAGCCATACAGAGGAGAGGAGCCATGCCGTGGCCGAAAGAGCATAAGATCCGGACGCGCGGAAGAATCGTCGAGGCCGCCGCCACCACGTTCCGCGCCCGTGGCGTTTCCGGAGTTCGCCTGGAAGAGATCATGGCCGACGCGGGCCTGACGCATGGAGGCTTCTATGCGCACTTCGCCTCGAAAGACGAGCTGCTCGACGCCGCCGTCGAGCGCGCGAACGAAGAGACTCTCGAACACCTCTCCGCCAGGGTCGACACGGTGGCCCCGGAGCGCCGCCTCCACGAGCTCGTCGATCTCTATCTCTCCCCCGCTCACGCTGCCCATCCCGAGCGCGGATGTCCCATCGCGGCCCTCGGCGCGGAGCTCGCCCGCTCCGGCGGAACGCACCGCCAGCGCCTCGCGGCCGCTCTCAAGAGGCGCCTCGCCTGGATGCGCGGGCTCCATCGTCGCCCCGAGGAGCGGCTCGACCGCGACCCGACGGTCGGCGTCCTCGCCTGTATGATCGGGGGCGTGATCCTCGCGCGCACGATGAGCCGGCGCGATGGGGCCGCCGTCCTCGCGGCGTGCCGCGAGTTTCTGCACGCGGCCATCGATGCCCCTCCCGCCTCCGACTGAATCTCACGAAGGAGTCGTCGCTCATGAAGAAAGTCGTGTTGTGGCTGTTCGTCGTGTTTCTCGGAGTCACGTTCGGGGCCGGACTCTACGAGTCGCGCGTCGTCGTCCCGCAGTGGACGGGCGCCGCCGATGGGACGCCAAGGTGGGATCCGGCCGCCGCACGTGAGGACGACACGGGGCGCCGCTTCTGGGCGTTCGTGACGACGGGGCCCCTCACGCTGCTCACGCTCGCCAGCCTCGTCCTCGCCTGGCGCGCCTCGGGCCCGCTGCGGACGTGGTGGCTGTCCGCGGGCGTCGTCGCCCTCGCCGACCGGCTCTTCACGTTCATCTATTTCATCCCGACGATGGTCGGGCTCCTCGATGTGCCCGATTCGCCCGCGGCGCGCGCGGCGGCGAGCCGGTGGGAAGCCCTCGACTGGGTGCGCCACGGGATCGTCCTCGTCGCGTGGGTGCTGGCGCTCAAGGCGTTCGCGACGCTGTATCAGACGGGACACGATTCCAGGCGCTGACGAGGCGGCGACGTTCCCCCTCCCGGTCGGCGACTCTCCTTCTCCGGACGAATCCGTAACGGATTGCCCCCTCCACCCATCTCTCCCGTGAGGGGAAGGGTCCAAAAGGCCTTCCCCCGCGCGCTTCAGGCGTGCGGCCGACTCACGAACCGAAAGGAGATCTCCCATGCGATCCGCATTCTCACACCCCGCCCGCAATCTGCTCGCGGCGCTCCTCGTCGCGGTCGCCGCTCCGGCGGCGGACTTCACCGTGACGACTCTCGCCGACGCCGGTCCCGGATCTCTCCGGGCCGCGATGGAGGACGCGAACGCCCTCCCCGGCGCCGATGCGATCTCGTTCGCGGCGACTGGAACGATCGCGCTCGCGTCGTCACTTCCGTCCATCACGGATGATCTGACGATCGACGGCCCCGGCGCGGCGTCCCTCACCGTCGCCGGGACGGGAGCCGGCTCGTTCCGCTTCTTCCACATCGCGGCGGCGGCGACGGTCGAGGTCAGCGGAATGTCGATCACCGCCGGCCAGAGTGCCTTCCACAACAAGGGCACACTCACCGTGCGCCACGTCGCCGCCTTCGGCAACGACACGCACTACGGCGGCATGATGAACAACGAGGGCGTCGCGGTGATCGAAGACTCGATCATGACCGACAACCACGCGGTGTGGGGCGGCGCGCTCCGGAACGGTCCCACGGGGACCCTCACCGTGCGACGCTCGACGATGGCTCGGAACGAGGCCGACCAATCCGGCGGCGCGATCCAGGGCGGGGTCGGCATCACGCTCGAGGACTGCACCATCGCCGACAACCTGGCGAACCAGGGCGGCGCCATCAATCTCCAGACCGAGGTCTCGAAGGACGTCACGATCACGAACTGCACGATCACGGGCAACCGCGGCACCCGCGAGGGATCGCGCTACGCCGGCGGCGGGATCATGCAGATCGTCTTCGGCAACCGGACGCTCACGAGCACGCTCCGCGTCGTCAACAGCACCATCGTCGGGAACACCGCCTTCAGCGGTGGCGGGATCTGGAGCGGGAACTTCTCTCCCGGTTCGACGACCCTCCGGCTCGAGCTCGTGAACACGATCGTCGCCGGGAACACGATCACTGACGGATCCGGCCCCGATCTGGACGTTTCCGGAACGACGACCCTCGTCGCCGAACACAATCTCATCGGCGACGGCGATTCGAGCGGGATCAGCCACGGCGCCAATGGCAATCAGGTCGGAACGACCGCCTCGCCGATCGATCCGCTCCTCGGAGCGCTCGCGGACCATGGCGGTCCGACCGAAACGCGCGCCCTCCTCGTCGGAAGCCCGGCGATCGATGCGGGAACGACCGCGGGCGCGCCGGCGGCCGATCAGCGCGGCCGCGCCCGCGACGCGTCACCCGACATCGGCGCGTTCGAGGTCACCCCGAACGAGCCTCCCGCCGTCAGCGCCTCCGCCGTCACCGTGACGCAGGGGACCTCGGGCGTCTTCACGATCGGGTCGGTCTCCGATCGCGATCAGTCGCCGGACACCATCGAACTGACGGCGACCCTCACCTCCGGCAGCGGCATCGCGCTCCACGGCATGAGCGTCGATGCGGCCGGCGACATCGCCGCGACTTTGACCGCGTCCTGCGACGCGACCGATTCCTCCTTCGAGCTGCGCGCCGCCGACGACCAGAACGTCACGGCCACCGCGACGCTCGCGGTCTCGGTCGTGCAGGCGCCGGCGCCGTTCTTCACGCAGCATCCCGCGCCGGCATCGGTCTGCGTCTTCGAGCCCGTGACGCTCACGGCCTCGCTGGAGGACGCGAACAACTCGCTTCAGTGGTTCCGCGACGGCGCGCCTCTCAACGGCGAGGATGGCCTCTCTCTGACCATCGATCATGCCACGTCCGCCGATGAGGGCTCGTACGTGCTCGTCGCGTCGAACGCGTGCCGCAAAGCGCAGTCGAACGCGGCGGTCGTCGCCATCGATCCGATCGAGGCGACGGTCGCGCCGCTCTTCACGGTCGAGGCGGATGCCTCGTGCCACGCAGACGTTCCCGTCATCCAGCCGACGTTCACGTCGTGCGGCTCCTCGGTCGAAGGCGTCTCGCAGAGTCCCGCGGCGGGTACCAAGGTGGGCCTCGGCGACCACGACGTGACGATCTCGATGGACGACATCGGCGGGGGGACGAGCTTCCTCACGACAACGCTGAGGGTCGTCGACACGACGGCTCCGTCGATCGACGCGATCTCGGCCTCGCCGGAGATCCTCTGGCCGCCAAACCACCAGATGATCCCAGTCACGGTGACCGTGGATGCCACGGATGCCTGCGGCACGGCCTCGTGCCGGATCGTCGCGATCACCTCGAACGAGCCTGCGAACGGCCGGGGCGACGGGAATGACGAACCGGACTGGATCATCACCGGCGACCTCACGGCCGAGCTCCGCGCGGAGCGGTCGGGGAAGGGAAGCGGCCGCGTCTACACGCTGACGATCGCCTGCAGCGACGGGACGAACGAAAGCGTGAGCGAAGTGACCGTCACCGTCCCGAGGAACCGCTGATCCGCGCGCGCCCCTCCCCGCCCGGGGGAGGGGCGCGCTTTGATCGGGCGGTGGCGCGAGCTGCCGCTTTCGATCCGTGGAGCGCGCCTGTCCGGCCGTTTGACCCGTCACGCCTCCCGGCCGGCTCACGAGCCGCGGCCGTGGCTCGACGCAGGTCAACGGCACGAGCTTAGGATGTTCTCCAGCGGTATAGACTGGAGTTGCCGGAACGGCCATGAACACGCCCATCAACAGATTGCGCCGCGTCAAGCGCGAGTTGCGGCGGGAGCGCGTCGATCTCAGTCTGCCGAAAAAAGTGCGGCAGGTCGTCGAGCTGCAGAAAATCGCGATGAAGTACCGCGATGGATGACGAACATACAGCCGTTTCGCGCAGTCCCGTCTGTTTCGACGTCGACCCGGCCGCGCTCGACGGCGTTCGCGTTCTCGTCGTCGCGGCCGAGGGCGCGACGCGCGAGTTCATCGTCGCCACGCTCGCGCGCGCCGGCGCGACGGTCGCGAGCGCGCCTTCACCCGAGGCC
>JBOGJQ010000214.1:0-1439 GCA_050745405.1 Thermoanaerobaculia bacterium | reverse complement strand
CTGGTACAACCCGCACCGTCGCCATTCCGGGATCGGCTACCATTCACCCGTCAGCTACGAACGCGTCAAGCGGGAGACTGCCTGACGCTAATACCAACCTGTCCACCGAACCGGGGCAACCTCATTCGTTCTCTCGGGCGGGCGGCGTTTGACGGGGAGATCCGCTACGGCAGCCGCTCGACGCGGTCGAGCGTCGCGCCGACTTCGGCGCCGTTCTTCCGGACCCATGTCTTCTGCGGCACGATCGCGAGGAGACCCCCCTCCGGGACGCGCAGCGTCGCGCGCGAATCCGCGCCCCGCTCGAGCGGCAGAGCCGCACGCGGATTTCCATCGACGAACAGGTGGACCTCGCTCTCGGTCCACGGCGCTTCGTTCGGGAGCGTCATCGTGATCCGCACGCGCGAGTCGTCCGTTCTCGGGAGGAGGATCGCGGCCTCTTCGGAAATCCAGCGGAACGCCGACCCGTCGGCAGCGCGCCGCAGGGATGACAGCCCCTCCAGCGGCTCGTACCGCTCGCGCGGCGGAACCGGCGTAACCGAGACGATGCGGTGCTCGCCCCCAACCGATTCCGGCCACCAGAAGACTGCCGCGTCCTGTTCGTTCGACGGTCCCGCGCCGAGAATCCAGAGGGGGACTTCCGGGCGCCGCGCGAAGCGGCGCAATCCCTCATCGACAGGCAACACCGTGGTGACGCCATCGAGGAGCGTCTTCGCGTACGGCGCCATCGCCTCGTCGTGCAGGATGACCGCGTCCGCAGGGACGTTCTGCTCGATCCACTCGACGGCCTGCACGGGCGGCGAGAGATTCGCGCCCCGCACCGTCAGGAGAGGCCAGACGAAAACGACGGACGCGACGGCGAAGGCGAGCGCCACGCCGATTCCGACGCGGCCGCGGAACCACGGCAGAAACGTGGCGAGCGCATAGCCGGCGAAGGCCGCCGTCGCGATCGCGATCGGCCACGCCTCCCGCACCGGCTCGAGCGGCTCCACGCGCCAGATCGCAAACAGAAGCCACGGCACGCTCACAAGCGCGAGCGGGACGACGGCGGGCGACCGGCGGCGCACCAGCTCCGCCAGGCCTCCGCCCGCCAGTGCCACGACCGGAATCCCGATCCACCACGTTCCCCACGGCTGGAGAAAGAGATCCTCGGCGTTCCGCGCGACGCCCCGCAGGCCCGCGAGAACGGCGTCGGTCGCGGCACCGCTGTCCTGTCGCGCCCACTCGAGCCATGCCCCCACGCCGCCGAAGCTCGCGATGAGCGGTCCGAACCAGAGCGCACACATCGCGGCGAACCCGGCGACGATCGCGACACGCGCCCGCCACGACGGGATGCGCCACGCGACGAAGAGCGCGAGCGGCGCGACCGCGAGCGCGAACTGCGGCCGGAATCCGACGGCCGCCGCGCAGATCGCGGCGAAGATCAGGACGTCCCCGAACGC
>JBOGJQ010000213.1:0-5225 GCA_050745405.1 Thermoanaerobaculia bacterium | reverse complement strand
GTGCGTGAGCGAAGGATCTCCTCAGCCGGGTCTCAACCCGCCAAGTTGTCGTCGCGAGTCTGAGTCGCGGATCAGGAGATCCGGAGCCTGCACTGAGGAGCGGCAGCGACGAAGTGTCGCTTCGCTCCTCAGGATGACGACGAAAGAGTGGCGAAAGACTGGAAGCTTCCTGGAGCGGTCGCGCTCAGCCCCAGAGCGAGAGCAGCTCGAGCGGCACTGCCTCGAACGGCGGCGCGCTGATCACGGCGTCCGCGCCGTGCACCTCGAGCCGCGCCCAGACGAGACCCGCACGTTCATAGACCTCCACGCGCCGCGCCGCCGGATCCACCAGCCACAGATGTTTCACCCCGAGGTCCGCGTACCGCGGCAGCTTCTGGTTGCGGTCGAACAGCTCGGTGCTCTGCGAGAGCACCTCGCAGACCCAGTCCGGGGGAAGGTGAATGCCGACGCCGTCCGGAATCGCGGCCAGGTGCTCGCGCCGCCAGCCCGCAATGTCTGGAACGAGCACGTCGCCCCACGAACGAACCTCGGGCTCGAAGAGGATCCACCACCCGCCGGGACCGCTCCGGCCGAAGTGAAACGCATCGCCGAGAAGGGTGACGAGCGCCGACGCGGCGAGCGCGTGCCGGAGTGATGGCCGGGGCGAGAGGTAAAGATCGCCGAGAACCAGCTCCGCAATCCGATCGTCCGGCGCGCGCTCGATGTCGGCGTACGCGGCGCCCCGTTTCGCTCGCTCCGTCATGCGCCGAGCGTACCTCGGATTCGCCTCTGGAGCGGTCTGAATTCACGAGCGCCCGACGCGATTCCAATCCGAGGAGGTTGCCGCAGCCGGGAACTCCTCGGATTGGAAAGAAAACAGCGTCCCGTGACCGCGCGTTGCCGCAGAATCCACAACCCGTAGCGCGAATGCCGCCGAGATGAAAAAACGCCCCCGGTGCCGGGGGCGTTTTTTCGTCGCGCGGGCGCGCGGGTCGCGGCTACTTCGAACCGCCGGTGGCGGCGCCACCGGCGAGGGACTCGTCGTAGCGCTTGATCACCGTGTCCGTGACCTCGATCGCCGGGGAGGCGTAGACCAGGCCCGACTCGAACTTGTTGAAGATCGCGGCGAAGCCCATCTCTTTCCCGAGCGCGTCGATGATCGGCATGATGGCGGCCTCCATCAACTTCAGCTCGGCGTCGCGCGCTTCCTGCAGCTCGCGCTCGGCGTCCTGCGCGGCGCGCTGGAGCGAGAGGCGCCGGTCGGAGATCTGCTTGGCCATCTCGTCGATCTTCTCCTGGCTGAGCGAGAGCCGCTTCTGGCTCAGGTCCGTCTCGAGAGTGCGGATCTGATCCTCGAGGCTCTTGAGCCGGCCGGCCCGCTCTTCCTGCATCTTCCGGAGCTTCTCTAGCGCCGACTTGCCGGCCGCCGACTCGGTCAGAACGCGCTGCACGTTGATCACGGCGACACGCGAAGGCGCCGTCGTCTGCGCCACCGCCGGCAGGGCCATCACGAGCGCCACCATCGTCATCATCAGCTTCTTCATGGGTCTCTCCTTTGATACTTCACGCCCGGACGGGGCGCACTTCTTATTTTTCGCTTGAGTGCAGACCGCTGCACGAGCTGAGAAGCGGCCGCCGATCAGAACGTATTCCCGATCGAGAACTGAACCTGCTGGAACTCGTCGCCGTCCTGCGGGTCGAGGTTCACCGCGTAAATCAGCCGCAGCGGGAACTGGAACACCGGGAGGAAGATCCGCAGCTCGGCGCCCGCCGAATAGCGGATTTTCGACAGATCGAAGTCCTCCTGGTACCCGTACGCCTGCCCCGCGTCGGCGAACAGGATGAACCGCAGCGGGTCGTTGATCTTCGTGATGTGCTCGAGATTGACGACCCCGTACTTGTACCCGCCGACGACCAGCTCCTGGTTGTTCACCACCTCGCGGGGACCGAGGCTGTAGGAGTCGAAGCCGCGGATCGAGTACTCGCCGCCGACGAAGAAGCGCTCGCCGCGCGGAACGCAGAGCTGGACCGATGCATCGCGCGGGTCGAGCTCGGCGAAGCGGTGGACGCAGTCGTCCTCGTTGAAAGAGTAGATGTAGCCGCCCTCGGCGTTCAGGCTCACCGAGCTGCGCCGGGAGAGCGGGAAGAAGTGCGTGTACGTGACCATCGGCTTGATCAGGTCGACCGTTCCGCCGAGAGGCCCGCCCGTGTACGTGACCGCCGCGTTGAGCTTCATCCCGCGGAACGTGTCGAACGGATTGTCGCGCGAATCGAAGCGGTACTGCGGGATGAACGACGAGGTCGTGAACGTGATGTCCTGCGCAATGGGGAGCGGCACGTTCCCGTTCGGGTCGGGAGAGAGCGTGAAGGACTGGTGCTCCTCGACGTCGCTGAGCGCGTAGAGGAACGAGATGCTCTCGAACCGGTCGAGGCGGAAGCCGTATGCGAGTGAGCCGCCGGTCCCGGTCTGCTGGAATCCGACCGACTCCGGATAGTCCGTCGTCTGGTGGTACACCGAGACGCCGAGCGAGTGCGGCTTGTCGAGGAACCAGGGATCGGCGTACGAGAGGCTGAAGAACTCGCGGTTCGCTCCCGTGAGGAGGCTCACCGAGAGGTTCTCGCCCTCGCCGAGGAAGTTCCGCGTCGCGAACATCGCCTGGCCGAAGAAGCCGTACGCCTCGGAGTAGCCGCCGCCGAACTGGATGTCGTTCTTCCCTTCCTCCTGCCCCGCCACGGTGACGTCGACCGTGTTCGTCTCGGGGTTGACCTGGAAGTCCGGATTCTCCGTGATCTTGAAGTACCCGAGCTGGCCGAGGCGGTACATGCTCGCCTTGAAGGTCTCCATGTCCATGATGTCTCCCTCTTCGAGGAAGATCTCGCGGCGGAGCACCTTGTCTTTGGTGACGGTATTTCCCTTGAACTCGAGCCGTCCGAGTCGGAACTGCTCCCCCTCGAAGACCTGGAGCTGCACGTCGACGACTTCGTTCTCGCGCTCGACGTACTGCGGATTGATGTACGCGTAGATGTAGCCGCGGCGCCGGTACGCCTCCTCGAACAGCTCGATCCGGTCCTGAATCGGCTTGCGCCGGAGCGTCTCCCCATCCTTCAGGGGCCACCGGCCGATGAGCTGCTCCTCGGTGAAGACGGTATTGCCGGTGACGCTCACGTCGCCGAACGAATGGACAACGCCCTCGGTCACGGGAATCGTGATGCGGACCCGCTCGCGACGCGTCGTCGCGATCTGCGGGTCGCCGAACGTCACGTCCTTGTAGCCGTGGTCGAGATAGAAGTTCCGGATCCGCTCGACGTCCGCGTCGAGCTTCGACGGGATGTAGACGTTCCTTTTCCGGATCCACGTGTAGAGGTTGTGCGTCTTGACCTCTTCCATGACGCGGCGCAGGCGCCGGTCGGAGAAGCGCTCGTTGCCGACGAACTCGATCGACGCGACCTTCGCCTTGATTCCCTCGGTGATGTTGAAGACGATCCGCTTCTCGCCGGGCGTCACCATGTCCTCGAGCGCCGGCTCGACCGTGACGCCCTCGTAGCCGTTCTCCGCGTACGTCTCGCGGATCGTCTCGGCGGCGCGGCGGACCAGCGTCTGCTCGACCGTGTTCCCGATGTGCAGATCGATGCTCGCCTTGTCGAGCGCCTCGGTGATCTTCGTGAGGGTGAGGTTCTCGTTGCCGCGGTATTCGATGGCGCCGATCCGCGGCCGCTCGCTGACGATCACGCGCACCAGGGCGCCGCCCTCGGTCTGCTCCGCCTCGACGCGGATGTCGTCGAACAGACCCGTCTGCCAGAGGTTGAGGAAGTTCTGCCGGATCGCGGCCGGGTCGTAGGGGGAGCCCGGGTTCAGGCCGAGGTAGACGCGGATCGTGTCGCGCGCGACCGACTCGTTGCCGACGATCTCGACGCGGTCGATCGGCGTTCCGGGAAGCGGCTCCGCCGGCTGCTGCGCGGCGGCAACCGGAGGGAGAGCGAGAATCAGCAGAAGGAGTGCGGAAGCGCGTTTCATCAGATCGTGGGCCGGCAACGCCATTTGAGACGAGTGAGAGCCGATGACGTTTCGCCGGAAGTGGCGCGTGATTCTAGCTCAGCCCGCCACGGTGCGTGGAACCCGTCGCACCCGGCGCATCGCTGCGAATAAGAAGACCCGGAAAGCGAAAATTCCTCGCGCGGCGGACGGGTCACCGGGGGAGCGACTCCCAGACCGCGCGCGACACGGCGGCGATCCGTTCGGCGGCTTCGTCGCCGTCGTCGTACCCCCGCGTCAGGACCACCAGGACGTACGGCTCACGCCCGGGAGGAAAGACGATCGCGGCGTCATGGCTGATCCGCGTGATGTTTCCCGTTTTGTTCGCGACGCGCACCCCCGCGGGGAGACCGGCCGGGATCTTGCCGCGAAACTCCTGGGCCTCGAGGATGGCGAGCATCCGGCGGCTCGCGTCGGGCGAGATCGCCTTCCGCTCGGCGATCGCCTTCATGACGAGAAGCAGGTCGCGAGCGCTCGTCACGTTGCTCAGGCCCGCCTCGTAGGCCTTCTCGTCCTCGACGCCGCGAAGGACGAGCATCCGCTCCGCGCCGAGACGGCGGACCAGGTCCATGACGCGCGGCGGGCCGACGAGCTCGATCAGAAGGTTCGTCGCGAGGTTCGAGCTCCGGACGATCATCCGGCGCATGAGCTCCTCGAGAGGCATCGTGCCGCCGACGTGCTCGTAGAGCTCCGGATCGCCGTCCTCGTTCGCGTACAGAACGAAGGGGGAGCCGTCGACGATGGACCGGAACTCGTTCCGGACGGCGACCGGCTGATCGACGCGGAGCTCGCCCCGGTCGATCGCCTCGAAAAGGGCCAGCATGACCGGGACCTTCATCGTGCTCGCCGCGTGGACGACCACGTCCTCGTTCCGGCCGTACGTCGCGCCGGTCTCGAGATCCGTGAACGCGACCGCGATCAGTTTCCCGTCCGCCGCGGCGGCGTCGACGATCGGATCGACGCCCGCGGCGAGCGCCGGCTCGAGCGGCGGCGCGGAGGCGCAGGCGAGCGAGAGAAGGAGCGTCGGAAGGATCAGCCGCGACATGGAGCGACATCTTCGCACAGCATGTCCAGCCGGTGTCGTGAGCCGTTTCGGAAATGACACTAAGCTGTCATCCCGAGCCATTGACGGCTGGCGCCGCACCTGAAGAGAAGAAACGCACGCCGGAGGCGTGCAAGACGGTAGCCGGGGGTCGTGCCGCGAAAGCGGTAC
>JBOGJQ010000212.1:0-3853 GCA_050745405.1 Thermoanaerobaculia bacterium | reverse complement strand
GCCACACTCCTACTAAAACAACCAGGCGTAGCCCACCTTGATGAAAAACGTCCGGTCCGCCTCGGTCAGGCCGACGTCGATGCCGGCGAAGTCGCCGCCGAGGGCCGTGCCGGAGTAGCCGGCGAAGAAGACCGTCTGCGGGTTCACCGTGTACGAGAAAAGGATCTGCGGGAAAAGCCTTTGGCTCCGCGGCGCGACCTCCTGGTGGAGATAGAGCGACGGCGTCCTCTCGATGTCCGTGTACTGCAGGATCCCGCGCACGAACGTCCGGATGTTGAAGTGATAGATCGCGCGGAGCTGTGTCACTTCGGCTGCGAAGAGGTTGCCGCCCTCGACGTCGAGAGTCTCGTAGGAATGGTCGAGGTCGACTTTGGTGCGGATGCCGAGGTTCCACCGGACGCCTCCGCCGATGCGGAAGCGCTCGCCGGGGCGGGTGTTCGCGAAATCGATCTGGTCGGCGAAGGTTCCTTCGAGGTATCCCAGCAAGTCGCCCGTCGGCCGCGCCTCGACGGACCAGTGGAGGAACTGCTCGTCGAAGGTCACACCGTTGAAACGGCGGTCGCGGTCGCCGGCGACGATCTCGACCACCGACTGCATCGGCCCCTGCACGACGAAGAACGCCTCGACCTCCTCTTCGAGCAGCTCGCCCGACTGCTTCTCGCCGCGGTCGTAGTCGCCCCCCAGCCACCAGCGCGTGTACCAGGTCTTTCCTTCCTCGCCGTACCCGGTGTACTCGACGAACGCGTTCGCCCAGCGGTAGCCGACCTGGGGGATGAAGCCGGAGTCGGCGCGGAAGTCCGCCCCCAAATCGTCGTACCGAGCGCCCCACGACCAGTTGCGCGAGCCGTGGCGGTACTGGAGCCGTCCCGCGAAGTCGTCGAACGATCCGGCGGGCTGCGCGTGCTCGGCCACGACGAAACCGGGATACTCGGTGCGCGATCCGACGATCTGGCCGGTGATCGTGTCCTTGTCCGTGATCCGCAGATTTCCGTCGAAGCCGTAGACCTGGTTCGTGTAGCCGTCCGCGTCGCGCGTCGTGAGGATCGCGCCGACGGACGAGGTCTCGCCCACGTTGTGCCGGTAGCGGAACACGCCCGCGAGGTTCTCCCGGTCGAGCGAGATCACGCTCGATGCCTCGGCTCCGGGGAGGATCACGTTCGTCAGCGCGTCGCGCGTGACGTAGGCGCCGATCGTCGAATCGCCGATCTGGCCGGTGATCTTGAGGCCGTACTCCGGGTCGGCGACCGTGCGCGTGTAGACGGTCTGGAGAGGCGAGGCGAAGAAGTCCGATCCCTCGAGGAAGAACGGGCGCTTCTCGTTGAAGAAGAGCGCGAACTGCGTGTTGATGTCGAGCTGGACCGCGTCCGCTTCGATCTGCGAGAAGTCCGGGTTGAGCGCGGCGCCCAGCGTGAGGTTCGGCGTGATGCCCCACCGCGCCGTGAGGCCCGCCTCGACGTCGGTGTCGCCCGATTCGATCGCGCCGCCGGGGAACTCCGGACGGACGCTCGTCTGCTGGGCGGTCAGGGTCGGATCGAGCTCGATGTCGCGGCCGGGCGTGATGCCGCGGAATCCGGTCACGCGCGACGCCTGACAGAGATAACAGTTCCGGTTCCGATCCAGCCCCTGGAGGCCGAGGCGGTGACGCGCGCTCCGCGGCCAGATCCGGACCATGTCGACGCCCCAGGTCAGCTCGCCATTGCTCTTCGGGAAACGGAGGGAGGTGAACGGGATCGCCATCTCGACGACGTACCCCTCGGCCGTGATCTGTCCCGCCGACTCCCAGATCGCGTCCCACGACTCGTCCTCGGTCCGGTTCACGTCGTCCTGGATCAGATCCATCTGCACGCCTAGCGGGTTGACGAAGAACTCGAATGCGCGCCGGTTGTCGTTGAACGTGTCGAGAACCACGCCGACGAAGTCGTCGCTGAAGGCGTTGTCGCGGTCCGCGATGTGGGCGCGGATCTCGGCCGGTTTCGGATCGTAGGCGCGGAAGGCGACGTAGAGGTTGGTCTCGTCGTACGTCATGTAGGCGATCGTGCGGACGGGCGGAGGGATGTTCTCGCCGGGATTGGTCTCGGCATCGAACTCCATCGGCTCCGCCGCGGCCCACGCGGGCTCGTCGAGGACGGCGTCGACGCGGATCGGCGCGGCCGCCGGCTCGATCCGGTACTGCTTCTGACGGAGCGGAACGGTCACGGTTTCCTGCGCAAACGACGGCAGAGCAGCGATTTGGAGCGCGACGAGGGCGTACGTCAGACGGTTCACAGGGCCTCCACAGACGGATGTCACGCAGAAGTACGAAAGATTCCGTAGTTAGGTTGCATTCAGCGCCGGCGGCGGGCGAGAAAGGCCTCGATGCGCTCCGCGACGAGGCCGGCGCGCCACTGCTCGGCGACCTCGCGGCCGCGCGCGCCGAGGGACTCGCGAAGGTCCTCGTCGTCGAGGAGGCGAACGAGCTCCTCGCCGAGAGCGATCGGGTCGTCGCCGCCGGCCCAGAGGGCGTAGTCGCGGCGTTGCGGGTCGAAGGCGAGAAAGGAAGGGATCTTCGTCAGAACCGCCGGGATTCCCGCGGCCATCGCTTCGGCCGGCGGCAGGCCGAATCCTTCTTCTTTCCGCGAGGGACCGACGACGATGTCGCAGGAGTGGATGAGGGCGGCCATCGCGCGGGCGTCGAGCCCGACGTGGAACTCGGCGGCGCTCTCGTGCGGCTCGTCGGGCGCGGGCGCCCACGGCGAGACGCGGACGAGATCGAACGTCGCGCCGTTCGCGCGCGCATGGAGCGCGGCGCCGTAGCCGACGTCGACGCCTTTGAAGTCGATCTGCGCAGCGCCGGGAAGGAGAACGCGGAGGGGGTCGTGCTCGGCACCGCGCCGGGGGCGGAAGAACGCGTCGTCGACGATCTGGCCGACGGAGACGACCTCGCTGCCGAACGGCGCGAGCCACTCCACGAGGTGCGGGCTCACGACCATCTTCGGGATCGGGAGGCGATACACGGCTTCGATCTCCTCGCGCGCGTCGTCGTAGGCCGTGAACGTCGACTCGAGACCCTGCGAGAGATGGACCGTTCGCGCGCCGGCGCGCTCCCATGCCGGCCGGACCGTCGTCCAGAACGTCGCGACGACGAAGTCGAAGCCCTCGTACGAGGGGACGCCGAAGTCGTCGACGTACTCCCACTCCGCCGCGCTCGTCCGCCACGTCAGCGGCAGTCCCTTCGTGAAGATCGTCACGGCGTGGCCGCGCGCGACGAGCGCGTCGGTCTGCGCGAGCTGCACGCGCACGCCGCCGCTCAGGTCCGTGTCTTCCATCAGATACGCGATACGAAACAGCATCGGGCGCGAGTGTACAATCGACGTACGTCATCCCGAGCGTTAGCGAGGGATCAGGGTCGGGCGGGACGCGCGGGACGAGGTGTCGCTCCTTTGGCAGGAGAGCGAAGATTCGCTCTCCCGCCGATGATGAGCGCTCCGATCAGGGGTTTCCCACCCGTCCCTGATCCCTCGCTACGCTCGGGATGACCTCGCCCATGAGGACGCGAGAATCAGGAGATGAGCGCTCGCCGTTTCGTGATCCCTCGATACTTCGTTCCTTCCTGTTCGCTCTCGCCCTGATCGTGATCGCCGTCGGCGCGAACCTCGAGGCGCTCGACGGCTGGTGGGGGACGGACGATCCGCAGATCCTGCTCCACGCGACCCGCAACACGCCCCTCGAGACGCTCTTCTCGAGCGCGGCGTGGCAGACGCTGTCGACCTCGAGCTTCACGCCGCTCGTGACGCTTTCGTTCGAGATCGATCGCGTGCTCTTCGGCCTGCGGCCGCTTTTCTATTACCAGCACCAGCTCCTCACGATCGCGGTC
>JBOGJQ010000211.1:0-7771 GCA_050745405.1 Thermoanaerobaculia bacterium | reverse complement strand
GCGTAATCTGCGGCTCGGTTTCCCTTCTCGGCATGACGAAAGGACTTCGGACCCGCCGGCATTCGCCGGCGCGACGGTTCTACTCGTCGTGACGGCGGCGGTCGCGAGCTGGATCTCCGCGCGACGGGCGACGCGGCAGAACCCGGCGGCGATCCTGCGGCACGACCGATCCACAGATTCCCTCTACAATCCTCGAGATGATTTCACTCGAGCGGGAGATCGCTGCCGCGCCGCTTTCCGAAGAGGCGCGGGCAAAGCTTCTCGCGCTCGAGCGGCGCGCGCTCGTTCCGGTGCGTCCCGAGCTGCGGGCCCTCCTGTGGCTCGGCGTCGCGCTCCTCGCCGGCGGCGTCGGGGTTCTCATCGCGCGGAACATCGACCGGATCGGCCACGTCACGCTCATCGCGGCGATCGCCCTCGCGGCCGCGGGGTGCTACGCGTTCGCGTGGCGCCGCCGCGGCGCGCAATCGGTCGTCGCCGAGTACGTCCTGCTCCTCGGAGCTCTCCTCCTCTCCGCCGATCTCGCGTACGCCGAGGCGCAGTTGGGGATTCTCGGGGAGGCGTGGCGGTGGCACGGGCTCGTTCTCGCCACGGTCCACACGGCGACGGCGTATCTGTTTCGATCGCGACTCGTCGTGTCGCTCGCGATCGTCGCGCTGGCGGGATTCTTCGGCCTCGACAGCGAAGGCGAATTCCTCGGGCGCGGCGCGGCCGACGTCGCGCTGCGGGCGGCGTCCGCGGCGGCGGCGTTCGCCGTGTGGCGAGCCGTGCACGGCCGCGTCTCGTCCGAGCGGGCGTTCGACTTCCCGCTCGCCCAGGCGGCGTTCCACCTCGCGATGATCTCGACGCTCGCGGCGATCGCGGACGAGTCGATGGTCCTCGCGGGCGTCATCGTGCTCGTCGCGCTCGCGGCGCTCGCGGCGTGGTACGCGGTCGCGGCGCGAGCCGAGTCGTTCCTCATCTTCGCGGTGCTCTATCTCGTCGTCGGGATCGACATGGCGATTCTGCCGCGGATCGACACGTGGGAGCTCGGCATGGGATGGATCGCCCTGACGACACCCGCGGCGATCGCCGCTCTCTTTCTCGTGCACCGCCGCTGGAAGGAGCGGTTCGCGTGATGCGGCCGAGCGCAGCGGAGGAACGGAAGATCGAGCTGGGAACGCGCGCGAAGCGCTGGGCGCGCGCGGGGCTCGTTACCCCGGAGGAACGGGGACGGCTCGCCGCATGGGCCACGACGGAGTGGCGCGTCTCTTCGCGGCCGCTGCGGATCGGCCTCTTTCTTCTGACGCTTCTCGCCGTGCAGTCGGCGTCGGCATTCTTCGGCTTTCTCGCGTTCGGGACCCTCGGCGGCTCGCCGGTTCATCTCGCCGCGATCGCCGTCGCGGAGGTGCTCGTCGTGAAGCGCCGCTTCTTCCGCACCGGAATCGAGGAGGCGCTCTGGATCGCCGGCGCGACGGGGCTCGTCGCGGACGCTGCGCTGTTCATCGGGATGAACGGAGGAGAGCCCGGCGCCTGGCTGATCCTGGCTGCCGCCGCCGGGGCGCTCGTGGCGGCAATCCGGCTTCTTCAGCCGCTCTTCGCCCTTCTCTCCCTCGCCCTCGTTCTCGCGTGGACGGCGGTGACGAACGAGGTGCTTCCTGGCTGGACGGCCGCAGCGATGGGGATGGTCGCGCTCGCGGTCGTCGCGCTCGAGATCGAGGTCGAGCGGCCGTGGATCGCGCGCGCGACGAGTTGGGTCGTCGTCGCGGCGCCGGCCGTCGCGTGGATCTGCTTCGAATTCGTGGACGAACGGACGGCGCTCGTCTGGGTGACGGCGGCGACCGCGATCTGGATCGCGGCCGGGATCCGGCTCCGCTCGCGCGCGGCGCTCATCGGCGGCGCGCTCGCGGCGCTCGTGGCCGGCTTCAAGTGCGCGGACGCGCTTCCGTGGCCGGCGGAAGGGAAGCTTCTCGCGGGCGGCGCGGTGGCGTTCCTCGTCGCGGCGGGACTCGAGCGCGTCCTGCGGACGCCGCGGCGCGGCTTCACGTCTCAGGCGATCGACCGCGAGGACTTCGGCTGGCCGGCGGAGATGGTCGCCGTCGCGGCGGTGGCGCCATCCGCGGCTTCGTCGGACCTTCGCGGCGAGGGTGGAGAGTTTGGGGGAGGTGGAGCTTCGGAGAAGTATTGATGGATTTTTGAACGCAGAACGCAGAACGCAGAACGTAGAAGCAAGAAAAGAAGCCAGAGAAGCTATGGTTCGGGCGGGTTTCTTCCTTCTTCCTTCTTCGTTCTGCGTTCTGCGTTCTGCGTTCGAAGCTGTCGACGCCGGCGCAATCACCCGGATCATTCCCGTCTCATCCGTCTCCACCACCATCGCCCAGAGCTGCATGTTCGGTGCGAGCGCCTCGAGCTCGATCGTCACTCCCTCGCCGTCGGTGACGCCGAGCTTCTCCAGCGGGATCTCGGCGAAGGTCGGACCGATCGTCTCGACCTGAGCGAGATCGAGCGTCGCGTCGCCTATGGTCTCGCCGTCGCGAAGGGCGACGACGGCGACGCGGCCGCCGGCGGTGCGCACCGCGTCGAAGATGCGGAGTGTCCGCGGCCGCACGCCGGGCGTGAGGCCGGTGATCGAGAGCTTCGCCTCGCCGAGCTCCGCGCCGCGGTGCACCGGAACGGCGACGAGCGCTCCCGTCGCCTCGTCGCGGAGCAGCAGGTCGAACGTGACGTCCGCCGCTCGCTCCTTCGGCCCGAGGGCGCGCGCGCCGCTGAGCGCCGTGCGGGCGAACTCGCGCGGACGGCTCGTTTCCGGAACGATCGCGATCGGCTGGTCCTCGAAGCCGATGAAGAACGGCTCGTCGTGACGCGAGCTCGCGATGACCATCGTCTTCCATTCGCGGTCCGCGATGCGCAGCGGGTCGGGGCCGATCAGGATCGGGAAGAGGAACGTCTCGACTTCGCCGCTCCCCTGCTCCACCGGCTGCGCCGGCGGCGGCGCCTCGGCCGCCTCCCTCTTCGCGCGAAGCCAGCCGATCGCCGCGAGCACGGCGACGAGCGCGACCACGATCCAGATCAGCGCGAGCACCCTCCGGCGCGTTTCCATGCTTCCCTCCTCTTCGTCGGCCGCGGCGACGCCGGCCGCCCCGCGGCGCCGCTTCCTCCAACGGTACACCGCGAAGGCGATCACGAGCACGATCGTCGCGCCCGAAATCCCAGCGCCCCAGAGGAACGAGAGCGGGAGATAGCGGAGATCGATCTCGTGCACGCCCGGCTCGAGGTGCATCGCGAGAAAGGCGAGATTCGCCTCGCGCAGCGGAATCCTTCTCCCGTTCTCGTACGCCCGCCATCCGTGCCAGAACACTTCTGATACGACGACCCACCCCGGAGCGTCCATCTCCGCGCGGAGCCGGAGATGCGCGAGTCCCTCCTGCGTGACCGTCACGCGCCCCGGACCGTTCCGGATCTCTCCCGGCGGCGCGCCTCCCTTCGGATGCGCGACCCACGCGCGCCGCGCGAAGTCGCTCTCGAGACGCATCTGCTCGAGCACCTCCGTCTCGGGAAGATTCAGGCGAACGAGCGGCGGAACGTACGCCCGCGGCAGGGCGCGCGTGTTCTCGAGGAGAGTCATCCCCTCGGTTTCGCGCGCGACCTTCCATCCCGATCGCGCGCGCGTCCCCGGCTCCGCGATGGCCCAGCGCGCGCCGAGAAAGGAAAGGAACGGCCGTGAGAGGTCGGGCACGGGATTGAAGCCGAGCTGGTCGACCGAATAGAGCGGGATCGTGTGCCAGAAGCGCGCGTGCGTCATCGCCTGATAACCGCGCACGTCCTCGAGGCCGTACATCGCCGCGCCCTGCGGCAGAAGCGTGTAATTGAGTCCGACAACGCGGTGCGGCGGCGCGTCGGCGCGAAGAATCTCGAGGCCCTCGAACTCCGGATAGAACGCCTCCCGAGGCACCGTCGGATACTCGTCGCCGATCTCGAGCGTCCGCTGGCCGAGGAGAAGGAAAAGAAGGAGCGGCAGCGCGATGCGTGGAGAGCGGATCGCCGCGAGAACGACGAGCGCGAGAACGAGAGGAACGAGAAAGAAAGCCGCCTCGCGCGCGAGGAATCCCGCGGAGAGCCCGCCCTCGCGCATGAACGGCCAGAGGATCGCGACGGCCGCGGCGAGGATGACGGTCGTGGCGACGAATATCCCCACGAGTTTCGGATCGCGCTCGCGCTCGAGCCACGCTTCCGCACCGAGAGCAGCGAGCGTCGCGAGCGCGAAAAGCGCCGCGGCGATGAACCGGTCGTTGATCGCGATGTCGAACAGCGGGAGCTCGGCGAGGACGTCGGCGACGGGCGGGGCGTTCGTTCCGGCGAGAAGGCCGAACAGGAGGAGCCCCAGCATGAGCCACCGCTCGCGGCGTCGCGAGCGGAACAGGCCGTAGATCGCGATCGGAAAGACGACGCTCCCGGGATAGCTCGTCCACGGCACCGGATGCACCGGCGCCCCCTCGGAGACCTCGCGATCCTTCGCCCATCCCCACCGGAACGGGACGACATTCGCGAGGAGCTGTTCCGCGGCGACGCCGACAGGCACGGAACGATCGACCGCCGCCATGCTCTTCCGCTGGAGGTGCTGGATGGTCTGCGGGATCGCCTCGACGATCGGGAGGAGGAAGATCGCCGTCGCGGCGAGAGCGAGCACGCCCGCGGCGACGGCCCGCACGATCACGCGCCCGAGCCGCCGCGGCGCGACCGTCCACAGTTCCCACATGCCGTATGCCGCGCCGAGGGCGACGATGTGGAGGACGCTCTCGGGGTGCCCCTCGAGGATCATCAGGGCGAAGGCGATCGCGAGGATCGCGGCCGCCTTCAGGCTCCGCTTGCGGACGACGCGCCGGACGCCGAGAAAGACGAGCGGCATCCAGCGGTACGTCGCGCCGAGCGGCCACTCGAGCCAGAAGACCATGAAATCGCCGAACATCCAGGCGGCGGCGCCGAACAGGGCCGCGTCCTCGCGGCAATCGATGTCGCGGAGCCAGACGAACATGAGGAGACCGCCGAGAAAGAGAATCACGGTGGCGTGATAGGTCAGGCTCGTCGCCATCGGCGCGAGGAGGCTGATGAGGAACAGCGGCTCGTACGGCGCGGCCTGCGCGGCGCCGGCAAGAATGTCGCCCGCGAACAGATACGGATTCCAGAGCGGCCACTCGCCCGCGAGCCACGCCTCCCGCACCACCTTTTTCCACGGAATGATCTGCGTGTAGACGTCGGCGAGCGTGCCGTTGTGAATCCACGTGACGCCGTGCTCCGCGGCGACGGCCTCGAGGGGCGGCGCGGAGAACGGGAGGTCGACGGGCGCGTAGATCCGGCCGGTGAGGAGCGCCGGACCGGTGAAAAGAAGCGGGAGAAGAACGAGAAGGAGCGCCACGCGGCGGGAGAGGGGGCCGAGAAAGCGGTGCACGAGCCAGAGACAGAGCGCGGCCGTCGCGGCGTAAAGGAGGGCGGCGATCATTCCGCGCGAATCATAGAGGAGTGACGAGTGATGAGTAATGAGTGATGAGTGTTCTTAGTACAATCGAGGCGTGGCGGTGGTTTTCCGGGTGTTCCTCCTCACGCTGGTTTCCACGGCGGCTCTCGCCGGCACCGCGTGGGATTTCAGCGTCTGCGCGACGCGGGAGGAGAACTGGTTCGGCGAGCGGGAGGGGGAGCGTCAGCACTGGATCGAGACGACGACCTCCTGCCGCACCGGCACGGCGCGGGTCGACGGCGCGCGGATCGCCGTGGCGTGGGACTGCTGCGGCGCGACGCCCCAGGCGCCCAAGCCGGAGAACTACGCGGCCGTGTCGACCGACGGCGGACGCACCTTCACCCATCTCGACGACGAATCGCAGACGTGGTGGACCGACCGCGTCGCCGGCTGCCCCTCGGATCTCTGGATGTTCGGCCTTCTCGGGGGCTCGGTGCGCGTGCGGTCGGTGACGTTCTCGCCCGCTCCCGTTCCCGGCGCGACGACGCCGTACTCGGCGGACGTCGAGCTCGAGACGAGCACCAAGTTCGTGATCCCGTTCCGCGACACGGTCGAGTGGACGGTGCGCGTCGACAGGACGGCCACGCCGCTCCCGGGAGCGACGGGAGTGATCCGTCTCCTGGACGACGACGCCCTGTTCCGCTGCACGGATCTGATCGTCGGGAATCCGCGGCGGGTCGTCGCCGAATCCGAATCGGAGGCGCCGCGCGCCGAGAGGCCTCTGGTGACGCGCATCGTCATCGAGCTCGCCAACGCGCGGCCGTGGCAGCCGGAGGCGTCGACGTTCGAGGTTCCGGAGGAGTGGAGGGAGGTGGAGGAACCGGACGAACCATAGTCCCGTGAACGTGCCCGTGCCCGTGCCCGAAAGGCGAAAAACCGGGCACGGGCACGGGCTCGGGCACGTTCACGGGGGTCAGTGCTGCGCGAAACCCGTGATGACGTAGCTTCCCGATTTCACGTCGCGCTTGATCTTGATGAGTCCCTTGGTCTGCCCGTCCTCGAGAAGATCGCTGAACGTGTCGTAGCCGTAGTACTGCTCGTCGAACGTCGGCTTTTTCCGCTTCATCGTCTGCTTGACCATCGAGCCCCAGAGGATCTCCTTGTTCTCGCGCATCAGGGCCTTGATCGAGTCGATGAGGAGCCTGAAGCACTCGGCCTGCTTCTTGTCGCCCGCGGGAACGTTCGGCGCGGCCTGCACCCCCCGGACGAGGTCCTCGTAGAAGATGAACTCGTCGCAGTTGTCGATGAGGAGATCGCTCGACGAGTTCTTCACGCCGACGCCGATGACGAACTTGTTGTTCTCCTTCAGCTTCGACACGAGCGGCGAGAAGTCCGAATCGCCCGACGCGACGACGAAGAGGTCGATGTGCTCCTTCGAGTAGGACATGTCCATCGCGTCGACGGCCATCCGGATGTCGGCGGAGTTCTTCCCCGAGTACGCGCGCGCCGGGATCTCGATGAGCTCGATCGCGGCCTCGTGGAGCTCCCGCTTGTAGTCGGGGAACTTGTCCCAGTCGCAGTAGGCGCGCTTGACGACGATCTTCCCCTTCTCGAGGAGGCGCTCGAGCAGAAGGTTGATCTCGAATTTCTTGTACTTCGCCTCGCGGATGCCGATGGCGAGGTTCTCGAAGTCGATGAAGAGGGCGATGCGGCTTTCTCCGTTCATAGTCCACAAGTCCCGCAGAGGGCGGGGAGAGATTAATCCACAGATTACACAGATTTACACAGATTTTGTTTTTGGCGGCATTCGCTGCCTCTCCGATCTCAATCTGTGTAATCTGTGTAATCTGTGGACCCGAAATTGAAGAAGTGGCTCACCCTCGCCCGCCCCTTCACTCTGCTCCCTCCCCTGCTCGGCATCATCTCGGGAGCGGTGTGCGCGTGGGGATCGGTGCACAATCCCGATCCCGCGCGGGCGGTGACGTGGTCGGTCCTCTTCACGGTCGCGCTCGGCTCGATCACCGCGTCGCTCCTCAATGCGGCGAACAACGCTCTCAATCAGATCTACGACCTCGAGATCGACCGCGTGAACAAGGGCAAACGTCCGCTCCCGAGCGGGCGGCTGTCGATCGCGCAGGCGTGGTGGTTCGTGAGGCTCACCTACGCGCTGACGCTCTGGCTGGCGTGGATGGTCGCGCCGCTGGGACGCCACGAGTGCTTCTGGATAGTCGTCGTCGCGATCATCGCCACCTACATCTACTCGGTGCCGCCGCTGCGCACGAAGCAACGTGGCTGGTGGGCCAACATCACGATCGCCGTGCCGCGAGGCGTGCTGTTGAAGGT
>JBOGJQ010000210.1:0-6604 GCA_050745405.1 Thermoanaerobaculia bacterium | reverse complement strand
GATTCCGGCCGCTCCGATCAGGGCTTTCCCGCCCGTCCCTGATCGCTCGCTACGCTCGCGATGACGAGCGACGAGCGACTACTCCTCCGCGGCGCCGGCGCCGCTGATCCCCCCCGCCTCCCGCTTGATGCCGTACTGCTCGATCTTTTTGTAGAGGTTCGAGCGGGGCGTGTCGATCGCTTCGGCCGTCCGCGAGACGTTCCATCCATGCTCGCGCAGCTTGGCGAGGATGAACGCGCGCTCCGCCTGGTCCTTGAAGTCCTGGAGCGTCGACGCCTTCATCGCCCCCGCCACGATCTCCTCGGATCCGCGGAAAAGATCGGGCGGGAGGTCGCCGACGTCGATCCTGTCGGCCGGGCACATGACGACGACGCGCTCGACGACGTTGCGGAGCTCGCGCACGTTCCCGCGCCACGGCGCTTCCGTCATCGCCTTGGTCGCGGCCTGGGTGAACGACTTCCGCTTGTAGTTGTGCTCCTCGGAAAAGAGCGCGGCGAAGTGATCGGCGAGAATGGGGATGTCGTCGCGCCGCTCGCGAAGCGGCGGCGTCTCGATCGGGATCACGTTGAGGCGGTAGAAGAGATCCTCGCGAAAACGGCCGGCACGGATCTCCTCGCGCAGGTCCTTGTTCGTCGCCGCGATGACGCGCACGTCGACGTCGACGACCGTCGCCGCGCCGACCGGTTCGACTTCCCCTTCCTGCAGGACGCGCAACACTTTGGCCTGCGTCCGGAGCGACATGTCGCCGACTTCGTCGAGGAAGATCGTCCCGCCGTCGGCCGACACGAATTTCCCCGTCTGCTTCCGGATGGCGCCGGTGAACGATCCCTTCTCATGGCCGAACAGCTCCGACTCGATCAGCTCCTCCGGGATCGCCGCGCAGTTGACCTGGACGAACGGCATCGACGAACGCGAAGAGAGGTTGTGGATCTGCCGCGCGACGAGCTCCTTGCCGGTCCCCGACTCTCCCTGAATGAGGACGGTCGCCTTCGTCGGCGCGGCGCGCTCGATCTGCGCGCGCAGGCCCCGGACCGACTCCGACTCGCCGACGATCCGGTACTCCTTCTCCTGCCGCTCGCGGAACTCCTGGTTCTCGTCCTCGAGCTTTCCCTGGCGCGTCGCGTTGCGGACGGCGAGCAGGAGGCGGTCGCGGTTGAGCGGCTTCTCGAGGAAGTCGAACGCGCCTTTCTTCGTGCACTCGACGGCGGTCTGCACGTCGCCGTGGCCGGAAACCATGATGACGGGAGAGGTCACGCGCTGCGCGTGGAGGTTCTCGAGGACCTCGATCCCGTCGAGCACCGGCATCTTGATGTCGAGCAGGATCGTGTCGTAGGGGATCTTCATCGCGCGGTCGATCCCCTCCTGGCCCGAGCGCGCCTCGTCGACGCGGTATCCCTCGTACTCGAGGGTCATGCGGATCGCTTCGCGGATGGCGGATTCGTCGTCGACGACGAGAACGCGTGCAGGCATCACTTCTCCATCAGACCGCCGGTGCGTCCGGCGTCCTCAGCCGTTCGAGCAAGGACGGCGCCAGAGTGTGGGCGCGCCGTCCCAGCCACCTGCGAAATCGCTTTGCTACAATGCGCGCGCTTTCGACGTCCCCTCCAGGAGCCCTTGTGCAGATCAGCCTCGCGACAGAACCGAAGCTTTCCAAAACCGACAACCTCTTCGTCCTCCTCGCCGAGAACGCCGACGCCTCGGAGCTGCCCCTGGACCGGAAGCTGCGCGCGCGCGTCAGCGACGCGGTCAAGCAGAGTGGCTTCACCGGCCGCAGCGAGGAGATCGTCTCGCTCGTGGCGGGCGGCGAACCGAAGAAGATCACGCTCGTCGGCCTGGGTAAAGCGGCCGATCTGAAACGGCGATCCTTCCGCGCGGCCGCGACGACCGTCGGACGGACGGCGCGGAAGCTCCGCGACGCCCGCATCGCCGTCGTCACTCCTCATCAGATTCCCGGCGCGGACGAGGGGGAGACCGCGATTTTTCTCCTCGACCGTCTCGCGCACGCGGATTATCGCCTGCAGAGCTACAAGACCGGAGAAGAAGGGGCGCCGTTCGCGATCGACTGCACCCTCGTCGCCCCGGCGGGGATCGACGCGAAGGAAGGGAAACGGCTCGCCGAGAAGGCACGGATCGTCTCGGAGGCGGTCCGGCTCGTCCGCGACCTCGGGAACACGCCGCCGAACGATCTGACGCCCACGATCCTCGCGCAGAAAACCCAGGCGGCGGCGCGCGAGTCCGGCTTTTCCTGCACCGTCTGGGACAAGAAGCAGATCGAGAAGGCCGGCATGGGCGGGCTGCTCGCGGTCAACCGCGGCTCGCACGAGGAGCCGCGCTTCATCATGCTCGACTGGGCGCCGAGGAAGGCGCGGAAGACGGTGGTCTTCGTCGGCAAGGGGATCACGTTCGACTCGGGCGGCATCTCGATCAAGCCGGCCGAGAAGATGGAGGAGATGAAGTTCGACATGTGCGGCGCCGCGGCGGTGATCGGCGTCGTCAAGGCGGCGGCGGAGCTCGAGCTCCCGGTGCGCGTCGTCGGGCTGATCCCGTCGACCGAGAATCTCCCGGGAGGCCGCGCCTACAAGCCGGGCGACATCATCCGGACGATGTCGGGCAAGACGGTCGAGATCGTGAACACGGACGCCGAGGGGCGGATGATCCTGTGCGATGCGCTGCACTACGCGCATCGGTACGAGCCGGATCACCTGATCGATTTCGCGACGCTCACCGGCGCCTGCGTCGTCGCGCTCGCCTCGGAGGCCGCGGGGCTGTTCTCGAACGACGACGAGCTGGCTCGGATGTTGATTCAAGCCGCGGACGAGGCCGGCGAACCCGCCTGGCGCCTCCCCGAATGGGACGAATACAAGGAGTACATCCGCAGCGAATGGGCCGACATGAAGAATTCCGGCGGACGGTGGGGCGGCGCGGTGACCGCGGCGCTTTTCCTGAAGCAGTTCGTCGAGTGCCCGTCGTGGGCACACCTCGACATCGCCGGGACAGCGTACACGGAGAGCGAGAATGCGCGTGACCCGCGCGGCGCGACCGGCGCCGGCGTCCGCATGGCGATCCGGTTCCTCGAATCGATCGCCACGTAGAGTCGTCGCTGCCGTCGCGGCGGCGCTCGTCGTCCTCGCCGGCTGCGCGGGCGAGCGCGACGAGACCGCGGAGGCGTCGGCGGCCGCCCGCTCTCCTCAGCCGTCGTTCGCGACGATCGAATCCCCCAGCATCGAGTTCCTCCCGCGCGGCGAACAGATCCCGCAGTGGGAGATGATCGGCGATCCGATGGTCTACCCGGCCGAGGCGCTCGCGAGCTACATCGGCCGGCAGGCGAAACAGTACGTCGACTACGAAGCCATCGACCTGACCGTCGCCGACTACCAGAGCCCCGGCGGCGGCGTCCGCGCCACGATCGAGATCTACCGCTTTCCCGATTTCGTGAAGGCGTTCGGCGCGTACTCGAGCCGGCGAAGCGCGGTCCTCGAGCCTTTGCCGATCGTGAACGAGGCGTTCATCGCGCCCCACTCGATCCATCTTTGGCGCGGTCCGTTCTACGTCCGGATCGTCGGCCGGATCGATGCCGCGAACCGCGAAGCATTCGTGGCACTCGCCCAGGCGGTCGCCGGCCGGATGCCCGAAGCGCCCGGTCTGCCGGCGATCTTCGTCTTCTTCCCCGCCGAGACGCGCCTCCCGAACAGCGGCGGCTACTCCGCCGGCCCGGTCTTCGGTCAGCCGTACCTCTCGGGTGCGTTCACGGCGCGCTTCACGGGGACGGAGGAGCAGCCCGTCGAAGGGATGATCCTCCCCGCGCCGAGCAAGGAAGTCGCCGCGGAAGTGCTCGACCGGTGGGAGTTCTTCTTCGCCACGAACGGCCGCGTCCTCGACCCGATCCCGAACCTCGGCGAGGACAACTTCGTCGCGGAGGACCGGTTCATGGGGCGGACGGTCGCGTTCCGCCTCGATCGCTTCGTCGTCGCCTACCGCAGCTTCGGCCCCGTCCCGCGGCTGGCCGAGCTCGCGATCGCCACGAACCAGCGCATCCTGAACTCGATCCGGCAGCAGCTCCAGGCGGCCGAGAGAGCGGCGCGGACCGCGGCGCGCGCGCGTAACCAATAGGACCAATAGGACCAATAGGACCAATAGGACGAATAGGACGTCCTATACGTCCTATACGTCCTATTCGTCCTATTTCGCTCCCCCCTCCAGCTCCAAATCCCACTTCCTGATGTAACTGAACCCCGAGTACAGCGTCATCACGAGCGTCGCACGATAGACGACGTCGAGATACGGCAGGATCCACGGCGCGGTGAACGCGTTCGCGCCGATCGTCGCGACGAGTGCGACCACCTGGAGGATCGTCGAGATTTTGCCGGCGATCGTCGGCGGGAACCGCTTCACGCGGACGCGGGTATAGAGGAGATACGCGAAGATCACGATCGTGATGTCGCGGAGAAAAACGGTCCCGGTCAGCCACGGCGGAAGCCGGTGCGTCGTCGCGACGAGCGGCAGGGTGTAGATGATGAAGGTCGTAACCATCATCGTCTTGTCGGCGGCGGGATCGAGAAACGAGCCGAGGCGCGTGCGCTGGTCGAAACGCCGCGCGATCCAGCCGTCGAGGGCGTCGGTCGCCGCCGCGCCGATGAACAGGAAAAACGCCGCGGCGAAGGCGCCGCGCAGCGAGAGGACGACGAACAGCGGAACCAGGGCGAGCCGGACGAGACTCAGGATGTTCGGTACGGTCCAGACGCGCTCGCGCGAGGGCGCGGAGGGATCGGGGTGCATCCGGGTCAGCTCAGCTCGCGGAACTGATCGAGCGTGGTCTTCGCCAGATAGATCGTCTTCCCTTCGGCGAAAACGAGCTTCTGCTCGATCAGGTCGTGCAGCAGCCGCGACACCGTCTCGCGCGAAGTGCCGATCGTATTCGCGATCGCCTGATGCGTCGGGCGCGTGACCGCGACGAGGCCGTCCGGCATCTCCCGCCCCTGGTCGCGCGCCAGCTCGAGCAGGAAGCGCGCGAGGCGCCCGTACACGTCCATGCTCACGAGCGACTCGATCCGCCGCGAGGCCCGCCGCAGCCGCTTGGACAGCTCGGCCATGATCTTCCGCGCGATCGAGAAATCCGACTGCATGATCTGCAGCAGGTCCTTGCGCCAGATCGTCAGGACTTCGAGAGGCTCGGTCGCGATCACCGTCGCCGACCGCGGCTCTTCGTCGAGCAGCGCCATCTCTCCGAAGAAGTCCCCCGGCCCCAGCGTCGTCAGGATGATCTCCCGCCCCTCGGGCGAGATCATCGTGATCTTCACCCTCCCCGCCACGATCAGGCAGAACACGTCCCCCTGCTCGTCCGCGTGGAACACGACCTCGTCGCGGTCGAAGCGCCGCGGCCGCGCCACGGCGGCGACGGCCTCCAGCTCGCGCTGGTCGAGCTCCGAGAAGAGATCGAACCTCTTGAACAGGGCAGCCTGCATCGGTCTGATGCCGATTCTAGCCCCATTTCTGGTTATGAACCCGGCCGGAGCTCCGGTTCGCTCGCGCGATTCGCCCACGATTCGAGGACCAGAACGATCACCAGACCGAGGACCGCGAGGCCCACGGCGACCAGAACGTCGTCGCCCGCTCCGGGCATCACGTTCCGTTCGACCGTCGGAATCCGCTCCCCCTCGGGGCCCGTGATGAAGGCGACCGCTTCCTTCCACGGCCACACTTTCCTCAGGCTTCCGAGCATCAGCCCCGTCAGGACGGCGACCGTCGGGTCGTGGTACGAGCGGAAGAGCCACCCGAGCACCTGCGCGAAGCTGACGATGCCGACCAGGGCGCCGAGAGCGACCCAGAAGACCGGCTCGACGTTCCTGTCGTTCACGGCGCCCAGCACGTAGTGGTACTTGCCTAGGAGCAGGAGGACGAAGGCGCCGGAGATCCCTGGAAGGATCATCGCGCAGATCGCGACGGCGCCGGCGAGGAAGAGGAACCACCACGTCGTCGGCGTCTGCACCGGGACGAGGCCGACGAAGAGCCACGCCCCGACCGCGCCGAGCAAGGCGAGGCCGAGAAGACTCGGATTCCAGCGGCCGATCCGCCGGCTGACGGTGACGACCGAGGCGAGGACGAGGCCGAAGAAGAAGCTCCAGACCCAGACGGCGCGATTCTCGAGGGCCCATTCCATGCCGCGCGCGAGCGTCAGGATCGCGGCGGCGATTCCCGAAAGGACGGCGAGGAGGAACTTCCAGTTGAGAACGCGGAAGGCTTCGCCGATGCGACCGCGAAAGAGAGGGGCGAGAAATTCCGGGCGGCCCACCGTGCGGATCGAATCGATCAGCTCCTCGTAGATACCGAGGATGAACGCCATCGTCCCGCCGGACACTCCCGGAACGACGTCGGCGGATCCCATGGCGAAGCCGCGCGCGACGAGGCCGGCGTACTCCTTCGCGCCGCGTGGTTGGTGGAGGTGGCCGGAGTAGGAATTCGTTTCGTTCATGCGTCTTGGGCGTCTTGGGCGTCTTGGGCGTCTTGGGCGTCTTGGGCGTCTTGGGCGTCTTGGGCGTCTTGGGCGTCTTGGGCGTCTTGGGCGTCTTGGGCGTCGGGAGCGTCTTGGGCGTCGGGAGCGTATTTC
>JBOGJQ010000209.1:0-13848 GCA_050745405.1 Thermoanaerobaculia bacterium | reverse complement strand
GTGGCCGCGCCGTCCCGGCGCGAGCCCAGATCCGGATCAAGGGCTCGCGGCGAGACGCCGCGGCCACATCGCGCCTGGCTGCGTCGACGACACGGCGCTGAACGTGTCGCAGTAATCCCGAGTGAGGGCGCCGGCCTCGCGCCGGCTCCCTCGAGCTCGAGATCCATCAGGGAATCGCCAGCATCGTAAGCCAGACGGCGAGCAGGAGAATCGCGACGCCGCAGAAGCGAACCATCGTGATGCTTCGCTTCACTCCGAACAGCGAGATCGTCTCCGGCGTGGCGAACGGATACCTGAGGATCACGACGCCGCAGACGGTTGTCGCCACGGCGGCGGTCGCGGCGGCGACGCGCGGCTGTCCGGTCGCCGCGAGCGCAGCGGCGACGACGCCCAGGAGGAGGGACACGGCGATTCCTCCGAGGAAACTCCAGCCTGATCTCGTCGTGCGTTCGATGAATCGCACGAGGTCGTCTTCGTGGGCGCGATGGGCACGGACGAGCTGCGCGTCGACGACGACGTCGACGACGACGTCGACGAGCTCACCATCCGCCTCGTTACACCATAGACAGCGCGGGCTCTTCGCGGCGGAGCTCATGATCCTTCCTTTCTAACCCTTTTTACACGTTGCCGCGCCGCCGCGGCGGACCTATCTTTCCGGACTAGACCGATCGGTCTAATCAAAGGAGAGCACAGCATGCGCGTGGCGAAACAGGACGTCGACGTGAAGATGGATATCCCGGGAGCGGTGGTGCGGCAGCGAACCGGATTCGGCGAGGCGGGCGCCGGCACGATCAGCGGCGAGTACTTCACTCTCGCCTCGGGGGTGGACACGACTCCCCTCTTCGTGGGGCTCGAAGGCGGCGTCTGCGACTGCCCGCACTGGGGCTTCGTGCTTCGCGGCCGGCTGACGACGACCAGCGCGAGCGGCGAGAAGGAGACGGTGACCGCGAACGATCTGTTCTACTGGCCGCCGGGACACAACGTGTTCGTCGACGACGACGCAGAGATCATCATGTTCAGCCCGCAGCGCGAGCACACCCGCGTGATCGACCACATGCGCGAGAAAGTCGCGGCGTCGCAGGCGTGACGGTTCGCGGGGCCCGACGTTGACGACGACGCACCCGACCAAGCAGCGCCTCGTCGAGGCGGGCCTCGCGATGCTCCTCAAGCACGGCTACAGCGACCTCGGGATCCAGGCGCTCCTCGAGGCGACGCAGACGCCGAAGGGGTCGTTCTACCACCACTTCAGGGACAAGGAGGACTTCGCCCTCCAGGTCATCGACCGGTACATGGAGGACGTTCACGCCGGCCTCGGCGCGTGCCTCTGTGACGAGACCCTTCCTCCGGCCGCGCGCATCCGCCGCTTCTTCGAGCTCACCGCGCAAAAATATCGGGAGGAAGGCTACATGGGCTGCCTGCTCGGCGGCCTGGGGCAGGAGCTCTCCGGGATCAGCGAGACGTTCCGCAAGAAGATCGAGGAGTGCTTCTCGGTCATCGCGAGCCGGATTGCGGCGTGCCTCGACATCGCGCGCGAGCGGGGCGAGATTCCCGCCGGCGGCGATACGCAGCGGATGGCGACCCTCCTCGTCGACTGCTGGGAAGGCGCCGCCCTGCGCAGCCGCCTTCGTGGGAATGCCGATCCGCTGAACGCGATGCTGGAGTTCTACTTCGCTACCGCGTTGAGCAGCTCGATCAACTCCTCACCTGCGCCGCCCCCAGCGCCGCGAGCACCGCGATCAGCGCGCCCAGAACCCATGGCGAGAAGAGCGGGATCGCGGCGGCGTCATCGCTGACGATCGTCACGGTCGCGCGATCGGTCGCGAGCGTTTGCTCCCGCGGGCGCAGAGAGCACGATGGCGAACGTCTCGTCCGCCTCCGGATCGTCGTCGCCGAGGATCGTCACGTCGATCGTCTTGGCGGTCTCGCCCCGAGGGTCCTAGAGGGTCAGATCTTCGTTTTTTCTTTTTTCCCGGACGACAGCCGGTAAACCTCCGCCGTTACAAGTGTTTACGGAGAGGCGATGGCCGCAAAAGAAAAAAGCAAAGACCTGACCCTCTGACCCTCTGACCCCGGCCTGGCGACCTGGCGATCTCACCGCATCCGCGCCACGGCGAAGGCGCCGAGAACGAGCGCCAGCAGAGCGAGGACCCAGGGCTGGGCGAGCGGAATCGCCGCCGCCGGGATCAGCGTGAACGCATACTGCGGCGTCCCCGGCTCGTTCGTCTGCAGGACCAGCAGACCGTTCTCCGCGCCTCCCTCGACCGTGATGGTCGCGCTGGCTCCGGCGGCGAGTCCGGCGATCGGCAGCCCCGTGATCACGTATCCGTCGTTCGCCGAGATGTTACTCACGTCGAGCAGCGTCCCCGCGGCGCCCGTGTTCGTGATCACGAGCGTCGCGCTCTCGCCGCCGCCGGGAACCGCCACGGCGTTCGACGGCGCTGGGTCCGACGCGAACCGCGGCGCGACGGCCGCCGGATCGGAACAGCTCAGGTTCCACTGGTACTGCGGTGCCCCCGGCTCGTTCGTCGCGACGACGAGGACCCCCGCCGCCGTGGTCCCGACGGTGCACTGGACGGTGATCGTCGCGGTCGCGGCGGATCCGAGATCGTCGATCGGAAGCCCCCCGGCGATCGTCCAACCGGGCGAGACCGAGACCTGGTTCACGTCGAGCAGGGTCGAGGCGCCGCCCACATTCGTGATCGCGATCTCGCGACTCGCCGGCGCGCCGGCGACGCCCGAGACCAGTAGCGGTCCGGGCGCGGGAGAGGCGCTCAGGACCGGATCCGTCACCAGGACGACCGTCGCTCCGTGCTCGAATGCCCCGACGTCGCAGGGCGCTGCGCGCGCCCCGCCCCGCTGATCGGTCGTGACCGTGCGGTTCACATTGAAGTATCCCTGGACGTACGCGACGTCGCACCGCCCCCGATCGTGCGCCGCGCCGCCCGGAACGATCGCGTGCGTATACGGAGCGATGAACACCGCCCCGGGACCGCCGTTGTTCGCCAGACCGAGGAGCGGGTCGACCGTGATGCCGGTGACGTTGTTCGCCTGCAGGCCGTGGACCGCGCAGTCGTCGGACTCTCCGATGATGTTGTAGTCGAGCGAGGTCAGATCGCCGAAGCAGTTGTCCGGTTTGGAGTGGTCGCGGTTCGCGCCGAGAAGGCTGCTGAAGATCGCGACGGCGGCGTTGGTCTCGAACACGCCGGCGCCGTTGGCGAAGCCTCCGAACCCCAGGGCGCCGTGCCTCACTTCGTTGAGCGTGACGGTGCTGTTGAGGATGTAGAGCACCCCGGTGCCGGCGAACAGTCCGCCGCCGCGGCCGTCGCCCGCGTCGAGGCCACTCGAGCCGAGCGCGCGGTTCGAGGTGACCGTGCTGTTCACGACCGTCGTGACCCGGCCGTCGCTGTGGAGTCCTCCCCCTACGCCGTCGCACGCGTTGCCGCCGCCGCCTTCGGCCTGATTCCCGGCGAGCGTCGTCCCGACGACTTCGGTCGTTGCGCGGCTGACGAAGATGCCTCCGCCCAACCCGCTGCAGCCGGCGACTCCGTTCCCGCCGCGGGCGCGGTTGGTGCTCAGATTCGAGTCCCGGATCACGACCGTCGAGAGATCGTCGTCATCCGCCTGGGTGCTCTTGCGCGCGAAAATCCCGCCCCCGGCCGCCCTGCCGCCCGCCACGCCCGTCCCGCCGAAGACGTGGTTGCCGTCGATCCGGCTGTTGCGCACGTCGAGGTCGTGCCCCGCCCAGATCCCGCCTCCCTCCGCGTCGCCCCCGGAGACCGCCCCGCCGGCGTAGACGCGTCCGTCGAGGATCTCCACGCGAGTGAGCACCAGAGGGCCGTTCCAACTGAAGATCCCGCCGCCGCGCGCATGGCCGCGGCCCGCGAACGCATCGCCGCCGCGCGCGACGTTCGCGCGGAAGCGGGAGTCGGTGATCGAGACGGCCGCCTTCTGGTTGTAGATCGCGCCTCCCTCGGCGACTCCATCGAACGTCTGCCCGTCGCCGGCCTCCGCCTGGTTCTCCTCGAACTTCGAGCCCGTGATGGCGAGCGCGGAGGCGTCGGAGTCGATCATCAACGCGCCTCCGCGTCCGTCCGAGACGAAGATGCCGAACTGTCCTCGCGCGGTGTTGCGCAGGAACGTGCTGCCGGTGATCGAGGCGAGATTGCCGCCGTCGTAGATGGCGCCGCCGAGGCCGTCCCCTCCGGTGATCCCCAATCCGCCGTAGGCGAAGTTGTCGTTGAACGTGCAGTCCTCGATCAGGCCGAGGACCGCCGCGTCGCGGGCGGGGCGGGTGCCCGAGCCGGCGAACTTCGCCGCGTTGCTGATCGCGCCGCCCAAGGCCCAGCCGGCGTTGTAGAGGACCGCCTCCTTGATGATCTTGTACAGCTTGAACGCCGGCTCCGGGATGCCATGTCCGGCGATCGCCCGCGATTGCGAGAACGTGGCCCGGCGGATCGCGTCGATGCGACCTCCCGGGCCGTTCCAGATCGCGCCTCCCTCGGCCTTGCCTCCGTCGCTGAGGCCCGTGCCACCCCACGCCAGGTTTCCGATGAAGACGGCGTCTTCGATCGCCGCGATCGTCCCGCCGTTCGCGTTCGCGATCGCGCCGCCCAAGCCATGGCCGCCGCTCAGGAACACGTCGATCCCGCGCGCCTCGTTCGCCGTGAACGTCGAATCGAAGATGCCGCCCGGGATCGACCCCTCGTTCGAGATCGCGCCTCCCCGGTTGTTCCCGCTCGCGAAGACGACGTCTTCCGCGGGGATGATCAACCCCGAGACCTCGAGCAAGGTGAAATCCCCACCGAAGCCGGCAGCGATGGGGAAGAGATTGAACGTCGACCCGTTGATCTCGACCTCGGTGATCGTGCTCTGGTAGGCCGCATTGTCGACGAAGGCGGAGCCGCGGATCTCGCCGAGGGTCCCGCCGGCGCGGTTGTCGATCGCGCCGCCCGAGGAGTTGCCCGCGACGATGCTGAACGCGGTCTTCGCCTCGTTCTTCTCGAAGCGGGTTCCGGTGATCGAGACGATCATCCCCTCGTTGCTGATCGCGCCGCCCGAGCTCGTTCCGCTCCGGAAGCGCGCCGCGCCGCCGGGCGTCGCCGTGTTTTCGATGAAGCTCGCGTCCAGGATCGTGAGCGTTCCCGCCGCCGCGTTGAAGATCGCGGCGCCGTACACGGCGCCTCCGGCGTTGCGCCCGGTCGGGTTCACGGCGGGGCCGCCGAGGACTTGGTTTTTCTGGAGGGTGGAGTCCGAGACCGTGAGGATCCCGCCGTTGTAGATCGCCCCGCCGCGCGCGGCGCCTGCGTCGCCGTTGAACGAGCCGATCAGCCCTCCGGCGGCGATCGCGTCTTCGATCGTCGCCTCGCTCAGGGTCGTCGTCCCGAGATTGTAGATGGCGCCGCCGTGGGCGCGATTGCCGTCGTTGTCGAGTGAGCTGTCTGCGTTGACGGTCGTCACGCGCTGTCCGTTCATCCGACTGCGGTCCAGGATGAGCGCCGCGCCCGACGCCACGACGATGCCGCCGCCACCCGCCTCGGTATTGCCCCCGCTGGTGCCGCCCTCGATGAACCCTCCGACGAGGTGGACGCGTTCGAGGATCAGCGTGCCGGAGGCGACGTGGAAGAGGCGGAAGCGCGCCGCGGGCGTGGCGGAACGGGCGATCAGCGATGCGGCGGCGGCGCGAATCGTGACGGTGCTGGTGATGTCGGGAGTAGCGGAGTTTCCGCCGAGGGTGGACGTGCTGCCGGCGAAAGCGTCGCCGAGGGTGACCTGAACCGCGAGCTCGATCACGTCGTCTCCCGCGACGGCGTTGGCGACGCAGATCGCCTCGGGGAGCGAGACTTCGCCGTCGCTGCCGGGGAGATCGGCGAGAGCCGCTGCGGAGCAGGCGGGGGCGAGATCGTACAGATGCGTTCCGTGGGTGACCGCGATGATCGCGCCGGAAGCGGTGCCGGAAATCAGCAGGGCGAGCGTTCCGACGACGGCGCGCCTCGCCCCGCCGCGACGTGTCGCGTGCGCCGGACCATGCATTGTTCGGGAAAGACCGCGCGCACCGTACCACGGATCATCACGGCGCGAACGGGATGCGAGGGGCAAGAATGGAACTTCGATCGTGGGCCTCCCTAAAGGTGGGCTCACACCTTCGCATTTCCGCGCGATTCGACGACATCATCGAACGTTACAATCTTCGACCGGAGGACGACGAGTGATCCGCTACCACATCAATGTCTTCTACAGCGAGGTGGATTGCGGACATCCCCGATCTCGAGTCGTGTTCCGCCTTCGGGGAGACTCCCGAGGAAGAGGACGTGGGGAAGCGGCTGGATGAGGTTCTCGACCGGATTCTGGCCACTCTCGCGAACCGCGACGGCGGGCGGACAACCTTGTGCGAGAACACGGCTGCGAGCCGAGAGAGCGAATGCATTTGTGTACACAAATGAGTCTCGGAAATGCCCACAGTCCGCGATGGCGGGACAGGCGGCGCGACGTGTGTTCGAGAAGGCGCCGGATCTCGTAGTCGTCACGACTCTCGGTAACAGATGCGACCCCATTCTTCGCTTCCCGGGCAGGAATCCGGGGTAGCTACTTTCTCCGCGGGATTGTCCTTTGGTCCTGAAAGCGGTCCCCGTTTCGACTTCCATAGATTTCTCCCGACCACGACGGAAGGGCGGGCGCCTCCTGTGCCAGAATGACGGATCGTGAATCGCGCTGCCGATTGGATGAAGCAGGCTCGGGCCGACCTCGACATGGCCCGAACGGCGGAAAACGCCGGCAGGTATGAGTGGAGCTGTTTCGCCGCGCAGCAGGCGGCTGAAAAGGCGCTGAAGAGCACCGGGCTGGCGCGCGGGCTCGATCTGTGGGGCCATTCGGTCGCTGCGCTCCTGTTCGAGCTGGCCAAGGATCTCGACCCGGCGGGCGCGCTGGCGGAAGGCGCGAAGGAGCTGGACCAGCACTACATCCCGTCACGGTATCCGAACGGGCTGCCGGCCGGCGCACCGGCGGACCTCTACACGAAGAGCCAGGCGAAACGGGCGATCGCACATGCAGAGCGAATCATCGAGTGGTGTCCGAGTCATTCGTGACGAGCCGGAGCGCATCGAATCGGCGCTCCTCGATCACGTCCGCGCCTTGCGCGCGCAGCATCCGGAGATCGTGCGGATTCTCTGGTTCGGATCACGCGTCACCGGACGCCCGACACGTTCGAGTGACGTCGACCTCTGCGTGATCGTGTCGGACTCGGATCGGCCGTTCCTCGAGCGCGGCGCGGCGTTTCATCCGGGGTCGTTCCCGACGGGAATCGATCTGTTCGTCTACACGGCGGCGGAGTTCGCCGAGCTCGAGCAGACGTCTCCGGGGTGGACGCGCGAGATCCTGCGGGGACGCGATCTCTGAACGGCCGCCGAGGGGAATCCGCGGTGAGACCACGAACACATCAGTAACAGCATGGCGGCCGATTCCCGAGCCGCGGTACCGGCCCGCGATCTACCAGACACCTTGACGACTCGAAACCAGTCCGCGTGCCCCGTTGCCGCGCAAAGCGACAATCTCCGGATGCCTCAAGCACGGCTACAGCGACCTCGGGATCCAGGCGCTCCTCGAGGCGACGCAGACGCCGAAGGGGTCGTTCTACTACCACTTCAGCGACAAGGAGGACTTCGCCCTCCAGGTCATCGACCGGTACATGGAGGACGTCCACGCCGGCCTCGACGCGTGCCTTTGTGACGAGACCATTCCTCCGGGCGCGCGCATCCGCCGCTTCTTCGAGCTCACCGCGCAGAAATATCGGGAGGAAGGCTACATGGGCTGCCTGCTCGATCGACCGACATTCCGGTCGAGTAACCGGCACAAGAACGCGTGCCCTTCAGGTCACGGTATGGCGGGGCGATGACGTGTCCTTGAAGGGCCCTCATCCAATGCGACTCCATCCGCGGCAGATCGTTCTCGGAACACCCGGATGTCGCGATCATCAGCATTCCCACGATCAAGCGTTTCATTGCCACTGGTCAGGACTGGTTGGGATCGATCTGCCAGTGCAGGCCCATTTCCTCCCTGAGATTAGGGAAGGCATCGATGCGCTCACCCGGTTGCACCGCACCCATGATCTCAAAGTGAAAGCTCCGCCTCGGCGTCAAAGCTCGGTCACCAGAAATCGGAAGGTGTAGTCGTGACGCTCACCGTTCATTTCTATTGGCAAGATGAGGCTGACTGCAGTTCGCCGTCGAGCGAGATCGGCGACGTAATTCTTGACGGAGTCTTCGTCCGGGAACCGCGAGCGATTCGTGAGATCTGTCGGTATCAATGGAGCGTGGTGCGAGCCCCGTTCGTACGCGTCGTAACGCATTACGCTCGCTTTATAGATGGGAGCAACGACGTAGTTGATACGCGCGCCAGGTCGTACTTCGGTGGGCGCGGTCCCTTCTTTCATCGCCTCCGGAGACGGTAAAGGATTCATCGGCTGGGCAAATAGCTCGTGTGGCACGCCGTTCTCATCGACATACCGTGAATCGGGCCACAAAACCCTGATCGCTGTCTCGTTCTCGTTCGTAAGATCCAACCAGAAGCCAACCGGTTGGCTCGCCTGAGAGATGGACACCTTCAGCCCGAGATCCTGCAGGAAGGCGACACCGAACCGCGATTCGAAAGGCAGTTCTTGGCTCCCCAGCGACGCGCTTTCGCGCGAGATCTCCGTAACGGCGATCTGGTGCCCCTCGAGAGCGCGTCCCCAATATCCCTGCACGCGCGGCGTACTCTCGTCACCAAGACATCCCCCGAGGACGACCACGAGAACTCCGATTCCGCGTCTATGCTTCATTGCCATCCTGCCGGGACTGGGTGGGGAGCGCGGAAGAAGGGGGATAAAGGAACCGTCTCTCCCTGCCCGATCATGTCCCGCAGTGCTTCGTAGCCGTTGATCCACCAGGTCGGCTCGATCGTTGCTCTCCGCACATTCACCCAAGTGAGATTACCGTAGTACCGTTCCGCCATGACTTCCGTCATCCAGGCGGACGTGGCGTGGAACGGAATCTGATTTTCCACTGCAGTATGAGCTACGGCCGGAACCTCGATCTGCCTCAAGTCGTCACTATTGGGTCGAAGGCGGAACTTCTCCGGCATTTCCGCAAGAGGGTTGAAGATGCCGAGGCTCGGTACGAGGTCGCGGAAACCGTAGTGACCGGCCGCACGGATCTTGCCGGTGGTCCAGTCACCTGACGAGTAGAAGTTATAGATCATTCCCGATTTCTGCTGCAGGTGATGAAGGCTGGTGAAACTGCTGAGATCCGACCCGACTAACAGCGCGGCCCTCAGAGCCGGGAAATCCCGACTCTTCGAGGCGGCCAGCAGCATCGCCGTACCGTGCGAGTGAGCGATCACCCGAATCGGCTCGCCTTGTCGCGGCTTGCTGCTGTCGATCGTCGCGCGTAGAAGTTTGAGCGAGAATGCGGTTAAAGTCCCGGCCCTCTGAGTTTCTGAATCGAGCCAGCCGATCGCTGCCTTCATCGCGTTGTGTTCCTTGAACTCTGTTGCGCCAGGGACGAATACCTTCGACTTCGTGTTGACCAGATTGACGACGTCCTGGCCGACATCCGCGCCCCGGGCCTGCCACACCGAAGTGAGCCCCGCTGTCATTTCGCTCGCCCACTGCCCACGCGAACGAATCCCATGCATCAGGACAACCACACGACCAGATGGATCCGTCGCGGCCATCCAATTCCCCAGCAGCGCCTGGTACAGGTTCGCGCTGTCGCCCATCCCCGCCGGATCCTCCTGCCCGAATCTTCCGAGGTCGGGCCAGAGGGTGCGCGCGCGGAAGTCGTAGGCGCGGAGGTGTGGGCTCCATTCGCGGCCCTGGAAGAGGTGGGGCCAGTCGCCGGGGTCGGTGAGCGGGACGCCATAGGGCCCGTAGTCGAACGTCGAGACGATCGCGCCCGATGAGTCGGTGAGATAGTCGACGGTTCCGAGCTCGTCCTGGATGGGCCAGAGAGTGCGGTCGAGTGTGCCGTCGAGGTCCGTGTCGCGCTCGGCGCGGATGATCTCGTCGATGCCGCGGCCGTGGACGTAGCGCGCCGCCAAGGTTCCGGCCACGTACTCTTCGATCGCTCGGGGGCCGTCGTGCACGGTATCCGTCACCCGGGAGGAGCCCTGGAAGCTGAGGGTCTCGCGGACCTTTCTCCCGAATGCGTCGCGGAGGATTTCGATCGTCGTGCCGTCGGCGAGCTGCGCCTTCGCGAGGCGGTCGGTCGCGTCGTACTGGAGAGCGATCCCCTGGCGCGCGCGGAGGTTGCCGTTCGCGTCCCACTCGAGGCGCTCGGGGCCGAAGGTCGTGAGCTGGTTGCGGGCGTTGATTCCCGTGGTGACTCGTGAGAGCTCCTGCGGGGTTTCGGTCTCGATCGCGCGCGGATTGAGGAGCGCGTCGAGCTCGTAGCGCACCGCTTTCGCGAGGTAGCCGTCGGGCCAGGTGTCCCTTCGCTCTTCGGTGATGCGGTCGAGCGCGTCGAGACCATAGACCTTCCGCAGCGCGAGGTCGGGGCGGAGGACTTCTTCCTTCGCGCCCGTGAGCGTGCGGACGTAGTCGATGCGGCGGAGCGGGTCGCAACCCGCAGCGATGCCGCACGGCGCGCGGGTTTCGATCGAGGCGAGACGGCGATTGGGGTCCCAAGTCCATTCGTCGGTGATGCCGTTGGCGGTCTCGCGTTTCGTTTGGCGGAGGCCGGCGTCTTCGTAGCGCGCGATGAGGGCGATGCCGGCTTCGCGGAGCTCTTCGATGCGCCCGAGGGGGTCGAAGGTTCTCGTGACGTTGAGGCCGGAGGGATAGCGGAGCGATGTCGGCTGGGATGCTTCGTCAAAGATTCGTTCCAACATCCGAGGTGCCAGACCGGCCACTTTGACACTTTCGCGGAGTGGGCGGTCCAGGGAGTCGTAGACGGCCGTCGTCTCGATGCCTTCGCTCGTTTCCGTCGCGGTGATGCGGCCGAGGTCGTCGAGGATCCAGGTGATCACGTCGGGGCCGAGGACGCCGGCGGCGCGCTGAATCGTGACGGCGGCGAGGCGGTCGACGGCGTCGCGATGATACGTCGTCACCGTGCCGTTCGGATCCGTCATCGTCTTGCGGTTGCCCTGCGCGTCGTAGGTGTAGGTCCACTTCGCGCCGTCGGCGCGCTTTTCTTCGGCAAGCCGGCCGTTGTCGTCCCAGAGCCACTCGGTGCGGTTGCCGTTTGCGTCGATCACCGCGACGAGACGGTTCGCGTCGTCCCACTCGAGTTTCGTGACGGCGCCGAGCGCGTCGATGATCTTCGTGCGGCGGTTGCGGAGGTCGTATTCGAAGCGCGTCTTGCGACCGAGCGGGTCCTCGACCGCAACGACGTTGTTGCGGCGGTCGTACTCGTAGCGCGTCGTCAGCGCGCGGCGTCGGTCTGATTGATCGGAGACCCAGACGAGACGGCTCTGGGCGTCGTAGCCGTAGGTGATGCGCGAGGGGGGAAGATCCTCCGCGCCCGCCTCGGTGAAGGTCTCCGCGATCCGGTTGCCGGCGGGGTCGTATTCGATCGCGAGGACGTTCCCCGCCGGGTCGATGACGCGCGCGAGGCGGCCGAGGTCGTCCATCTCGGATCTCGTTTCGCGGCCGAGGGGGTCGATTTGCGTGATGGTGTTCGCTTCGTCGTCGTAGATCGTGCGGGTGACGACGTCCGTCGCGTTCGCGGGGTCGTCCGTCCAGAGCTTGCGCGTTTCCTTCACGAGCCGTCCCGCGGAGTCGAACTCGTGGAGGGTCCAGCGGAGGAGGATCTCCTTGCCGTCGGGAAGGACCTTCACGATCTTCGACTCGACGGCGCGACCGGCGGCGTCATGCACGTCGACCTTCTTGATGCCGAGGGCGTCGATCGTGCCGATCGATGCGCCGAAGGCGTCGTGGAGGAACGTCGTGGTTCGCCCGAGGGCGTCGGTGACGGCGGTGCTGCGGCCGTTCGCGTCGTATGCGTACGTCGTGACGCGCGGGCCGATCGCCAGCGAGGCGATACGCCCGAGGGCGTCGTAGGTGTAGACCGTCGGCGGCGAGGCGGGGCTCTGGACGAGAGTCGTGTTCCCCGCGCCGTCGTAGCTCCACGTCGTCGTCAAGCCGGCCTCGACCTGCTCGCGGACGCGGCCGACCTCGTCGACGAGCATCGAGGAGGTCTGCCAGATCGGCTCCCCCTCCTCGTCGAATCCGACGAGAGCCCGGCGCGCGGTCACCGCGCCGGTCGAGTCGTACCGGAGGCGCGTCTCCGACTCGGCGCGCTTTTCCAGCTCGAGCTGGTCGAGCGCGTTGAATCCGAACGCCGCCGTCCGCCCCATCGGATCGACGACCTTCACGACGTTCCCCCGCTCATCCGCCTCGAGCTTCGTCACGCCCGCCGCGCTCTTCACCTCGGCGAGATAGCCGCGCAAGTCGTAGCCGAACGTCGTCGTGCCGCTCCGCGGATCGTGCGTCGACAGGAGCCGCCCGTGCGGGCCGAAGACGTTCGTGACGGCGATGCCGCTCGCGTCGACGACGACCGCCGGGTTCCCGCGCGCGTCGCGCTCGATCGTCTGCTCGCTGCCGTCGGCGTTCACGATCTTCGTGACGCGCCCCTTCGCGTCGTACGCCCACGCCGTCGTCCTCGTGACGCCCGCCTCCGCCTCGGGCGTCCCCGGACGGGGATGCCGGCTGGCCGTCGCGAGGTTCGCCTGGTGACGCCGCTGCGACGCCGGCGCGTAGGTGTAGGTCGTCGTCTCGCCGAGAGGCTCGGTTGAGGCGACGAGGCGCCCGTCGTCGTCGAAGGCATACGTCTGCGTCGCGCCGTTCGCGTCGGCGATCGTCGTCGCACGCCCGGCAGCGTCCTGGCCGTAGCTCGTCTTGATGCCGAGCGGGTCGAGGACCTCGCGGAGGGCGCCGCTCGCGGTGAGCGTCCAGGTCCCGCCGCCGCTGAGGACCGCGGCCGCGGCCCACGGCTCCGCGTCGTCGTAGACCGCCTCCCAGGCGATGCGGTTCTCGCCGTCGCGCTCGCGGAGGATCCGCCCCGCGCGGTAGAGGCGCTGCGCGAAGTCGCCCGCGGGCTCGTCCCACTCGTACCGCGTCCGCGGCGCCTCGCTGTCGGGCGACTGCGGATCGGGGCCGCGGACTTCGACGAGGCGCCCGCGCGCGTCGTAGTCGTACTCGACGCGGCGGCCGGCGAAATCGGTGACGCTCGCAATGCGGCCGTCGTTCCAGGCGAGAGCGATCAGGCGCCCGATCGGATCGGCGACGTGCAGGAGCCGGCCGGCCTCGTCGTAGAAGAAGCGGACGTAGTTTCCGTCCGTGGCGTCGGCCTTCGTCGCGTTCGGGTCGATCATCGATTTCAGGCGGCCGCGCGCGTCGAAGATCATCTTCGCTTCGCCGCGGCCGACGAGGACAAAGCCGTCTGGCGTTTTCCTCAGATCGAGGAAGACGCCGCGCGGCGCCTTCAGGACGCCATTCACCGGAACGAAGACGTCGCGCCGGCCGGTGCCGTCGTAGAGCTCGACCGAGCCGTTCGGGAGCTCGCGCACGCGCGCGAACCAAGGCGAGTCGAAGTTGCGGCCGAAGGGCCCGGTGTGCGCGATCGCCGAGGAGTAAACGCGGGTGAGCGCGATGCCAGTGCCGCGCGTCTGGACGCCGAGGTCCGTCGCGGAGAAGGTGATCTCGCGGGAGTGGAGCATCGCGTTCTGGGCCATCCGAAAGCCGTCGGTCGGCGGGTCGAACGCGGCCCAGACATCGGTCGAGGGGCGGACGACGTCGGCCGGGATGACGCGCACGCGATGGTCGAGATGTTTCGCGAGGTCCTTCAGATAGGGCGGCGCGGCCGCGAGCTGCTCGTC
>JBOGJQ010000208.1:0-2640 GCA_050745405.1 Thermoanaerobaculia bacterium | reverse complement strand
GGATGCGCCACCTCGGCCAACCGGCCGGAAGAGATCCCCGAGCCGGTGATTCAGATCCGGCAGGTCGCGCCGATCTTCTTCGGCTCGATCGGCACGGCTCCCGTGAGCTTCGACATTCTCATCGGCAACGCAGCTCGTGTGCCGCTCGAGGTCCGGGAGATCGAGATCTCGTCGTTCGGCAACGCGCAGTACGAGCTGCTCCGGAACACCCGCCGGCTCCGCCAGACGATCCCGGCGCGAACGACCGAGGCCATCAACATCTTCACGACGGCCGTGAACCGCGGCGGACGCGGCACGCCGAGCGAGCCGCCGTCGGTCCGCGTGATCGTGACGTTCGAGACAACCGAAGGCGAGAGGTTCCGCGAGATCGTCCACGACGCGGCCGTCTTCCAGTAGAGTGTCCGCGACAGATGGGGAAACGGGATCCGCGCGTCGATGCCTATATCGCGAAATCCGCCGACTTCGCGAAGCCGATCCTGGAGTATCTCCGCGAGGTCGTCCATGCCGGATGTCCGGACGTGGAAGAGACGATGAAGTGGAGCGTCCCCCACTTCGAGTACAACGGCATCCTCTGCAGCATGGCCGCGTTCAAGGCGCACTGCGCCTTCGGGTTCTGGAAGGGATCGCTCCTTCCCGGAATCCCGGAGGCGAAGGACGGGATGGGGCAGTTCGGACGCATCACGTCGAAGAAGGATCTTCCGCCGAAGAAGGAGATGATCCGTCTCGTCAGGGAAGCGGCGCGCCTCAACGAGGAAGGCGTCGCGGCGCCGCGGGCCAAACGCGCGAAGCCGCCTCTTCCGACGCCCGAGGACCTCGCCGGCGCCCTCCGCCGGAACAAGCGCGCCCGTGCGGCGTTCGAAGGATTCCCGCCGAGCCACCGCCGCGAGTACATCGAGTGGATCACCGAGGCGAAGTCCGAGGCGACGCGGAAAGAGCGGCTCGCGCAGGCCGTCGAGTGGATGGCGGAGGGGAAGGCGCGGAACTGGAAGTACGGAGGGTAGTCGCTAATCGTTGGTCGCTAGGCGCGCGACCTCGCTTCCCGCGAGAAGAAGGCCTCCGACGCCGTAGATCTCCGTTCCCTCCGCGGTCGTCGCGCCGGGCTGATCGCCGATGCGCTGGACCCAGCCGAGCATGCCGTCCGCATGGAGGGCGCGGACGAGCGCGGACCAGCCGCGGCGGATCACGGGGAGGTACTCCTCCTCATTCAGCAGTCCCTCGTTGACTCCCCACGCGAGGGCGTAGACGTAGAACGCCGTCCCGCTCGTCTCGGGGAGCGGGTGCACGTCGGGATCGAGGAGGCTCGTCCGCCAGTAGCCGTCGGGCTGCTGGAGAGTCGCGATCTTCGCGGCCATGTCGCGGAAGAGCTTCACATACCGCGGCCGCTCCTCGTCCTCTTCGGGAAGATTTGCGATCACGCGCGCGAGGCCGGCGAGGACCCATCCGTTGCCGCGGCTCCAGAAAATCTTCTCGCCGTTCGCCGAGCGCTGATCGAAAAAGCGGCTGTCGCGGTAGTAGAGATGCTCCTCGTCGTCGTAGAGATAATCGGTCGTCTTCCACCACATGCGATGCATGAACTCGCGGTACTTCGGATCGCCGGTGGCGCGGCTCGCCATCGCGAGCGCCGGCGGCGACATGAAGAGAGCGTCGCACCAGGTCCACTGGCGCCACGTCTTTTCCCACGATTCGAACTCGAGCGACTCGTCAAAGGGGTAGAGGACGACCGCGTCGAAGAGCTGGAGCGAAGGGCGGATGATCTCCGGGTCGGCCTCGAGGCGATGCAGCATGAAGAAGCTCTGCGCGATCGCATGGTCGTCGGCGCAGAGCGGCCGTGGCCCGGGACGCCAGTCGATCTCCTCGCCGTTCGCGCGCACGGCGGCGCGGTAACGGTCCGGATCCTCCGAGAGAGGCGCGAACGCCATCAGCCCCGCCCAGAACGGCGCCTGCGTCCAGTCCCACCTCGGGTGCTTCGACGGATGGGCGAGCTGCCACTCGGCGGCGGCCGTCATGACCTCGACGATCGCCTCGCGCTCGAGGGCGTCGCTGAAACCGGACGACGCGTGTGCGGGAACACTCGTGGCGAGGAGGAGGACGATCGCGGCGATTCTCACTCCGCTAGTGTAAAACGCATCGCATGGACCCGCGCCTGTGGCCGTACGTCGAGACGATCTGGAACTATCACCGCCTGGGGCAGTCCGTCGGGCCGGCCGGCGCGATCCTCGTCCTCTGCAGCCACGACACGATCGTCGCCGAGAGGGGAGCGCAGCTCTGGCTCGACGGTTTGGCGCCCCGTCTCGTCTTCTCCGGCGGACTCGGCGCGATCACGCGCCATCTCTGGACCGAGCCCGAAGCCGAGCGCTTCGCGCGCATCGCCGAGGAGATGGGCGTCCCGCGCGAGCGGATGCTCCTCGAGACGGAGTCGACGAACACGGGAGAGAACGTCCTCTTCACGCGCCGTCTCCTCGAACGAAAAGGAATCGATGTCGAGCGGCTTCTCGTCGTGCAGAAGCCGTACATGGAGCGGCGGAGCTGGGCGACGTTCAAGAAGGTCTGGCCCGAAAAGGAGATCACCGTCACCTCACCGCAGCTTTCTCTCGACGAGTATCTCGCGCGGGGATCGAACGAAGCGCTGCCGCCGGACGA
>JBOGJQ010000207.1:0-4604 GCA_050745405.1 Thermoanaerobaculia bacterium | reverse complement strand
CGGCGGAACCACCGGACGCGCGAACGTGTGATGGATTCCGCCCCGGATGGGCGGCGCACTCCGGCGCCCCTCCGGAGCGCGGGTCATCTATTCGTGTCCATTCCGGTGGTTCCGGCCCTTCGGGCCGTCACCACCGGCTACCCTCTGGCGCGCCTCCGGCGCGCATAGGCTCGCCACGACCTCCTGACGACCGACGACTGACGACCGGCGTGCCTCCGGCGCGCATAGGCTCGCCACGACGTCCTGGCGACGGACGACTGGCGACTGACGACCGGACGGGTGGGAGGGCGGAGGCGGGTGTTACCATTCGCGGCATGCGGGCGGCCGTCTATCCCGGCTCTTTCGATCCGATCACGAACGGACACCTCGACATCATCCGGCGCGGCACGCGCCTGTTCGACCGGGTCATCGTCGGAATCCTCGAGAACGAGGAGAAGGCGCCTCTCATCCCCCTGACTGAACGGATCGACATCGTGAAGCGGGTGACGGCCGATCTCCCTTCCGTCGAGATCCTCTCGTTCTCCGGACTGCTCGTCGACTTCATGAAGAAGGTCGATGCTACCGTCGTCGTGCGGGGCCTGCGTGCCGTCGCGGACTTCGAGTACGAGTTCCAGATGGCGCTGATGAACCGCGAGCTCGCGCCGGACGCCGAGACGATCTTCATGATGCCGGCGGTCGAGTACACGTTCGTGTCGTCGCGGCTCGTGAAGGAAGTCTTCCGGCTCGGCGGCGACGTGAGCCGCCTCGTTCCGCCGGAGGCGCTGGCCGGCCTCGAGCGGCACCTCGGCTGATCAGGCGCCGGTGGTTTCGGGCATCGCGCGAGGATCGAGCCGCTCGCGGAGTCCCTCCCCCAGCAGATTGCATCCGGCGACCGTCAGGAAAATCGCGATGCCGGGGAAGAGTGCCAGCCACCACGCCTGCCGCAGGTAATCATCGGCCGTCGAGAGGATGCTCCCCCACGAGGCGAACGGAAGAGGGACGCCGAATCCGAGAAACGAGATCGCGGATTCGACGAGGATGGCCGCCGAGACGCCGAAGCTGACGCTGACCAGAACGGGGGCGATCGCATTGGGAAGGAGGTGTCTCGCGAGGATGCGCGCGGTTCCCGCGCCGCTCGCGCGCGCGGCGGCGGCGTAGTCGGCTTCCCGGATGCGGAGCGTCTCTCCCCTCACGATGCGCGCCTCGGCCGTCCAGGAGGTGATCGCGAGGGCGGTGATCACGGTCCAGACACCGGGACGCGCGATCGCGATCAGGGCGAGGAGCAGGACGAGGAAAGGAAACGCGACGACGACTTCGAGAGTCCGCAGAACGAGCGCGTCGACCCACCCTCCGAGATAGCCGGCGAGCGCGCCGAGGAGGACGCCGATCGCCAGGGAGAAGAATGCCGCGCTGAATCCGACGAGCAGCGAGATGCGCGTGCCGTGAATCACCCGCGCCAGCAGGTCCCGCCCCAGCTCGTCCGTGCCGAACGGATGGGCGGCGCTCGGCGGGAGGAGACGCGCGCGCAGATCGATCGCCGCCGGCGAGTGCGGGACCGGCGCCAGAATCGCGAACGTCACTTCCTCCCGCGGCGGCGCGGGCGCGGGTGCGCGCTCGATCAGCGCCTCCGGCCAGGCCGCGAACGCGGGAAATTCGAGTCCTTCCGCGGTCCGCGCGACGAGCGGGCGATCCGTGGCCAGCAGCGGCGAGAGAATCGCCATCAGCGTGAAAAGGAGCAGGATGCCGCTTCCCGCGCGAATCGCGCGCCTGCCTGCGTGCCGGCGGCTCACGCACTCCTCCCGATCCGGATCCTCGGGTCCACCGCCGCATAGATGAGGTCAGCGACGAGCGACGCGGCCATCGTGACGACGGCGCTCAGGAGCGTCAGTCCCATCACGAGCGGGTAGTCACGCGAAAGGATCGCGCTGAAAAAAAGCCTTCCGATCCCCTCCCACTGAAAAATCTGCTCGACGATGATGCTCCCGGAGATCACCCAGGGCACGGCGAGCGGCAGCATGGAGACGAGCGGCACGAGAGCGTTCCTCAGGGCGTGGCGCCAGACGACGACGTCCTCGGCCGCCCCCTTCGCGCGTGCGGTTCTGACGTAATCCTGCGCCAGGACCTCGCGCACGTTCGTCCGCACGAAGCGGGAAAAGAACGCGACGTTCGGATAGGCGAGGACGGCGACCGGAAGAACGAGGTGGCGGAGGCGGTCCGCGAACGAGCCGGAGGCGCCCGCCGCGCCGGGCGATTCCATACCGAAGAGCGGAAGCCACCCGAGCCGGATGGCGAACAGCTCGATCAGGATCAGCGCCGTCCAGAACGTCGGCAGCGAATAGAGGAGAAAGAGCACGAAGGCCGAGCCGCGATCCAGGAGCGACCCGGCACGCCGTGCGCTCGCCACGCCGAGAGGGATGCCGAGAAGAAGGGCCACGGCGAGGGCGGCGCCGTTCAGCAGAAGAGTCGGACCGAGGCTCTCGGCGACGACGTCGACGACAGGGCGCCGGTGCAGAATCGATCCGCCGAGGTCGAGTGTCGCGGCGCGGCCGACCCAGGAGGCGAACTGGACCGGCAGGGGCGCATCGAAGCCGTGCTCCCTCCGGATCGCTTCGAGCACCTCGGGCGGCGGCGGCGTCCTCCGCATGCCGGCGTAGAGAAGGGCGGGGTCTCCCGGCGCGGCGTGAATCAGGAGGAAAACGGCGACGACGATACCGGCGAGCGTGATCGCCGTCGTTCCGAGTCGTCGCGCGAGGTACGCGCCCATTCTCACCGCGCCGCGCGTTCCGGCGCGAACCGCCGGTCCTCCGGCGCGATCCACCACTGCATCGCGCCCGGATACCATCCGAACAGTCCGAGTCCCTCGGCTTCCTCGACGTTCCGGATGCGCCTGTTCACGCCCCACTTCGTCGACACCTGGATCGTCCACGTGTACGGCTGATCGGCGGCCAGCAGCGCGTGCAGCTCGCGGTAGATCTCCTGCCGTCGTCCCTGGTCGAACGTCCGTCTCCCCTCCTCGATGAGCCGGTCGACATCGGGATTCGAATAGAAGACGAAGTTCTGTCCGTTCGGCGGGAACTGCGACGAATGGAAGAGAGAGTACATGTCCGGATCGAGGTCGAGTGCCCAGGCGAGCATCGTCGCCTGAAAGCTTCCGGCGAGGACGCGGCCGAAGAGCGTCGCCGCGTCGAGCCGCGTCAGCTCGAGGCGGACGCCGATCTTCTGGAGCTCGGCCTGGAAAATCTGCGCCTGGGTCGCGCTCGTCGTGTCGCCGGCGAAGAGGAGCATCTCGATGACGAAGGGTTTTCCGTCCCGGTCGAGGACGCCGTCGCCGTCGCTGTCCGTCCACCCCGCCTCGGTGAGGAGCCGCCGGGCGCCCGCGGGATCGAACTCGATCGCGGGGACCGCCGGATTGAACGCCCAGTGGTTCGGCGTGAACGGACCCGTCATGATTCGCGCCGTGCCGTAATAGAGGCGCTCGATGATCAGGCGCCTGTCGAGACACATCGTCATCGCCCGGCGCACGCGCGGATCCGACAGGATCGGATCGCGCGTGTTCCACGGGATGAAGTTGTAGCCCATCTCGTAGAAGCGGTGGAACTCGAGCTCCGCGGCAATCGCGGGAGTCCCGCGCGCGGAGAGCCACTGCTCCGTCGTCACGTTCGCCTCGTCGACTTCCCCTGCGATCAGCGCGTTCCAGGCCTGGGTCTTGTCTTCAATGATGCGGAACAGGATGGAATCGATGTACGGCGCGTCCCGCCAGTAGTCCTCGCGCCGCTGGAGGAGGATCTCCTGGCCGCGGACCCGATTCGCGATGACGTACGGCCCCGTGCCGACGACGCGGTCGTTGAACGAGGTCGTGAAATCGCCGCGCGAGTAGACGTGCCGGGGAAGGACGGGGATGTTGAAGGCGTAGATCTGATCCGGCCGCGCCGAGGTGAAAACGACTTCTGCGGCGTGATCGTCGATCGCCCGCGTTTTCTCCACGTCGAGATTGGCGAAAAAACCGGAGTACTGAACCGACTGCGACTCCGGGTCGACGATTTTCCGGAGCGTGAAGACGAGATCCGAGGCACGCACGGGCTTCCCGTCGCTGAAGGTCGCGTTCGGATCGAGGCGGAAGGTCCACGTCAGCCGGTCGTCCGAGACGCTCCACTCCGCGGCGAGTCCCGCGATCGGCTGGAGATTGCGATCGATCTCGATGAGGGGATCGTGGAGATACGACAGGACCAGCTTCTCGGGCGCCGTCGACTGCATGACGAAGTTGAGGGTGCCCGGATCGCCTTCGAGGCGGCGGACGAGACGCCCTCCCTCGACCGGGATGGCCTCGGGCGCAGCGTCCGCTCGCGGCGCCTCCTGCGGGGCGCACGCAATCGTCAGAAGAAACAGACTGATCGCAGTCGAGCGCCACCGCATGACACACCCCCTCGTTCGGACGCGGACACTCCGGCGCCGGCCCGTCCGCGTGCGGCGCGGAACGCGCGCCGCGATCCATTATAGGGGCGTCCAGCGAGAGCGCGCGCCGGAGGCGCGAAGGAGCGGAACGGCGCCGCCCCTCCGGGGCGGCATTCGAGTGGTCGTCTCGGTTCCGGTGGTTCCGGCCCTTCGGGCCGTCACCACCGGCTACC
>JBOGJQ010000206.1:0-3906 GCA_050745405.1 Thermoanaerobaculia bacterium | reverse complement strand
GGGATCACTCGACGGCGACGATTGCGCCCGAGCTCGCGACGTGCATCGCGCGCAGCCTCGGACTTCGCTCGGTGCGTCTCACCGGCCCGACGCCGCGCCGGACGATCGGCATCGTCTCGGCGAAGGGCGCGTCCCTCTCGGCCGCCGCGCGCGCCTTCGCGGATCTCTCCCGCGCCGTGGTCCGCAAGATCAGGACATCGTGAACTTGCCGATCACGAAACGTCGAGTCCGGCTGCGCGATGTGCGCGCGCGGCGTGCACTGATTTTGCTGGCGAAGTGAGCCGACGTGCCCGAACGTGCGGACCTTCGACGTCGGGACGAGCCCACATGATGATGCCCAAGAACGATCTGCTGAAGCGGCGCGGCGGGAGGATCGATCCGCTCGGGAGCGGGGAGAGCCCGCTCGATTCCGACGCGCGGATCGATCAGGCGATCGCCGAGTCGTTTCCGGCTAGCGACCCGCCATCGTGGAACTCGGGACTCGAGCCATCGTCTCGACCAAAGGCGACGAAACGAGGTGGAAGCACGGGCATCGTTCTCGACTCGTCGTCGCGCGTGGCGAGCGAGCGGGAAAGGATGCTCGCGGGCGAGCCGTATGATCCGCTCGACGCGGAGCTCGTCGCGCTCCGCCGCCGCGCGAGGGAGCTCTGCGCGGACCTCAATGCGAGCGTGCCGTCGGACGAGGAGCGCCGGCGGCGCGTCGCGACGGAGCTCTTCGGAGCCGGCGGCGAGTCGGTGTGGATCGAGCCGCCGTTCTACTGCGACTACGGAACCCAGATCCATCTCGGGGCGAACGTCTTCTTCAATTTCGACTGCATCGTTCTCGACGTCTGCGAGGTGCGGATCGGGGAGTGGGTCAAATTCGGCTCGGGCGTGCAGATCCTGACGCCGGTCCATCCGATGGACGCGATCGAGCGCCGGGCAAAGGAGTCGTGTGCCCCGATCGAGATCGGCGACGACGTCTGGGTGGGCTCGGGCGCCCTCATCCTCGCGGGCGTCCGCATCGGCGCGCGGAGCGTCATCGGCGCGGGAAGCGTCGTCACGCGCGATGTCCCCGAGGGCGTCTTTGCTGCGGGGAACCCCTGCCGCGTCATCCGGACGCTGTAGCGTGCGTTGGCAGAGGTCCCTGAACACAGATATGTGTACAATTGCGCAGTGAAGCGCCGCGATCTCGAGCGGAGGCTCTCAGACCTGGGATGGCGTTTCCTCCGCTCCGGCGGCCGTCAGGACGTCTGGACGGACGGCGAGCACGAGGAGGCGATTCCGCGGCACCGTGAGATCAATGACATCCTGGCGCGGGCCATTCTGCGGCGGGTAGAAAAGGAACGCACATGAGGTTCGAAGGCAAGCTGAGGCGCTCGGGGCGATGGTGGCTCGCGGAGATCCCTCTATTAGACGCGATGACGCAGGGAAGAACCCGGAAGGAAGCGCTCGCGATGATCGCCGACTGGATCGAGACGATGATCGAACGTCCGGGGTTCCGGGCTGAAATCCATCCGTGCGGGAAGTCCGAGTTCGAGGTTTCCGGTAGCAGCGCGGCGGCGCTGACCGCACTTCTGCTGCGCCGCCGGCGCGAGGCGGCAGGCGCCTCTCTGCGCGACGTGGCGTCGCGTCTCGGCTCTTCGTCCCCGAACGCGTACGCGCGTTACGAACGGGGCGAAGCGGTACCATCGCTCGAGAAACTGGACGAGCTCCTCAAAGCGGCAGCCCCGGGACACGATTTCGTCATTCGCGATGCGACATCCGACGATTGACGGCCCTCATAACCCTTCCCTCAAACGCGCGGACGCGAAAGAATGTGCCGGCCTTCCGCCCGGGGCATCGGGCGAGATCCATCAAAGGAAACCGGAAACCCATGAACATTTTCGACGAGATCCAGGCACACGAGCACGAGCAGGTCGTCTTCTGCTACGACCCGACCTCGGGCTACAAGGGGATCATCGCCATTCACGACACGACGCTCGGCCCCGCTCTGGGCGGGACGCGCTTCTGGAACTACGCGAGCGACGAGGAGGCGATCATCGACGCACTCCGTCTCTCGCGCGGGATGACCTACAAGTCGGCGGTGGCCGGCCTGAACCTCGGCGGGGGGAAGGCCGTCATCATGGGCGACCCGCGCACCAGCCGGCGCGAGATGATCTTCCGCGCGCACGGCCGGTTCGTGGAGACCCTCAAGGGGCGCTACATCACCGCTGAGGATGTCGGGACCAGCGTCGAGGACATGGACTACGTGCATATGGAGACCGAGCACGTGACGGGTCTTCCCGGACGGTCCGGCGATCCCTCGCCGGTGACGGCGTACGGGACGTATCGGGGGATCAAGGCGGCGGCCAGGTCGCGATACGGGAGCGACGACCTCTCGGGCCTGACGGTGGCGGTGCAGGGAGTCGGGCACGTCGGCTACTACCTCTGCCGGCATCTCGCGGACGAGGGGGCGAAGCTGATCGTGACGGACATCGACCAGGAGCGCGTCCGCCGCGCGGTCGACCAGCTCGGCGCGAAGGCTGTCGGCAAGGAAGAGATTTACGAGGCCGACGCCCAGATCTTCGCGCCCTGTGCGCTGGGGGCGGTCGTGAACGACGAGACGCTGCCGCGGTTCAAGTTCGAGATCATCGCCGGCGCGGCGAACAATCAGCTCGCCGAGGAGCGGCACGGGCAGGCGCTGCTGGAGCGGGAGATTCTCTACGCGCCCGACTACGTGATCAACGCGGGCGGCGTCATCAACGTCTACGGGGAGCTGAACGGCTGGAGCACCGAGCGATCGAAGCGGAAGGCCGCCGAGATCTACGACACGCTGGTAGAGCTGTTCGAGCTGGCGCGCGAGCGGGGGATTCCGACGAACGAAGCGGCGGACCGCCTCGCGGAGCGGCGCATCCAGCAGGTCGGCGCGATCCAGCGGACGTGGGTGTGACCGTCGCGCCGGCCGCATGACGTTCGTCCTCGCGCTCGCGTCCGCCGCCGTCTACGGGAGCGCGGATTTTCTCGGCGGGATGGCGTCGCGTCGGACGACGGCGCTGCGCGTCGTCGCGATCTCGCAGGGCATCGGGCTCGTCGTCGTTCTCGGGACGATCCCGCTTTTCGGTCCCGCGCGCGTGATGGCGTCCGATCTCGGATGGGGTGCGGCGGCGGGCGTGTGCGGTGCGCTCGGCGTTCTCTTTCTTTATCGGGCCCTCGCGATCGGGACGATGAGCGTCGTGGCGCCTCTCACGGCGGTGTTCGCCGCGGTCGTTCCCGTGATCGTCGGGGTTCTGCGCGGAGAGCGGCCGGCGGTCGCCGCGCGCTTCGGGATCGCACTCGCGCTCGTCGCGATCGCGCTCGTGAGCCGAAGCACGCGCGAGGAGACGCGCGGAGGCGCGCAGACGAGCTCCCGCCGGTCCATCGTGATCGCCCTCGGCGCCGGTCTGCTCATCGGCTTCTTTCTCGTCGCGCTCGACGGCGCGTCCGACGATGCCGGGCTCTGGACTCTCGCGATCGCCCGCGTCGTCGGGCTGGCCGTCCTTCTGCCGCTCGCGATCCCGCGTGGGCTTCGTCCTCCGCGCGCGGCCGTCGCCCCCATCGTCGGCAGCGGCGTCCTCGACATGGCCGCGAACATCCTCTATGTGCTCGCGGTGATGCGGGGGATGCTCGCCCTGGTCGCGACGCTCGTCTCACTCTATCCGGCGGCGACGGTCCTCCTCGCGCGCGGCGTTTACGGCGAGCGTCTGGAGCCGGTGCAGAAACTCGGCGTCGCCCTCGCCCTCGGCGCGGTCGCGCTCATCGGATGGGGATCGGGTTAGGAGTTGGTAGCGCATACGGGATTCGAACCCGTGTTACCGCCGTGAGAGGCCGGCGTCCTGAAGGAGCGGATCGAGGCGTCGCTGTAGATCGGAGTCGAGCCGCGTGAGCTGCGCCGCGATGCGGCGGCGC
>JBOGJQ010000205.1:0-1467 GCA_050745405.1 Thermoanaerobaculia bacterium | reverse complement strand
CCGCCAGATTGAGACGCGGCTGAGGAGATCCTTCGCTCACACCCTCCCGCCCACGCTCGCTCAGGATGACGACTCGTTTCTCGACGCCCAAGACGCTCCAGACTCCCCGGACGCTCCAGACGCCGGGACGCTACAAGCCCATGATGTGGTAGCCGCCGTCGACGAAGACGATCTCGCCGGTGATACCGGACGCCATCTTCGAGGCGAGGAACAGCGCGGTGTCGCCGATCTCGCGCAGCTCGACGTTCCGGCGAAGAGGCGCGCGCTCGGCGTGGTGCTTCAGCATGGTGGTGAAGCCCTTGATTCCCCGCGCGGCGAGGGTGTTCACCGGGCCGGCCGAGATGCCGTTCACGCGGATGCCGCGCTGGCCGAGCTCGGAGGCGAGATAGCGGATCGACGCCTCGAGTGACGCTTTCGCGACTCCCATCACGTTGTATCCCGGAGCGACCTTCTCCGACCCGTAGTACGTGAGCGCCAGGATCGAAGCGAGGTCCGACTTTTCCAGAAGCGGCGCGGCGGCGCGGGCCATCGCGACCAGAGAGTAGGCCGAGACGTCGTGCGCGATCTTGAAGCCCTCGCGCGAGGTGAGGACGAAATCGCGCTCGAGCTCCTCGCGCGGAGCGAACGCGACCGAGTGGACGAGCGTGTCGAGCTTCCCGCCGAACGCCGATCCGACCTCGTCCATCACCCGCTCGATCTCGCCGTCGACCGTCACGTCGCACGAATAGAGGAGCGATCCCGGAAGCGGAGCGACGAGCGCTTCGACGCCCTCCTTGAGCCGCTCTCCCTGGTAGGTGAACGCCAGGCGCATCCCGGCGTCCGAGAGCGCCTGCGCGATCCCCCAGGCGATCGAGCGCTTGTTCGCGACGCCGAAGATGATCCCGGTCCGCCCTTCGAGAAGCTTCATGATCCCTCCGTCGCGCGCATCATAGTTTTCCGGCCGCCCCATGACAACTTCCTGACAGGCCGCCGCTTACGTGCCGGGAACGCCCTCGCCGCCTGGCACTCCGTTCGCAACTTATTCAAACGACCCAATGGAGGCCCGATGCACGACGACGTGAGCCCGATTGCCCAGTTTCACCCTTACCGGAAGCCGGCCGACGTCCCCGTCGCGCTACGTCCTCCCGGCGCCGCGGACCGCCTTCTGCGCGGGGTCGGCGCCGATCCCGCGCGCCTCCGCTTCGCTGTCGACCGGGGCCGCTCCTGGGCGCGCTCTCATCCGGGCCGCCTCCTCGGAGGCCTCGCTCTCGCCGTCATCGGAGCCGGCCTGGCCCGCAGCCGCATGCACCGGAACTCCCCCTGAACCGCGCTAGCGCCCGTGGCCGGGGCGTCTCGCCCCGGAACCCGATGTATCGCTTCGCCACGAAGTGGGTTCCGGGCCGGGACGGCCCGGCCACATGGGCTCCGTCATCCGAGTCTCACTAGTGTAGTGCGTCAGAGATTCGGGCCATTTTGTTGCGGGCGCCG
>JBOGJQ010000204.1:0-5065 GCA_050745405.1 Thermoanaerobaculia bacterium | reverse complement strand
CCCTTCGCGAGACGGAAGTCGACGCGCATCTCCTCGCCGGCGACCTCGACCTCGCGCGAATCGGTGACGAACGATTCGTGCGTCGCCGCGACGACGCGTTTTCCCGCGACGATGTCCGACAGCGTGTACTCGCCGTTCGCATCGGTCACGGTGCCCTCGTTGTAGCTCCGCGTGCCACGCGGTCCGGACTCGTCGATCCCAACGCGCGCTCCGGACAGCGGCGCGCCGTCCGGTCCCGAGACGCGCCCGTAGATCCGGGTCCCCGGCTCGAGCGGGATCTCGACTCCCTCGAGCGGCTCCCCTTCCTCGACCGTCACCGTGAGATTTCCCGGCGCGTACCCGGAGGCTTCGGCGATGAGCGTGACGGAGCCGGCGGGGACGCCGCTCAGCTCGAACGCGCCGTCCGCGGTCTGGAACTCGCGGAGCATCGGCGGCCCCACGAACCTCCGTCCGCCGCCGCGTCTCTCTCCCGAGAGGCCCGCGCGGAAGTCGGCGATCGGCGCGCGCGTCTCCTTGTCGACGACGCGGCCGCGGACGACGGTGCCCGCGGCGATCTCGACGAGGATGTCGGTCGCGGGAGCGTCGACGACCTTCTCGACGCGCACGAGCTCCTCCGGCTTCGCGATCAGGAGCGTCGTCTTGCCCGGCGTGAGCTCACCGAGGGTGAACGCGCCGTCCGGCGCGGTCGTCGTCTGTTCGGCGCCGCCCATAGGGACAGCCATATTGAACGCGGCGATCGAGGCGCCCTCGACGGGCGTACCGTCGGAGCGCTGAACCCGTCCCGTGATCGCCGCCGCTTCGTCGAGAACGACGCTCAGGGGGTCGACTCCGGGCACGACCTCCACTCCGCGCAGCACCTTCGCCGCGTATCCGTCCGCATCGACGGCGACGTCGTGCGTTCCGCGCGTCAGGTAGATCGTGAAGGTCCCCTGGCGATCCGTGAAGACGGCATCGTGCCGCTCGTCCTCGCCGAAGCGGCGAACGACCCGGCCGAATCCGAATCCGCGATCGTCCGCCTCGGCCGCGGTGATCTCCGCGCGCGCGACCGGACGGTCGTTCGCGTCGGTGACGCGCCCGGTGAGGGCGATCCCGCGCGGGATCACGAGCGTGAGGCCGCGCTTCTTCTCGCCCGGCTCGAGGCGCAGCGCCTCCGACTCCGCCGCCGGAGCCGGCGGGCGGACCGCTTCGAGAGTGACACTGCGCTCCGTGGCGATCTCGCGGAGAACGAAACTCCCGTCGGGCGCCGACCAGGCGACGGTCCGCCGCATGGGCAGCGGCATTCTCTCCTGCAGCGCGAAGGTCACCGCAGCCGCGGCCACCGGGTCGCGCGCTTCGTCGAGAACGACGCCCTCGATGCGTCCGAGCGGCTGGGCCGCGAGGTCGCGCGTCGCCCTCTTCCCGGCCGTCGTGACGACTTCGGCGTACGCCGGTGCGTGCCCGATACGCGTCGCCATCACTTGCCGCGCCCCCGGCGGCAGCGGGCCATAGCTCCACTTCCCGTCGGTACCGGCGATCGCGTCCGGCGCCGACGTTCCCTCCGACATCATGCGGAAGGCGGACCTCTCCCTGATCGCGATTTCGATCGCCGCGCCCGAGAGAGGACGCCCGGTCACGCCGTCGGTGACGGTCCCACCGAGAACCGCCCCCTTCCGAAGAACGAGGCGGAGCGCATCGCGTTTCGAGGTCCGCGTCGCGACGGCGATCGAATCGTCGCTGATCGCGGCGATCGATCTCCAGTCGGATGGAGCGCGGCGGATGGTGAACGAACCGTCGTCGCCGCTCGTCGCGAGCGGCAGATCGTCGACATGGACGACGGCGCCCGCGACAGGATTCCCGGCGGCGTCGACGACGATACCCTCTACGCTCACGCCGGGCGAGAGAGCAATGCTTCGCGGCACGGCGCCGGCGCGCGGATAGCTCTGTACGAAAGGCGCGAACCCGGAGTGAAAGATCCGAAGCGTGAATGGGCTCGTGCGGGCGGCGCGGAACTCGCCCCGCCCGTCCTCGCCGCTCTTCGCCGCCTGGTCCCCGATGACGATCAGGGCCCCTTCGACCGCTTTTCCGGCGGCGGTGACCTCGATCGGAACGGCGACGCCCTCGTCGAGGACGATCGCGCCGATGTTCTCGTCAGCGAGCGCGAACGTGACATGCGGCACGTGGCCGGGCGCCTCGATGACGACGCGGCTCCACGGCTCTTCGACCTCCAGGGTGAACGTCCCCTTCGGGCCGGTCGTCTCCGTCACGAGGGCGGCCGCTTCCGCCTCGCCGGCGAGCCAGCGCTCGTTCCGCGCGCGCTCGGTCTCGATGGCGAAAGCGCGAATGACGGCGCCTTCGACCGGCGCGCCGCTCCGGTCGAGGACGACCCCCGTCGTCGCTGCGGTCGCGGTGGCGCAACTCAGCACGGCGGCGGCCAGATGCAGCGTCGCGATTCGGTTTCGCATGGGGGGTGTCCTCCACAATGATCTTACGCCCGGGCCCTCGCAGCGTTCCATGGAAGAGGCGTTTTCCGCCGGCGGTTGCACCCGGTTGATGCCCCCCGCCCGTACCGCCCGCCCGCGGCGGCGCCCCGTCGCGGACGAGACGCTTCTCCGCGCGCGTCTCGACGATCTCGTCGCGACGTTCGACATTTCGACGATCACGCCCGATCCCCTCGAATTGGTTCTCCGTTACGACGCGCCGCGCGATCGGGAGGTTGCGGGGCTGCTGGCGGCGGCGTTCGCGTACGGCCGCGCGGAGATCGTCGTCGCGAACGTCGGCCGAGTTCTGGACGCGATGGCGCCGTCACCGGCCGGATGGCTGCTGGACCTCCAGCGCGAGTCCGGATTCGACCGCGCGAGAGCGCGCCGCACGTTCCGCGGTTTCGCGCACCGCTTCCACAAGACCGCGGACCTCGTCGCGCTCCTCGAGCGGATCGCGCTCGCCCTCGCGCGGCACGGATCTCTCGGCGCGCTCTTCCGGATCCACTATCGCGACGACGAGCCGGACGTCGGCCCGTCGCTCGCGCGCTTCGTCGCGGCGCTGATCGAAATCGACGGCGCGCCGCCGGCGCCTCCGTCCCTCCGCTATCTTCTCAGCTCTCCCGACGACGGCAGCGCGTGCAAGCGGATGAACCTCTTTCTCCGCTGGATGGTGCGCCGCGAGCCGCCGGACCTCGGACTCTGGACGTTCGTCGACCCCGCGAAGCTCGTCGTGCCGCTCGACACCCACGTCCACCGCATCGCGCGATTCCTCGGCCTCACGGAACGCAAAGCGGCGGACTGGAAGACGGCGCGGCAGGTGACGGACCGCCTCGCCCGCTTTCATGCCGCCGACCCGGTTCGCTACGACTTCGCGATCTGCCGCCTCGGCATCCTCGACCGCTGCAGCCGCGCCCGGCGGAAGGAGAATTGCGACGTTTGTTTACTGAGGGAGGTTTGCCGGTTTCCGGTGGTCGGGTGAATAATCGCCGCTCATGCCCGAGCTCATCACTGCGATCGACGAGGCGGGGTTCCGCAAGGCGATGAGCTGCTTCGCGAGCGGCGTCACGATCGTGACGACGGAGGACGAGGGCCACTGGTACGGGCTCACCGTCAGCGCGTTCTCGTCGCTGTCGCTCGACCCGCCGCTCGTCCTCGTCGCGATCGAGAAGACGACGCGCGCGCACGAGGCGATAGGGCGTGCCGAGCGCTTCGCCGTCAACGTGCTGCGCGAGGAGCAGGAGAGCATCTCGAACCAGTTCGCGAGCCGCGTCGAGGACCGCTTCGACGGCATCGACGTCCGGTCCGGGGTCCTGAAGATCCCCGTCCTCGCGGAAGCGCTCGCCGTGATCGAGTGCCGGTTGCGCGAGAAGCTTCCGGGCGGCGACCACTCGATCTTCGTCGGCGAAGTCGTCGCGGCCGACATCCGCGAGGGCAACCCGCTGCTCTACTTCCGGAGCGACTACCGCCGGCTCCGCTGAAACTTTCGGCCGGGACGGCCGTTCATGACAGTGTCATGTTCCGCGCCGCCTTCTTCGTCGCCGCCCTCGCCGCCGCGCCCGCTCTGGCACAGACTGCGGAGTGGGTCCATTTCGAGGTCACCGAGAGGGATCACCGCCCGAGCCGCGTGCGTGTGACCCTCCCGGTTTCAGCGGTGCTCGAGGCGCTTCCGCGCATCCCGCGCGTCCGCCTGGAGCGGTGCGACCTCTCGATCGGCCGCGAACGCATTTCGGCGGAGGAGCTGCGCGAGATGCTCGCCGATGTTGCTGCGGCTGAACCGGGCGCGACGATTCGTCGCGAGAGGCATGACCACACGATCGAAGTCCGCGCGGACGCCGGCGCGGTGCACATCGTTCTCGAGGATCACTGGGACGACGATCGTGTCGAGGTGACGTTGCCGCAGGCGGTCGCTTCGGCGCTCGTTGCGGAAAGCCGCCTCGCGCTCGCCGGAGCGGTCCGCGCCCTCGCGGCCGCCGGCGGCGGCGAGCTCGCCCTCGTGACGGCGGACGACGACACGCGCGTGCGGGTGTGGGTCGACCGCTCCGCCCGCGCGGAGGAGGAGTGATGCGCCGTTCGACTCTTCTGATCCTCGCGTTCTTCGGCCTCTGGGTCCTCGGCGTCGGCGCGCTGTCGTACGCCGCCTACGAGACCGTCCGTCACTCCGGCGCGATCGAGGTCCGCATCGACGACGGCCAGCAGGCCGTTCATCTCGATCTTCCCGCGGTCGTCCCCGGTCTCGTCATCCAGCAAGCGCTCTTTCCGAAGAGCTGGCGCCCATTCCACGTCCGTCACGGGGCGGAGGAGTGGGGACCGGCCGTGCTCGCTGCGATGCGGGAGCTCGAGGCCTACGAGAACGTTCCTCTCGTCGAGATCGAGGACGGACGCGAGCGCGTGCGCATCGAGAAGCGGGGCGAACGCGTGGTCATCGAGATCGACTCGCCCCGCGAGTCCGTGCGCGTGACGATGCCATTCCGGATGCTCCGCAACGCGCTCGAGCGCTACGAGAGCTGAGAGGCTGTGAAAAAAACCAGAGCGGCCCGCGTTGCGGGCGCGACGATGGCGTCGTCCCGCCCGCAACCCTCCGGGCTGGTGGGGGTTGCGGGGCGATC
>JBOGJQ010000203.1:0-7456 GCA_050745405.1 Thermoanaerobaculia bacterium | reverse complement strand
ACCACGGACCTCGCGTCGAACGCGCGCGCGATCGGCGGTGACGAAGTCGAAGTGATGTCGCTCGCGCGCGGAGTCCAGGACCCGCACTTCGTCGAGCCGAAGCCGAGCTTCCTTCTCGAGCTCCGCGACGCCGACCTCCTCGCCGTCGTCGGCCTCGGCCTCGAGAGCGGATGGCTGCCGCCCCTCATCGACCAGAGCCGCAATGGAGACATCCGGCCGGGAAGCCGCGGCTACCTCGATCTCTCCCGCGGCGTCGAGATCCTCGACCGCCCCTCGGGCGCGGTCGATCGCTCGATGGGCGACGTCCACGCGCTCGGGAACCCGCACTACTGGCTCGAGCCGGGGAACGCGATCCGCATCGCCGCGCAGTTCGCGAGCCGTCTCGCCGATCTCCGCCCCGAGGCGCGGGAGACGTTCGAGAAGCGCTTGTACGATTTCAAGGTCCGGATGAACGAGGCGAACAAGCGCTGGACCGAGATGCTCGCGCCGTACCGGGGCGCGAAGGTCGTGACGTATCACCGGTCGTGGACGAACTTCGCGCGACGGTACGGCATCGACGTCGTCGGGTTCGTCGAGCCGAAGCCCGGCGTGCCGCCCTCGCCGTCACACATCTTCGACCTGATCGGGATGATGAAGGCAGAAGGGGTGAAGGCGATCCTCGTCGAGCCGTACTTCGATCGCGAGACCCCGCTGTCGATCGCGGACCGCACCGGCGCGCAGGTGATCGTCTTCTATCCGTCGGTCGGCGGCACGCCCGAGCTGACCGATTATGAGAAGCTCCTCGAGCGCAACGTCCGCGCGCTCGTCGACGCGCTGCGGTAGGAACGTCGATGGATCTGCTTGCTTTTCTCGCGGTGCCGTTCGTCGCCGGTCTCATTCTGACCGGCATCCACGCGTATCTCGGCCTCCACGTCGTCGAGCGTGGCGTGATCTTCGTCGATCTGTCGCTCGCGCAGATCGCCGCGCTCGGGACGACCGTCGCGTTCCTCGCCGGGCACGGTCTGCACTCGCAGACGACGTACTTCTGGTCGCTCGGGTTCACGATCGCCGGCGCCGCGATCTTCGCCTTCACGCGCGTGCACGGCCGCACGCACGTCCCCCAGGAGGCGATCATCGGCATCGTCTACGCCGTCTCGGCGGCAGCCGCGATCCTGGCGATGAGCAAGGCGCCCGAGGGGACCGAGCACCTGAAGGACATGCTGGTCGGCAACATCCTGACGGTGTCGTGGGGGGAGGTCGGGAAGACGGCGGTGCTGTACGCGCTCGTCGGCGCGTTTCACTGGATGTTCCGCCGGCGGTTTCTCGCGATCTCGATGGACGCCGACGCGGCGGCGCGCGAGGGGATGAGCGTCCGCTTCTGGGACTTTCTCTTCTACACCTCGTTCGGGTTCGTCGTGACCTCGTCGGTCGCGATCGCGGGAGTGCTGCTGGTGTTCTCGTATCTGATCGTTCCGGCGGTGGCGGCGATGCTGTTCGCGAGAACGATCGCGACGCGGCTGACGTTCGGCTGGATTCTCGGCGCGCTCGTGACGGCGGGGGGGATCGTCCTGTCGTTCCGGTTCGATCTGCCGACCGGCGCCACGATCGTCTGCACGTTCGGCCTCGTGCTGGCGATCCTCGGCGTCGTCCGCGTCGCGCTGCCGCGGGCTCGCGCCGCAGAAGCGCTGGACTAATGCCCGAGCGCCCGCGCGACGATCTTCGGGTTCTTCGACGCGACGCGCAGCAGGGCGAGGGCCGGACCGTCGGGATGGGCCTTTCCTTCTTCCCACTTCTGCAGAGTCCCGACCGTCACTCCGATCATCGACGCGAACTCCGTCTGCGACTGACGGAACCTGTAGCGGATCTCCCGGACGTCATCGGGATGGATCGAGGGGATCGCTGGTTCCGCGGGAGCGGTTCGCGAGAGGCTTCGGTGCATGGGACCTCCGTCTGGTTGCAATCTGGTTCCGCCTGCGGAACCGCGCAAGTAGGGCCGCCCTGCGGGCGGCCATGTGGCCGGGCCGTCTCGGCCCGGAACCCCATCCGCCATGAAGCGATACGTCTGGGTCCCGGGGCGAGACGCCCCGGCCACATCGCGCCTCGTCACCCTACTCGACCCGCCAGCGCGACAGCATCGTGATCCCCGAGGTCGAGCAGCCGAGCTCGCGGATCCAGGACGCGACCTTCCGGTTCGAGCTGTTCACGAGCGTGTACGACTCCGGCGGCCGGACGAACTCGAGGCGCGGCCCCGGGTTGTCGTGGAGCGTCGCGACGTTCGCCTGGAACCGCGCCTCGAGCCTCTCGCGAAGCCGCGCGACCGCCTCGCGCGCGACCCGGAGGGGGGAAACCTCGTCGATGCCGATCCCGAGAACGGATGCGAGCGCGGCGCGGCTGTCGGAGATCGCCTCGACCTCCTGCCGCCCGAGGGCCGCGGGAGTGCGGAGAACCGCGGCTGCTAGTGTTGATCCGAGATCCTTATCGCCGAGCGCGTAATACTCCCAATCCCCGAACGCCCAGCGCGTCGCGCCGTCCGCCGGTTCGGGCAGGACGAGCGACGAGCTCTTCCCGTGCGCGAGGAGGAGCACCGTCGCCGCCGCGCCCGACGGGTCGGGGCAGCGGACGACGGTCGTGCACGCCGACAGCGTCAGCGCGAGCGCGGCCGCTCCGGCGAGACGGATCACCAGCCCGGAGCGATGTTGAACCCGAACACGCCGCCTTCCTCGAGCGGCCGCTGGAACGGGAACGCGTAATAGAGCTGGATCGGGATGTAGCCGCCCAGCACGATGCGCGCGGCGAGACCGGCGCTCGCGACCGGCACCCGCTCGGCCGTGTCCGTCTCGAACTTGAAGTCGACCGACTCGTCCTCGGTCCACGCCGCGCCGACGTCGAAGAACGCCGCCAGCTCGACGGGGAAGTACGGATTCTCGAACACCCCGAAATCCTCGGTCCCGAACAGCGGGATGCGGATCTCGAAGCTGCCGACCGCGATCTTGCTCCCGATCAGCCGGTCGAACTCGGGACACCCTTCGGTGCCCGTGCACTCCTCCGCGCTGAACGAGTCCTGCTCGTAGCCGCGCACCATCGACGAGTAGCCGATGAAGAGAGGCGACAGGCGCCCGCTCTCGGCGTCCTCGCCGTAGCGGCCGTAGTAGAGGCCGCGCACGGCGAATGTCCACGGCCGCACGAACTCGTACCGCCGCCAGTCGGCGAGCGCCGTCTGGAAGCTGAGGTCCCCTCCGTACGCCTCACCCTGGAACCGATAGCGCGTCCCCATGATCGGCGAGACGAAGCCGTAGAACGAGCTGTCGCCGACGAATGCCGCCTGCCCCTTGTAGTAATCCAGCGCGGGCTGGCCTTCCACCGTGTTCCTCTCGCGCCCGACGAGGCGGTTCCCGACGACGAACTCCGAAAGGATTTCGGCGCTGTGGTCGAGATGCGTGTATCCGGCGTTGAACTCGACCCGCCGGGTCAGGCCGAACGGATAGCGGGTGAGGAACATCGCCTCGTCGACCGTGATCCGCTCGAGGATCGTCTCGTGGACGATCGCATCCACGAGGTCGCCGTCCAGCTCGATCGTCTCGCGCCGCGCCCGCGTTCCCGCGGCGACGATGTACGGCACGTGGCTCAGCGAGCCGCCCCACTGCACGCGGTTGTCGAGGTTGAGATAGTAGACGTCGCCGCCGAACATGTTGGCGATGTCGCTGCTGCTGGCGCCCCCGGTCAGCGTCAGGCCGACCTGGTGATTCCCGAGGATGTCGGTCCAGAGCGCGGCGAAGGTGCCGCCGTAGGCGTTCCCGAAGTCGCCACCGAAGCTCGCGCCGATGGTGGGCGGCCCGATGTACGACAGCCGGAGCGACGGGTCGTAATCCCCAGTCTGGAAATCGGCGGTCGCAGGAATGAGGCCCTCGCGCGGGTTCTCGAGATACGACGCCACGCGGCTCGCGGCCTCCCGCTGCGCCTGCGGGGCGGGCGGCGGGAGGATGCCTCCGCGCATCGACTCCGTCATCGTGGCGACCGGCGTCGCCTCCTCCGACGGGACGCGGTACATCGTCCACCGGCCGCCGCGGAACAGTGTGAAGAGGGCATCACCCGTGCGGCTCGCGACCGTGAGAGCGGGGGAGAGGTCGCTGATCCCCGTGACGCCGGTGGCGACGTTGGTCAGCCTGCGGACTGTCCCGTCCGTGAGGTCGTACTCGAACACGTCCGCGACCCCTTCCGGATCGGCGATGAAGAAGAGGGACGACCCGTCGGGCGAGAACTGCGGATTGATGTGCTTCGCCTCGTCGAAGACCTCGAGCGTCCGGATCGTCCCGGTATCGACGTCGATGAGGGAGATCCGATGCCGCGCGTAGTGGAGCGTCTCGAAGTCCGTGCCCGGACCGCGGTCGGAAGCGACGGCGATCGTTCCTCCGTCCGGCGACCACGTCGGCTGCAGGTCCGAGAACTTGTCGTTCGTGATCTGGCTGAGCTGCTCGCTCGCGAGATCCCACAGATAGAGATCCGATACGCCGTTGCGCACGGCGGAGACCGCGAGCCGGCGCCCGTCGGGCGACCACGCGAGCTGCGTGATCGCGTCGATCCCGGGGAGCGCGATGCGGCGCTGGATGTCGCGCCGCCCGACGTCGACGATCGCGACCCGGTTGTCGCCCTTCTCGATCGTCACGAACGCGAACTGCGATCCGTCCGGCGACCACGTCCCCGAAGAGTCGATGAAGCGGAGCGCGTCCATGTGCGGATCCGAGGCGGAGCTCACGAGGCGGTCGATGATCTCGCCCGTGTGGGCGTCGGCGAGAAAGAGGTCGATCGAGAAGAGCTCGCGCGAGGAGAGGAACGCGACGAAGCGGCCGTCGGGACTCAGAGACGGCGAGACGTCGATGTCGTTCCGGCCGGCCTGCTCGAGCAGCGGATCGCCGAGCCGGTCGGGGCCCCAGCGGTCGGCGATCACCGGCTCGTACAGCCGCCGCGTCGCCACCTGCCAGTCCGCGAAGAGCTCCTCGGCCGGAATGCCGAGAACGCGCTGGATGCCGCCCGTGACGCCGAGAAACCCGGAAGCGAGGAACGTCTCGATCACGGCGCGGTCGCTCCAGCGCCCGCCGATGTAGGCCCAGAACGCCTGGCCGTACTGATAGGGGGAGAGGCGCGGATCGCGCCCGAGCCGCTCGAGTGTCGGCAGCTCGTCGCGGAGCGCCGCGTCGCGGAGCCACATCGCCGTCTGCGGATCGACCCGCCCCTGCGACAGATACTCGGCGAGTCCTTCGATCATCCACAGCGGGAGAGCGCGAAGCTGGAACCGGCGCGTCCCTTCCGAGAGGCGGTTCCCGATGTCGAACTGAAAGACGTGGACGAGCTCGTGCCCGAGGACGTGATCGTTCTCCTCGTACGTGCCGGTCAGCGGCAGGACGACGCGGTTGATGAAGGCGTCGGTGAAGCCGCCGGTCCCCTCGCCGATGAATCCGCTCGTCGTGTTCGTCTGCTGGAAGTCGGGATGGTTCGCGTAGATGACGATCGGCTTCCGCTCGAACTCGTGCTCGAAAACGCTCGAGAGGCGGTCGTACCACCGCTCGGCCATTCGCGCGACGTCCTCGATGACCGGCGCGGAGTCTTCGTAGTAGTAGATGTCGAAGTGCTCGGTACGGAGCGTTTTGAAGTCGAAGTCCTCCCACTGCACCTTATTGCGCCCGAAATACTGCGCCTCGGCCGCGGCGGGCACGAGAAGGGCGATGGCGAGAACCGTGACGGAAAGAAAGCGGATCGGCATGCGCATGAGTCCCCCGGCGGCCGCGGGGCGACCCCGTTCGAGCTGAGGCTCGGCCTTCCGCGGACTGTCTGTTTCGCTTGCGACCGTTCACCGAACGTGCCAGCGAGATCGGCAGTCGCAGCGCATGGCGGGCATCATACGGCAGAGCCCGGCTTTTTTCATTTTGCAATCGAGTTACGGATTTCCCGCCACTCGTGATCGACCGCACGGACGGCCTTCCGCTCCATCGCGCGATAGAGACGGAGCACCCGGCGTCCGGCGGGCGTGAGCCTCGCCCCGCCGCGCTCGGCGCCTCCGCGGGTTTTCTCGACGAGCGGCTCGGCGAAAGCCTCGTTCATGATGCGGACGAGCTTCCAGGCGCGCATGTACGACATGCCGAGCGTCTCGGCGGCGCCGCGGATGGAGCGGTGCGCGGCGATCCCGGCGAGGAGGTCGGCCTTGCCGGGGCCGAAGACGATGACGCCGTCGTCGCGAACGATCCGGATTCGCGGGCGAAGGACGACGTTCGGACGGCGCGGCACGACTCGTATGCTATACGTCTCTAAAAAATGTCCGAAGATCGCTTGCTCGAGTTTCGTCGCGAGTTTCCGATTTTGGAGACTTCGACGTACCTCGTCTCTCACTCGCTCGGGGCGATGCCGTCCACGATGCGGGACGCGATGGCCTCGTTCACGGACACGTGGGCGAACCGCGGCGTGCGCGCGTGGGAGGAGGGGTGGTGGACGATGTCGCTCGAAGCCGGCGATCTCGTCGCGCCGTTTCTCGGCGCGCCGCCGGCGACGGTCGTCATGCTGCCGAACGTGACGACGGCGCAGGCGGTCGTCCTCTCCGCGCTCGATTACACGCCGCGCCGGAATCGCGTCGTCACGGTCGAAGGGGAGTTTCCGTCGGTCCGTTACGTCTGGTCCGGTCTCGGGGCGCGGCTCGGCGCGGAGATCGTGACGGTGCCCGAGCGCGGCCTCGGATTCGATACGGGCGAGCTTCTCGAAGCGATCGACGAGCGGACGGTCGCCGTGCCGATCTCGCACGTTCTGTTCGAATCGTCGTTCCTCGTCGACGTCGAGGCGGTCGCGCGGCGATGCCGCGAAGTGGGCGCGCTGCTGATTCTCGACGTCTTCCAGTCGGCGGGGATCGTCCCGATCGACGTGAGGAAGTGGGACGTCCCCGTCGCGGTGGGCGGGGTTCTGAAGTGGCTCTGCGGCGGGCCGGGCGGGGGGTATCTCTACGTGAGCGAAGACGTGCGCGAGCGCCTGCAGCCGGCGTTCACGGGATGGATGGCGCACGAGGAGCCGTTCGCCTTCGCGCCGCCGCCGACGCGCCTGCGCCACGACGCGGCGCGGTTCGGCCTGGGGACGCCGCCGGTTCCCGCGCTCTACGCCGCGCGCGAAGGGCTGCGCGTCGTCGCGCGCGCCGCCGACGGGAGTCTCGAGGCGATCCGCCGCAAATCGCTCCGCCAGACGCGGCGGATCATCGAGGCCGCCCGCGCGCGCGGCTTCGATCTCTTCACGCCCGAGGACGACGCGTGCCGCGGCGGAACGGTGTCGGTCCGCGTCCCGCGCGCCGGCGAGGTCGCCGCGGCTCTGAACGCGCGCGACATCGTCTGCGACTGGCGCCCGAAATCCGGCATCCGCCTCTCGCCGCATTTCTACAACACCGACGACGAGATCGATCGCGCCTTCGCCGCGATCGACGACGTCATCCCGAGCGTAGCGAGGGATC
>JBOGJQ010000202.1:0-1139 GCA_050745405.1 Thermoanaerobaculia bacterium | reverse complement strand
CATTATCCTTATCCTAACATCACATGCTTAAAACGGCATTAAGTCTAATACGAACCTTCAATCCTAACTTCATAGTCGGATTTTGAAAGATAAATTAACTTAATAGGCATTAAATGCTTTGTCGCCTAATTCAATCTATTTAGCTTAGATTTGACTATTCCTTTCCATGATTGACTGTTGGACTTCCTATAATCGCTCATTAGTTAGACGTGGTGAGATCCTCTTCTCGTACGATTTTCTTGATACTTGGGGTTATGAACTAGATAGGATGAATGAAGGTAAGAAAGGTAAACCCTTTGTATTTCCTAATTCTTTCATACTGGCCATTGGTTACATCCGTTACTCATTTCACCTTCCTTATAGACAAACCGAAGGGATAGTCAAAGCCACGGGGAAAAGGTTACCGTCAAATTCACCTAGCTATGGTCACATCTGTAAAAGGATCAACAGGTTAAACATCAATATTAAAAGAGACAAGATAGATGATGATGATCTCATAGTCTCTATAGATAGTACAGGAATAAAGGTAACAAATAGAGGTCAATGGATGGATAAGAAATGGAAGGTACAAAATAGAAAAGGCTATCTCAAGATTCATGTTGCCGTAAACATAAAGACCAAAGAAATCCTTGCTCTGGAGGTAACAGATGAGAAGGTACACGATGGAAGGATGTTAAAGAAACTGGTTAACCATGTTTTGGATGGTTCCACTACAACAACAACCAGAGGACCTAACAAGATAATAATAACGATAAAATCTGCTTTAGGAGATGGAGCCTATGATTCCAACGCAAACTTTCGATATCTAGAGGAGAAAGGGATCACGTCTGGTATAAAGATAAGGAAGAATTCCATTGTTTCTCCTAAAAATAACATATTAAGGAACAAGGAGGTAATACAACAAACAAAAGAGGACCTTCTGAAATGGAAGAAGAAAAGAAAGTACGGACATAGATGGATTGCTGAAACAGCCTTTTCAACAATAAAAAGAACATTTGGTGAGTATGTATCTGCCACCAAGTTTGATAACATGGTAAAGGAGATGATGATAAAAGTATCACTCTATAACCTGTTTAGGAGATTATAGAAGAACGGGAATGGAATTGGTTGAAGAACAAGGAATTAGGAAACAAAGCAAT
>JBOGJQ010000201.1:0-4252 GCA_050745405.1 Thermoanaerobaculia bacterium | reverse complement strand
ATGTCTTTCTTCGTGACGCGTCCCGAGATGCCCGTTCCCTCGATCGCGCTGAGATCGACCTGATTCTCCTCGGCGATCTTCCGGACCAGAGGCGACGAGCGGGTGCGGCGGCGCTCTTCGATCGAGACAGGGGCGCCGGGCTCCGGCTCGGCCTGCGGGGCGGGTTCCGGAGCGGGAGGCGGGGCGGGAGCGGGAGCTTCCTTCTTCTCCGCCTTTTTTTCGGGCTCGGGCTCGGGCGCGGGCTCGGGCTCGGGTTGGGCTTGCGGGGGTGTCGCCGCGGCTTCTCCGTCCGCACCGATGCGGGCGACGACCTTGTTCACGGCCACGGTCTCGCCTTCCTGCGCGAGGATCTCCGTCAGAGTGCCCGCGGCGGGGGAGGGGATCTCCGCGTCGACCTTGTCCGTCGAGATCTCGAAGAGCGGCTCGTCGCGCTCGACGCGATCGCCGACCTTCTTGATCCAGCGCGTCACCGTCCCTTCGGCGATCGATTCTCCCATCTGCGGCATTACGACGTCTGTGGCCATCTCGTTCCTCGTGTGTTCAGTAGCTGGTAGCTAGTAGCTGGTACCTAGTAATCCAGAAGCTCTCGCGCCGCTTTCACGACCTTCTCCTCGTTCGGGAGGAAGAATCCCTCGAGCGGCGGCGAATAGGGTACCGGGGTATCGATCGACGCGACGCGTTTCACCGGCGCGTCGAGGTAGTCGAACGCCTTCTCGGCGATGAGCGCTGCAAATTCTCCACCGGCCCCGCCGGTGCGGGTCGCCTCGTGGAGGACGATCGCGCGATTCGTCTTCGCGATCGAGGCGAGAATCGCATCCTCGTCGTAGGGAAGCAGCGAGCGGAGGTCGAGAATTTCGACCGAGACGCCGTCCTCCTCGAGCGCGTCCGCGGCAGCCATCGCGGTGTAGACCATTGCGCCCCACGTGACGATCGTCAGATCACTTCCCTCGCGCACGAGGCGCGCCTTGCCGATCGGAACGACGTAATCCTGCGGCGGCAGCGTCTCCTTGATCCGCCGGTAGAGATACTTGTGCTCGATGTAGATGACGGGATCGTCGTCGCGGATCGCCGCCTTGAGGAGACCCTTCGCATCGTACGCCGTGCTCGGCGCGACGACCTTGAGGCCCGGCGTGTTCAGGAAGAACGCTTCCGGATTGAGCGAGTGGAACGGCCCGGCGTGCGTCCCGCCGCCCGAAGGGCCGCGAACGACCATCGGACAGCCGATCCCGGTTCGGTAACGCGAGGTCGCCGCGAAATTCGTGAGATGGTCGAAGGCCACCGAGATGAAGTCGATGAACTGCATTTCCGCGATGGGACGCAGGCCCATCATCGCGGCTCCGGCGGCGGCGCCGACGATCGCGATTTCGGAGATCGGCGTGTCGATCACGCGCTCCGCTCCGAACCGCTCCTGAATCCCCGCGCTGGTTTTGAACGCGCCGCCGTAGACGCCGACGTCCTCGCCGATGAGGAAGACGGACGGATCCCGCTCCATCTCCTCCCACATCGCCTGACGGATTGCATCGAGGTACGTCGTTTCGGTGACTGCCGCTTCCGCCGTCATGACTTCCTCTCGCAGAGCGGCGGATTCTCCCAGTAGCCGTCTCCCGCGTATACCCCGTACTGGGCCTCTTCGGGCAGAGGCATCGGCGAGGCTTCCGCCTCCTCGACGGCGGCATCGAGCTCGCGCTTGATCCGCGCCTGCATCTCGTCGAGCTCGTCGCGTCGCGCCGTCCCGCTTTCGATCAGGAACGTCTCGAATCGATCGATCGGGTCCTTCGCGCGCCACAGCTCGATCAGTTCCGGCGCGACGTACGACTGGTTGTCGTGCTCGGCATGCCCTTTCATCCGGAAGGTCTTCACTTCGAGCAGCGTCACGCCCTGCCCGCTACGCGCCCGGTCGACGGCGCGTCGCGCCGCATCCCACGTCGCGAGAACGTCGTTGCCGTCGACCGTCTCGCCCCAGCAGCCGTAGCCGACGGCCTTGTCCGCCAGCGTCGCGGCGGCCGTCTGCTTCGACACCGGAGTCGAGTACGCCCACCCGTTGTCCTCGATCACGATCACGAGCGGCAGCTTCTGCACCGCCGCGAAATTGATCCCCTCGGCGAACGCGCCCGTCGACGAGCCGCCGTCGCCGATGTAGACCATCCCGACCATGTCCTTCTTCTGCATCCGCCCCGCGAGCGTCACGCCCGCCATCACGGGGACCATGTCCCCGAGCATCGAGATCGGACCGATGAACCCCCGCTTCATGTCGGCGAAGTGATTGTGCGAGTCGCGCCCGCGGCAGGGGGAGGTTCCCTTCGCCATGTACTGCCGCAGGATCTCGACCGGACGGTAGCCGGCGACGAGGATCGATCCCATGTTCCGGATGAGCGGCGAAACGACGTCGCCCTTCGCGAAATCGAGCGCGTACGCCGTCGCGACGGACTCTCCCTCCTGCCCGAGGGAGCGGTAGATCCCGCCGATGACCTTCGACTGGCGGAACAGCGCGACGATCCGCTCCTCCAGCGCCCGCGTCAGGCGCATGTAGTAGCTCATCGCGAGCAGATCTTCGCGGTCGAGAGATGTTTTCGTGTCAGCGAGTGAGTGTTGGGTCATCGTTTGAGTTGAACAATTGAACAGTTGAGCAGTTGAACAGTGCGCTGTTGAACTGTGCAACTGTTCAACTGTGTAACTGTTCAACTCGGGTCATTGATGAATGGAATGCCCGAGTACGTCCTCCGCGGCCTCCATCATCGCCTCGGACAACGTCGGGTGCGCGTGGACGGTCTTCGCGATCGATTCCGCGGTCGCCTCGAGCTCGAGCGCCGCACACGCCTCGGCGATCAGCTCCGTCGCCTTCGGGCCGACGATGTGCACGCCGAGTACCTCGCCGTACTTCTCGTCCGTCACGTACTTCACCAGCCCGCCGGAGAAGCCGATGATCTTCCCCTTCGAGTTCGCCGTGAAGGGGAACTTGCCGACCTTTACCTGATGGCCGCGCTCCTTCGCCTTTTTCTCGGTGAGCCCGACCGAGGCGACCTCGGGGTCGGTGTACGTCGCATTCGGCATGTGATCGTAATTGAGCGGGCGGACGTCGAGGCCGGCCATCTGCTCGACGGCGAGGATCCCCTCGGCCGATCCGACGTGCGCGAGGGCCGGCGTCGGTACGATGTCCCCGATCGCCCACACTCCCGGCTCGTCCGTCTTCATGTACGGATCGACGAGGACGTACCCGCGGTCGACCCGGATCTTCGTTCCTTCGAGGCCGATCCCGTCGGTGAGCGGCCGGCGGCCGACCGCCGACAGCACGAGCTCGGTCTCGATCTCCTGCTGTTTCCCGTTCTTCGACGAGACGACCGTCTTCACGCCCTTGTCGGTCGGCGTGCAGCTCTCGACCTTCACGTCCGTCATCACGTTGATGCCGCGCTTTTTGAAGAGGCGCGTGAACTCCTTCGCGACCTCGTCGTCCTCGATCGGCAGGAGCTGCGGCATCACCTCGACGATCGTCATCTCGGTTCCGAACGAGTGGAAGATCGACGCGAACTCCGAGCCGACCGCTCCCGCTCCGATCACGAGCATCGACTTCGGCACGCGATCGAGCTGCAGGATGTGGTCGGAATTGATGATCTTCTTTCCGTCCGACTTGATGTGCGGCAGGTCGCGGGGAGCGGATCCCGTGGCGAGGAGGATGTTCTTGGTCGACAGCTTCTTCGTCTCGCCGCCCTCGGCGGCGACCTCGACGATTCCCTTGCCGCCGATCTTTCCGAAGCCCTGGATGCGCTCGACCTTGTTCTTCTTGAAGAGGAACTCGATCCCCTTCGCGTTCGCGTCGACGACCTTCTGCTTGCGCGACTGGACCTGTCCGAAGTCGAGCTTCACGTCGCCGACCGTGATGCCGAACTCCTTCGATTTCTGGATCTTGTGCCAGACGTCGGCGTTCTCGAGGAGGGCCTTGGTCGGAATGCAGCCCCGGTGCAGACACGTGCCGCCGAGAAACGGATCCTTCTCGATGACCGCGACTTTCAGTCCGAGCTGTCCGGCGCGGATCCCGGCCACGTATCCGGCCGGACCACTGCCGATGACGATGACGTCGTACTGGGTTTCTGCCAAGGAGGCACCTCCGGTGGGGTATCGCGGGCGGGATGCCGCACGAGGGGCGCATTATACTCACGCGCCCTCCCAGTCGGGAGTCCGGGGTCTGGAGTCGTGGCGAGCCTATGCGCGCCGGAGGCGCGCCAGAGGGTAGCCGGTGGTGACGGCCCGAAGGGCC
>JBOGJQ010000200.1:0-5955 GCA_050745405.1 Thermoanaerobaculia bacterium | reverse complement strand
GATCAGGGACGGGAGGGGCACGCGTGACGCGGGATCGATTTTCGGCGGGAGAACGGATGATCGTCCTCCCGCCGATCACGGCCGCTCCGATCAGGGGTTTCCCGCCCGACCCTGATCCCTCGCTGCTCTGAAGATAGCGTATCGAACAAGACGAGGCTCCTCTTGTGCGCTTGAGAAAGCGCGAGAAAGGTGGCGAGGGCACGCCACCGGGTCAGTCAGACAGATCAGCGGGCGTTGGTGCAGGTCACGAGATAGCCGAGCTTCTCGAGGCGCTTGGTGAGTTTTTGAGCCTCCCGTTTGCGATGGATTTCCGGATCTGCGACTGCAGGCGTTTTGTACGTTTCATGGCGTTTGATCATGAGATAGATGGCGAGGCCGAGGTGATGAGCGATGGCGAGCGTCGCGACGAACGCGTTGCGGCGCGCGCGAATGCGACCGAAGCGGCGCGCGAGGTAAGCATCCGTTTTGATGGCCGACGTCGCAGCCCGCCAGAGGGTGGACTTCAGATAGGTGTCGCCGTCACGACTCTTGACGCGGCGACGCTTGTTCGCTGTCTGGCTGTTACCGGGGGCCAGCCCTGCCCAGGCCACGAAGTGATCTTCGTTCGGCCACGGCGTCATGTCGGTGCCGATCTCGGCGAGGATCTCGATCGCGGAGGTACGCCCGATGCCGGGAACCGTCTGGAGGTGCGCGAGGAGCGGCTCGTGCGGGGCGACGGCACGGCGCAACGCGTCGTCCACATCAGCGAGCCTCTGCTCGAGGCTCTCGACGACCTGGAGTTGCAGATCGAGCAGCCGCGCCTCGTCCCGCGTGAGTCTTCCGGCGAACGCGCGCTCCAGATCATGGATCTTGTTGCGAAGCTTGGCCTTGGCCAGGTCGGCGAGTGCCTTCGGGTCCGAGATCCCGCTGGCGAGCGCCGCGAGCATCAGCCGCCCCGAGACGCCGAAGACCTCCGAGGCGACTGAGCCGAGCTTGATGTTCGTCGACTCGAGCAGCTTCTGAACGCGGAGTTGGGCCGCGGTGCGCGAGTCGATCAGACGCCGACGAAACCGCGTCATCTGACGGAGCTGCCGAATCGCGCTCGGGGGGACGAAGTTCGCCCGAATCAGGCCGTACCGCAGAAGCGTCGCGATCCACTCGGCATCCGAGGCATCCGTCTTTCGCCCGGGGACGTTCGCCATATGGCGGGCATTGCCGAGCACGAGTGTGAACGCGTCCTCCAGGACCCGGTAAACCGGCATCCAGTACACGCCCGTGCTTTCCATGGCCACGTGCGTGACGCCCTGCTCCTTGAGCCAATCGCGCAATTGCTCGAGATCATGAAGAAAGGTTTTGAACGTGCGCTTGACCATCTGCGTGGTGATCTGCCCTTTGATCACGCAGGCAACGACGGTCTTCTTGTGCACGTCCAGACCGGCCCCAACAACGACGATGGTGTCCATGACACCCTCCTTTCCCTGGGTGCCAAGCACATGCGCCGAGGTGGGGTGAAAGAAGCTGCTCTCCGTGCTTACCGGGCTTCCCGGTGGCAACAAATGGTGATACCTATATCGGCGCGGGTCAGCCTACGCTCCGGGGGTCAAGCCCACCAGTGAGAGAACGACCTCAACGTGCTTGATACCCACGTACAAGATCGTCCGGAGGCTGACCCGCAGCCAGTCTTCCAACCAGAGCGAAAGAGTTGCGCCTTTACAGCGTTCTCTGTCGCGCCACCGGGTGGCAATCGCGGCAAACCAGGATCGGTCCCATCGGCCGCAGTCCTTCGCGCCGCCAGGCGGGACTTCCTTCAATGGCGGTCGGGCGCTGCCCGCGTTAGCCTACGCTCGGGATGACGGCGCTCGGGATGACGATATTCGGGATCGCAGGACGTCACATCGGCAGATTCAGCTCTTTCGCCGCCGCGTCGATCATCATTTCGATCGCCTGCAGCGCCTCGGGACTCTTCTGCAGAACGTCCGTCCCGTAGCCCTTCCGCGTGATGAATTCGAAGGTCAGATCGGGGAAGGCGAGCGGCTGGGGGACGTCGCCGCTGCGGTACTGCCACGTCTCCTGGATTCCCTGGGAGAGCTCGAACGTGAGGCTCCTGGAACCCGCGCCGGCGGTCTGATGGCCGCCTCCGAGGTTCGATCCCTGATCGCGGCCGCGAAGGGCCTCGATCCCCTGGTTTCGCATCTGTGCGCGCGCGACGTAGCTCGGCGGCCCGAGAAACGTGAAGACGAGCGCGCGCTCGCTTTTCCGCCCGGGGAGATCCTCGCTCGCGAAGGCGTTGTCGGCGAACAGAATCCGGCGCTCGATTTCCGCGCGGAATTCGTTCTCGGGCGTTCCGGGTGTCGGATCGCGGCGTGCCCAGAAATTCGTGACGAACTCCCAGCGCTCCGCGTCGTCCTCGAGCAGCGCCCACTCCGCGCTCTCCTCCGGGGTCATCAGCCGCCGCACCGGGCTGTCGGCCCACGACGCGTCGGCGCGCAGCGTCGCGACCGGACGGAAGGACGCGTAGACGGAGGCGAGATCGTTGTCGGGAAGCGACGCGCTGCGGCTCGACATCTCGCGGCGGGTCGCGTGGAACGCCTCCTCGACCGCCTTCGGAAACGCCCCTTCCTTCATCTGTGCGGTCGGAAGTTTCGTGAGATAGATCGCGAACTGCTCTTTCGCCTCGTCGGTCCTGCCGAGCTGCGCGAGCGACGCGCCGCGGAAAAAGGCGATCGCCGGCGCGAGCTGCGCGCGGTCGTTCTCGAATCCCGGCTGCCGGCTCGCTTCGTCGAGGCGATCGAGCGTGGCGAGAGCGTCGCGGTAGTCGCCCCGCGCGAACTCTTCCTGGACCTGGCGGAACATCTGCGGGAGCGTCTGCGCGGCCGCGAAGGCGGAAACGGCGACAGTCAAGACGAGAATGGAAAAGATCGCGAGTTTTCTCATATGCGGATGTCCTGGTACGCGGTGCCGAACTGATCGCTCAGATCGTCGCGGAAGGTGATGACGACGGTGTAGCTCCCCTTCTCGAGCGGAACGTTCGCCTGGAAACGAAACGGGATCCCGGAGATCTGCCCGATCTGCTCGGCGGGGACGCGGAGGTCGTGGGGCGCATAGTAGAACCCGACGTTCTCGCCTCCCGCGTCGTAGATCGCGACGTACACGTGAATGCGGCCGACGTAGCGGTCTTCCGACGGAAAGAAGGTGATGAGGTCGGAGGGGAGGGCGGCGATGACGGGGATGACCTTCTTGCTGTCGATCGTCTCGGCGGGGCCGAGCTCGATCCGGATCGGGAGGTCGCCTTTGTCCTTCGAGAAGATGAGAGGCGAGCGGAGCGTCCGCTTGAGGCGCTGGTGCTCGTCGAGCGCGAGGTAGCCGGCGCGGTGCTGGACCGCGACGCCGTTGCGCTTCACGCGCACGTCGATCGAGTGGTAACGGCCGTCCTCCTGGCCGCCCGGGCGGTAGGCGAGGGAGTAGAAATTGGAGGTTGCGTCCTCGACGCGGCCGAGCGACTGGCTCATGGAGTTCCCCGGGAGGTAGCGTCCTCCCGTGCCGAGGGCGAGCGTGAGGGAGGCGCTGTCGAGGTCCTTCACGTCGCTCGGGGCCTCGAAGCCCTCTCCGAAGAAGGGATTCTTCATCGACCCGCCGAGGCCGGCGCTGCGGTTCTCGACGTCGTGCTGGCGCGACATGGTTTCGAGACCGTTCGCCTTCACGACGTAGATGTTGAAGTTCGCCGCGTTCGCTTCCCTGACGATGATCTGGAACATCTTCTCGAGCTCACGCCGCATCTCGGTCATTTTCTTGTCGCGGTCGCTATCGAAGGCGCTGAAGGTGGTGTTCATGTCCATGCCGCCGGTGATGAGCAGCATGACCTTCTTGCCCGAGGAGACGGTGTAGGCGCGGCAGGTCTGGATGATTGCCTGCCCCGTGTTCGCCGTCGCGAGGACGTTGCGCATCGTCTGCTCGCGCGCCGAGAAGCGCATCGTGTTACCGAAGTCGTATCCGCTCGGCGCGGCGCTCGCCCGGACCTCGTCACCGTCCTGGAGGCGGGCTCGCGCCGGATCGTCGAGCAGCGACCGATCGATCCGGCGCTGGAACTCGAACGTCGGCATCCCCCGGACTTCGAGAAGCGCGGAGCGGATGGCCTCCTTGTCGTTCGTGAACGGCTGCAGCGTGCGCACCTCGGAGCCGCCCACGGCGACGACGCTCCACTCGTAGTCCTCGGAGAACTCGTTGTCGATGAAATCGTTGACGTACTTGATCGCGCGGTCGCGGTCCCGCTTCGAGATCGAGTTGTTGTCGAAGATCAGGACCATCTTGCGCCGGAACCGCTCGCCCGGCTCCGGGGTGAAGTCGCCCGTCTCGAGAGCGCGCGCGGCGGCGTCCTTGATCGCGTAGAAGCCGGTCACCTCCTGCCGCACGCCGTCTTCGTAGATCTCGAAGTCCTCGGGGCGGAGATCGGTCACCGGCCGGCCGTCGCCGTCGGTGACGGTCACGTCGACGTTCACCACCCGGACTTCGATCTTTTCGACGAGCGGCTCGAGGGCCTGTGCCTGAACCGTCAATGCGAAGAGGAAGGAAAAGAGAGCCGAGGTGCCTCGCATGGGAAGTCTCCGTTCGTGGATCTGCCGACTATAGTCCCACGAAGGCGCTCGGGCGTGTTACAGGACGGTCACTGCGAAATCGAGGGGGTGAGGCCTTTGACGGCGCGGACGCGGGAGCCGTTGCGGCCGGTGGCGACCTCGACGGGGCGCCACGCGTCCGGATCGAGAGGAGTCGGGTAGACGAGGAGGTACCGCGTGTCGACGTCGAGCTGAATACGCCGCCAGATCGCGTCGAGGGCGTCGAGGGAAGCGAGCTCGAACGTACGCCCGCCGCTCATCTCGGCGATGCGCTTCAGGCCGGCGATCCGCTTCGCGTCGCCGCGTCCCTCGGTCGTCTCGAAAAGAACGATGTAGATCGGAACGGCGAACTCCCCCGCGACGCGCTCCAGCTCGTCGAGATCGTAGCGGCTCGACGTGTCGACGCCATCGGTGAGAACGACGAGAATCCGGTTGCCGCTGGAGTTCTGGTACTGCATCAGCGAGTAGAGCATCGCTTCGCGCAGGGCCGTGTTCCCGCTCGCCTCGAGGTCCGCGAGCTTCCGCCGCACGTCATCCGCGTCGGCCGTCTTCCACTGGAGCACCTCGGCGCGGTGGTCGAAGCCGACGACGAAGATCTCGCCGCCGCGCGTGGCGCGAGCCGCGAACTCGAGCGCCGAGCTGACCACCCGGTCCATGACGCCGTAAAGGCTCTTCGAGCGGTCGACGGCGAGGCCCAGCAGGAGCGGTTCCGTCGAGAGGAGCTTCGCCGACCGCACCGTCCGCGGCGATCCTTTCTCGCGGATCCGGAACTCCTCCTGGCGCAGATCGACAATCGGCCGCCCGTCGCGGTCGTCGACGTTCACCAGGATCTCGACGAGGTTCACGTCGACGCTCTCGCTCACGGTCGCCGGGTCGAGAAACACGAATGCTTCGCGCGAGTCGCCCGTCGAGTCCCAGGCGATCGCGCGCGCGAAGCTTCCGGCATCGGCCGGGATGACGACGCGGTAAGGCGGGCGGCGGACCGTTCCCGCCGGTTCGGATCCGATCCGGAACTCGACGCGATCGATCGTGCGCCCGCGGCCGACGACCGGCGTGGCCTCGAGGACGATTTCCGAGTCACGCCGTTGCGGCGGAAGGAGCGATATCTCGAAGAATGCCTCCGGAAGATTGAGGTGGACGGCGTGGCGCGCGAGGAGGCCGCCGGATCGGTCGAACGCGCGCGCCTCGAGGCGCCGGCGGCGGAGACGGTCGCCGACGGAAATGGTCGTGCCGAACGGCGCGCGATTGCTGGATCCCACGCGCTCGCCGTCGAGCCAGTAGTCGACGCGGACCACACGCCGGTCGCGGACGGCGACTTCCACCGGGAGCTCGCCCACGAGCGGTGCGGGTGGAGTCAGGACGAGGA
>JBOGJQ010000199.1:0-1719 GCA_050745405.1 Thermoanaerobaculia bacterium | reverse complement strand
TCCGCGGCGTCACCACCGGCTACCCTCCTCCGCGCCTCCGGCGCGTGACCGCACATTCAAGGTAGCTTCTTCACCGCGTGGGGCATCAAAGGTGGTCGGTACCGTCCAGTAGCTCTCCCACGACCCGATTCACGACCTCGGGGTTCGCGCGGCCGCCGCTCGCCTTCAGCACCTGCCCGACGAAAAAGCCGAAGAGGCGCGTCTTTCCGGCGCGGTACTGCTCGAGCTGCGCGGGATTGTCGCGGAGCACGCGCTCGGCGTGGCGGCGGATCTCCTCCGGATCGTCGGTCTGGGCGAGGCCTCGCTCCCGCACGATCGCTTCCGCGTCTGCCGGCGTCTCGGTCATGACCTCGAACACTTCCTTCGCCGCCCTGCCGCTGATCGTCTTCGCGTCGAGAAGAGAAAGGAGGCGGGCGAGACGCTCGGGCGTGAGCATCCAGGTTGCGAGGTCCACCCGGCGCTCGTTCGCGACGGCGAGCACCTCGTTTCTCACCCAGTTCGCGGCGAGGCGCGGCGGCGCGCCGCGATCGATCACTTTCTCGAAGTACTCCGCGACCGTGCGATCGGCCGCGAGAACTTCCGCATCGTCGCGCGGGAGGTCCCACTGCGCGATCCATCGGGCGACGCGCGCGGCCGGCAGCTCGGGGAGCTCCGCCGCGATCGCGCGCACCCACTCGTCGGACACTTCGAGAAGGGGGAGGTCCGGCTCCGGAAAGTAGCGGTAGTCGTGCTCCTCTTCCTTCGAGCGCATCGGCCGCGTCTCGCCGCTCTTCGGGTCGAAGAGACGCGTTTCCTGGACGACGCGCGTGCCGGAAGCGATGCGATCCCGCTGCCGCTCGATCTCGAACTCGATCGCGCGCGCGAGGAAGCGGAACGAATTGAGGTTCTTCACTTCGGCCCGCGTTCCGAGGCGCCCGTCCTCCTCCGCGATCGAGACGTTCAGGTCGATCCGCAGCGAGCCTTCTTCCATGTTGCCGTCGCATACGCCGGCGTGGACGAGGATCTGCCGCAGGGCGGAGGCGTATGCGACGGCTTCATCGGCGGAGCGGAGGTCGGGCTCCGAGACGATCTCGATGAGCGGCGTCCCCGCCCGGTTCAAATCGACGAGCGACACGCCCTCGGGCGCATCGTGGACGAGCTTCCCCGCGTCCTCCTCGAGATGGATGCGCCGGACGCGGATCGTACGCGCGCCGATCGCGATCGAGCCGCCCGTCGCGAGGGGACGGTCGTACTGCGTGATCTGGTACCCCTTCGGGAGGTCCGGGTAGAAATAGTTCTTCCGCGCGAAGCGGGAGCGCGGCGCGATGCGGCACTCGGTCGCGAGCGCCGCGCGGACGGCGAGCGCGACGGCCTGCCGGTTCAGCACCGGGAGGGAACCGGGATATCCGAGGCAGATGGGGCAGACGAGCGAGTTCGGCTCGGCGCCGAACCGGACGGGGCATCCGCAGAAAAGTTTGCTCTCGGTCAGGAGGCGGGCGTGGACCTCGAGGCCGACGACGGGGTCGCGTGCGGACACGGGCGCGATTATAAGGATCGCATCCGGAAGAGAGCGAGATCGGCGAATCCGTCGAGGCCGTGCTCGGTCCAGGAGAGCAGCTCGAACCGGGAGCCGAAGAGGTCGCGCAGCGTGGCGGGGGTGAACGCGGCGGCGGACGATGGGTCCGCGCTCGGCGCGAGGAGCGCGCGGGCGGCGGGACCGAGCGTCGCGACGGCGAGAAG
>JBOGJQ010000198.1:0-8397 GCA_050745405.1 Thermoanaerobaculia bacterium | reverse complement strand
GGGCGCCCGCCGGTTCAACGTCCAGGGAGTCCAAGGGCGATTTTGCCGAGCTTCTCTGTCAGCCGCGCATCCCCCATCCGAGCCGCCCACTCTGCGAGCTCCGGGCGGGGGCCATCCCACCGCAGCTCGTCGACGTCGTCGAACAGCGGCGCGTCGTCGCGCAGCGTCGCTAGTTTCTTGAAGAGAAGCGCGAGCTCGCGATTCTCTCCGAGGACGGCGGGAGGGAAGTCCTCAATCGGACCGTGGCGCGCGAGGAGCGTCACCGCCGAGACGGGTCCGATCTTCCGAATCCCGGGATAGCCGTCCGCCGCGTCGCCGACGAGCGCGAGGTAGTCGGGGATCAGAGACGGCGGGACACCGAACTTGAGGCGAACCCCGTCTTCGTTGCGGATCTCGTTGCGCCGGCCATCGACCTGGACGACGCGGTCGCCGCGGACGCACTGGGCGAGGTCCTTGTCGGGCGTCCAGATCGACACCTTCTCGACGCGCGGATCGGCCGCGGCGAGACGCGCGCCCGAGGCGAGGGCGTCGTCCGCCTCGAGCTCGACCATCGGCCAGACGGCGACGCCCATCGCGTGGATCGCTTCCTCGAGCGGATGGAACTGCGCGAGGAGCGCCCGGTCGATGCCGGCCCCGGTCTTGTACCCCGGCCACAGATCGTTCCGGAACGACTCGATCACGTGATCCGTCGCGACGCCGAGATGCGTCGCGCCCGACTCGATCATCTTGACGAGCCCGCGGACGACGCCGAGCACGGCGCCGAGCGGCTTGTCGACGCCTTTGGTGAAGCGCCGGAGCCCGTAGAACTGGCGGAATAATTCGTAGGTCCCATCGACGAGATGAACGATCACGATGGTCCGCGATTGTAGACGCGCGATGTATGATCCCGCCATGCTGCACAGACCGCTTCGCCTCGCTCTCGCCCTTTTTGCGTGTGCCGCACCGGCGTTTGCCGCGGAAACGCCCCACGCGGACCTGAAGCGTGCCGTCGTCGCCACGATCGAAGGAAACCGCGACACGATGATCGCGCTCAGCGACGAGATCTGGAGATACGCCGAGACGGCTCTCCGGGAGACGCGCTCCTCGAAGGCGCTCGCCGACTGGGCCGAGAAGGAAGGATTCCGCATCACGCGCGGCGTCGCCGGAATGCCGACCGCGTTCGTCGCGGAGTTCGGATCGGGATCGCCAGTCATCGGGATCATGGGGGAGTACGACGCGCTTCCAGGCATCTCGCAGAAAGCGCAGCCGACGCGGGAGGCACTCGAGGCGGGTGCGGGCGGCCACGGCTGCGGACACAATCTCTTCGGCGTGGCGAGCCTCGGCGCGGCGGTCGCCGTGAAAGAGCTGATCGAGAGCGGCGATCTCCGCGGGACGGTCCGCTTCTTCGGGACGCCGGCCGAGGAGTCGGTGGGCGGGAAGATCTACATGCTCCGCGAGGGAGTGATGGACGGCGTCGACGTGATGCTCGCCTGGCACCCGTCGGACGAGATCCAGGCGGACACCAAGAGCACGCAGGCACTGATCGACTTCACGATCGAGTTCCGCGGACGGAGCGCGCACGCCGCGTTCGATCCGTGGAACGGCCGGAGCGCGGCCGACGCCGCGGAGATCTTCACGACCGCAGTGAATCTGATGAGGGAGCACATCCGGCCGACCTCGCGGATGCACTACGTCGTCCTCGACGCCGGGCAGGTGCCGAACGTCGTCCCGGACAAATCGAAGATCTGGATGTGGGTGCGCGACGTCCGGCGTGAGGTCGCCGACGAGATGCTCGAGCGGGTCCGGAAGATCGCCGAGGGAGCGGCGCTCGCCGCGGACGTCCAAGGGGAGTTCAAGGTGGGCGGCGGCGACTGGGAGATGCTGGTGAACATGACCGCGCAGCGCGTTGCGCAGCGGAACCTCGCGTGGCTCGGCCCGCTCGAGTTCACACCGGAGGAGCAGGAGTTCGCGCGCACGATCCAGCGGGAGACCGGCGTTCCGGAGAAGGGGCTGCTCACGGAGGTCAAGGCGTTCGACGACGATCCCGGGCCGGCCGACGGCGGGTCGACCGACGTCGCGGACGTGAGCTGGAACGTGCCGACGATCAACATCTCGGTCACGACCGCGCCGACGGGAGCTCCGTGGCACGGCTGGCCGGTCGTCGCGTGCGGAGGAATGTCGATCGGCCACAAGGGGATGGTCTACGCGACCAAGGCGCTGGCCGGAACGATGGTCGATCTCTTCGAGGAGCCGGACACCGTCGCGGCGATCCGCGCGGAGTTCGCGAAAGATACCGAGGGCGTCGCGTACGAACCGTACATTCCGGCGGGGCCGCCGCCGGTGCCGACGAAATAGGCATGTGGCCGGGCCGTCCCCGCCCGGAACCCACTCCCTCCGTGAGCCGGTACCTGGGTTCCGGGCCGAGACGGCCCGGCCACACACGGCCTCAATCCGCCCGCTTGATGCTGATCGGGCCGTTCTTCGCGGCGACGTGGACGCGCGGCGCGCCGTAGCCGATCGCGATCTGCGTCTGGTCGTCGCGGAAGAACTCGGGGCGGTCGCCGCACAGCTCCGCCGGACAGCGGAACGGCGTCCTCGCGCGGCGCTCCACGACGATCCCCGATGCATACCCCTCCGGGACGTGCAACGTAACCGGACCGTTTTTCGCCGACGTCCGCAGCTCGCCACCCTCCCACGTCGTGCTCTCGAGATGGACCGAAATCGGGCCGTTCATCGCCTGGAGCGACACGTCCCCGGAGCTCCCATGGAAGCTGATCGGCCCGTTCGACGCCTGCGCGTCGACCTGACCGGCGACGCCGCGCAGCGAAAGAGGACCGTTCGCGATCTGCGCCCGCAGGCGTCCCGCGATGTCGCGGATGGACACAGGGCCGTTGGCCGCCTCGACGTCGAGATCCGCATTGCGCGGCGCGAAGACGACGAGATACGCCGACCATTCGCCCATCGCCGGTCCTACGACCGAGATCTCCGTCCCCTGCTGCTGGAGTCTCACAGCGCCCAGAGTTGCGGAATCCTCCGCTCCCTTGCACAGAAGGACCTCGTACCCGCTGCGGTTCGAGCCGGCGATCTTCACCGGGATCCCGTGCCCGTCGCCGGCATTCACCGCGAGCGCGTTGCCGCCGATCTGCAGGCGGTCCTCCGCCCGGGCGCCGGCCACGCCGTCGAACTCGAACTCGACGTCGGCGCAGCTCTCGACCGCACCGCGCGTCCGGACGTCCACGTTCACCTCCCGCGCGAGCCCCGCCGTCGAGGCCAGCATCGCCGCCGCCATCACCGCTGCCGTTCTGAATCGCATGACTTCTTCTCCTTTTCTTCCTCGAAATCGCGCATGGTGACGCCGGAGAGCCCGGTTCGTTAGCACGTGCTAACTTTTCCCGATCGCTCCCGTCTATACGGGGCGGAGGAACGTTTGTCCCGGTCCGGATCCGACGAATCGCTGGTCGAGGAGACCCTCGCGGGGCGTCTCGACGCTTTCGACGAGCTGATGAAGCGCTACGAGCGCGCGGTGTTCCGCGTCGGCTGGGGCTTCACCCGCAACCGGCAGGACGCGCTCGATCTGACGCAGCAGGTCTTCCTCAAGGCATACAGAGGCCTCGCGACCTTCCGCCGGGACGCGAATCTCAAGAACTGGCTTCTTCGCATTGCCTACAACGAGGGGGTGAGCTGGGTGCGGCAGAACGGGCGCGCGCTGCAGACGCACGACACGTTGCGGGAGGATCTCCCGGCGGCGGCCGCGCAGGAGCAGCAGCTCCTCACCCGCGAGAGGGGCGAGCTCCTCGTCCGGGCGCTGGCCGGGCTCAACGAGAGATACCGCCTCGCGATCACGCTGCGGTACGAGCAGGGGCTGCCGATCGACGAGATCGCGGCGCTCATGGAGTGCAGCGAAGGAACGACGAAAAGCATGCTGTTTCGCGGCGTGCGGCAGCTCCGTGCCGCACTGGCCGCTGCCGTGTGAGGAAAACGACGATGGACTCGATCGACTGCCGCCGCATGGAAACCGATATCGACCGCCTGGTCACGGGAGAGCTGCCGGACTCCGAGCGAGACCGTGTCGAGGCGCATCTCGACGCGTGCGCCGCGTGCCGCGAGCATCACGACCTGCTCGCGCACCTCGCCGATGCCGCCGCGCCGGAGCCGACAGAGAACGAGTTCTCGGTCGCGCGGAACGCCGTTCTGCGCGAGATCCGTCTCGAGGCGCGTCGCGCGCGCTCGTGGGCGGGTCTCTCCCGCGCGGCGGCCGTCGCGCTCGTCGCGGGCGCTGCGGTGCTCGTCGCGGCAGGATGGTTTGCCGGACGCGCGAGCAGTCCCGCCACGCCCGCCGCCAACGCGGCCGAGACGAATCCCGAATTCGTCCTGGCGCGGCAGATCCGTGACGTCGCGCGCGAGAACGACGCGTTCGAGGACATCGAGAACTCGCCGTTCCGCTACACGAATGTCCAGATCGAGGAGGAGGGGAGCGGCAAAATCCGGCTGGCGTTCGACGTCGCGCGCCATCTCGAGCTCGTCCTTCCGAAAAGCGATCCGCTCGTCACGGAGATCCTCGTCCAGTCCCTTCTCGAGGAAGGCTCCGTCGGAACGAAGCTCCAGGCCATCGGCCAGGCGGAGAACGTTCTCGATCCGCGGATCCGTGGCGCGCTCGTCAAAGCGATGCTGTACGACCCGAACCTCGGGGTCCGTCTCCAGGCGCAGGCGCGTCTGGTCGGGACGCCGCCCGATCCCGAAACCGTCGACGCGCTCCTGGCGGTGCTCGAGACCGAAGAGTCCGTGCAGATGCGCCTCGTCGCGATCGATACCCTCACTCGCAGTCGCGTCGATCCGGGACGCCTCGAGCGCGCGCTCGAGGCGGGCGAGCCCGAGGGGCGCGGCGCGGTGCGGTACAGGGCGCGCGACTACATTCTCAGCTTCTGATCGGGGGAGTCATGAATTTGCGTACGAGCTTCATTGCCGCGACAGTGTTGATTGCAACTACCGCCGGGGCCGCGACGATCGAAAAGCGGTTTCCGGCCTCGCCGGGCGAGACGCTCGAGGTGAACCTGCGGGGCGGCTCGATCGAGGTGAGTGGATGGGATCGCGGCGAAGTCGTCGTCGAGGTGTCCGTCAGCGGACCGGAGACGGAGGGCGTGGAGATCCGCCGGAGCGGCAACCGCGTGATCGTCTCGGAAGAAGTCGAAGGCGGGCGCCACCGGCGCATCGACGTGAGCGTCCGGGTTCCCCGCCGATTCGACGTCGAGCTCGACACGATGGGCGGCGGCATCGCCGTCCACGACGTGGAGGGGGCGATCGAGGGATCGACGATGGGCGGCAACCTCGAGCTCGAGCGCCTCGGCGGCACTCTCTCGATGCGGACGCACGGCGGCAACGTCGTCCTGCGCGATTCCGACGTCGACGGGAAGGTCGTCACGATGGGCGGCCGCGTTCTGATCGAGAACGTCGTCGGCGACGTCGAGGGGACTTCCCTCGGTGGCAACGTCGAGTACAGAAACGTGACCCGGCGCGACGGAAGCTCGACGGGTCAGGCCGTGACGATTACGACGATGGGAGGCGAGGTGCGCGTCGCGAGCGCTCCGGCCGGCGCCGAGGTCTCGACCATGGGAGGAAACGTCGAGGTCGAGAGCGCGCGCCGGTTCGTGAAGGCGAGGACGATGGGGGGCCACATCGGGATCGGCGCCGTCGACGGCTGGGTCGAGGCGACGACGATGGGAGGCGACATCGAAGTCGCGATGGTGGGCGATCCGTCGCGCGGAGACCGTCACGTGACGATCGAATCGAAGGGGGGCGACGTCGAGCTCACGCTCCCCGCCGGCCTCGATGCCGCGTTCGACGTCCAGATCATCTTCACGAAAAACAGCAGTCGTGACTACGCGATCCGCAGCGACTTTCCCCTGGAGCTCTCGACGACGCCGCGCTGGGAGTACGGGCACGGCGATGCGCGGAGGATCATCAGGGGCAGGGGCACGAGCGGATCAGGGAAGAATAAGGTGGTGGTGAGGACGGTGAATGGCGATGTGACGATCCGGCGGGGAGGGAAATAGGACGAATAGGACGTATACCAACGCCCCGCCGCAACGTACTACACGGCGAAAGGATGATCTCGATGACCTCTCGCCTCATTCTGATTTCGACGATTCTCTGCTTTCTCCTCGCGCCGGCGGCCGGAGCGCAAACTCCTGAATCTACTGAAACTGAAGTAGATGCGCAGGCGACCACCGCCGCCCAGCCGGCCGCGACGCCGGCCGACGAGTCGGTCAGCGACGACGACGTCATCAGGCGGCTCCACCGCCTCGTCGTCGCCCACCCCGAGGAGCTGAGCGCGATTCTCCGGCTCGATCCGTCCCTTCTGAGCAACGCGGAGTTCCTCGCGAAGTACCCGGAGCTCGCGGCATTCCTCGCCGAGTACCCGCGGGTCGCGCGCAACCCACGCCTCTACGTCGACCGGGCGGGCCTTCCGGCTCTGAGGCAGCCCGTGACGGAGACCGCCGCCGCGGCGATCGCGGAGACGATCGGAATCCTGTTCACGGTGCTGATCATCGTCTTTTCGGTCATCTGGCTGATCCGCACGTTCGTCGAGCAGCGACGCTGGAGCCGCCTCGCCAGGGTGCAGGCTGAAGTGCACGGGAAGCTTCTCGACCGCTTCACCTCGGGCGAGGACCTGCTCCGCTACATGCAATCGCCCGCCGGCGCGCGCTTCCTCGAGTCGGCGCCGATTCCCGTCAGCACGGAGAAGCGGAGCCTCGGTCTGCCGGTGTCGTCGATGTCGATGGTGTGGTCGCTTCAGCTCGGGATCGTGATCGCGGCGGGGTCGCTCGGGCTGCTCCTCGTCGCCGGGATCTACCCCGAGGACACGCGCGAGATCGCGGCGATGGGGCTCGTCGGCCTCTGCGTCGGCATCGGCTTCGCCGCCTCCGGCATCGTGTCCTCGATCCTCTCGAAGCGATTCGGCCTCTGGCCGGCCGAGGACGCCGGTCGCGGGACCGGGGAGTAATTGATTACCATGGTACGCGCAATGGCGATGTCGATCTTCATGGGGGAGGCGACGCCCCGCGATCTCCAGCGGGAGCGCGTCGTCCTCCCGATGGACGAGCAGGCGTTCCGGGAGTTCTACGAGAGAACGGCGCGGCCGCTGTGGGCCTACCTCTCGCGGATGACGCGGAACCCCGATCTGACGGCGGACCTTCTCCAGGAGTCGTACTACCGGATGGTGCGGTCCGGCTCGGCGTACGAGAGCGAGGCGCACCGGCGGAACGCGCTCTTCCACATCGCGACGAACCTGCTTCGGGACCACGGCCGCCGGTGGGGCGGGATCTTTCACGTGGAGCTCGAAGAGGAGACGCCGGGCGCGAAGAGCGCCGAGGCGATCGAATCGCGCCTGGACCTCCAGCGCGCGCTCGGCGAGCTCGAGCCGCGGCAGCGCGAGATGATCTGGCTCGCGTACGCGCAGGGCGCCTCGCACGCCGAGATCGCGGAGATCTGCGGGGTCAACGAAAAAAGCGTGCGGACGATCCTGTTGCGGGCCCGCCGCAAGATGGCGGCGTTCCTGCGCCGCAGGACGGAGGAGCGCTCGTGACGCCCGCGATGTGCGAATGCGAAGGGGCGGTCCTCCGCGCGGTGCGCGCCGGCTTCGTGGGCGAGGACGTGCGGGATCACGTCGGATCGTGCGCGGAGTGCGCCGAGCTGCTCGAGCTGGCGGGTCTTCTCGACGGCGAGCGGCGCCAGGCGATGGCGGAGGCGAGCCTACCGCCGGCGGGAGCGCTCTGGTTCCAGATGAAGCTGCGGGCGGCGCGCGAGGCGCGGGTGCGTTCGTCGCGGACGGCCCTGCTGATCCAGGGCGGCTCGCTCGGCGCCGCGCTCGTCATCGCGATCGCGACGTTCGGCTTCCCCTCGGTCCCGGCGCTCGCCCTCGGAGACACGCCGCTCCCGAGCGCGTGGACGATCGGCCTGCTGGCGGCGTCGACGCTGTTCGCGGTCGTCGCTCCGGTCGCCGTCTGGTTCGCCGTCGTTCGCGGCGAGTCGTGACCGTCCTCAGCGCGTACGCCGCGCGTCGACGCGGAGCGCGCGGAGCGGCGTGTCGACGGCCGCGCGGATCTGGTGCGGCTCGCCGCGCTCGATGAGAAGGACGACGCCTTTCCGGAGCGGGAAACTCTCGCCGGCGACGATCGCCTCTCCCTTTCCCGCGATGACGATCATCCACTGATCCGCGGTGTCGAGACGCTCGGCCGGATTCCCGGCGCTTTCGCCCGGCGCGAGGCTGAGCGCGGAGAGGGTGGAGTGCGTCGTCCTCGAGAACACCTCGATCGCGCGGGGGCGGTGCGTGTCGATCCGGAGCATGCTGCCTTCCTCCAGCGCCATCGAGGCGCGGATCCGGGCAGATGCACGCGGCGTTCCCTGTGTGGGCGCGCCCGA
>JBOGJQ010000197.1:0-9103 GCA_050745405.1 Thermoanaerobaculia bacterium | reverse complement strand
GGCCCGAAGGGCCGGAACCACCGGAACCATGCAGCCCACCCGAAATTGCGCCCCGGAGGGGCGCCGCCCGTGCGCGGCCCCTCCGGGGCCGGATCAAAATGAGACGTCCAATCCGGTGGTTCCGCCGCTCCGCGGCGTCACCACCGGCTACCTTCCTCCGCGCCTCCGGCGCGTGCTCCGGCTCCACGGCAAATCGTGCTCGCGGACTAGTCCTTCTTCCGCGGCTTCTCCGATGGTTCCGGTGGCGGGGAGAAGCGGTTCACGCGCATGTCGTCGGCGTGCTCGGCCGGCTGGGACTCGGGCGAGACGGTCTTTCATGACTCCTTCAGAACGCAAAAGGCGGGCCGTGCGGCCCGCCTTTCCCGATCGCGCTTCGATCGCTTACTTGCAGGTCTGCGAGCCGGGCTTGCCCTTGCAGTTGCCCGAGCAGCACTGGCTGTCCGCGCTGCAGGAAGCGTCGGAAGGCAGCAGATCGCATCCGCCCGCCGAGCATCCCTCGTCGATCTGGAGGTCGCAATCGTTGTCGACGCCGTCGCAGGCCTCGGTCGCGCCGGGGAACACGGCGGCGTTGTTGTCGTTGCAGTCTTCCGAGGCGCAGACGCCGTCGCCGTCGGCGTCGGTGCATCCACCGCCTCCGCCGCCGAGGAACGGCTCGACCTGCGACCAGTAGGCCGCGAGCGCGCCGTCGACCGTGGCGTTGTTCACGGAATCGCACGGGTCGTTCACGTTGAAGCCGCAGGCGCCGGAGAGCTGCCCGACGACTTCACCCGCGGCGTTCACGACGGGCGAGCCGCTGCTGCCGCCCTCGGTCGCCCCTTCGACGTCCGTGCTGTAGATCCAGTTGCCGCGCGGCCAGGAGCTGCAGGTCGGCCGCGAGGTGTCGACCACCTGGCTCGAGTACGCCTGCGGCGCGCCAGCCGGGTGGCTGATGCGGTAAAGGGCGACGCCGTCCGAGTTCGCGACCGGTGTCGGGTTCGGCGTCAGGAACGCCGTCCCGGCGGGCGCCGCCTGATCGAGCCGGAGCAGCGTGAAGTCGCTCGTGCCGTTCTCCGCGACGATGGCCGATCCGAGTGTCCGCGGTTCGTCGCTGATCCCGTCGTCGCACGAGCCGCAGGGAGTGGTGAAGTCGAAGTACGCCTCGAGCGTATCGGCCTCGCGCTCGCGGCTGAGGCAGTGATTCGCGGTGAGGAAGTAAGGGACCGATCCGTCGCCGACGAGGCCGCCGCTGCAGATGTACTGGAACGCGCCGGAGACGAACAGGATCATCGCGACCGCGTCCTGCGCGGTCGCCACGGCTGGATTCGAGAGACAGGAGGCGTTCACGACGCACGGCTCGTTGTATCCACAGAGCTCGTTGCCGGCCTCGGGATTCGCCACCGGGAACTTCGGCCCGAGCGGCCCGACCTCGGCGACCACGAAGCGGAGCGCCTGGAGGACGCGGCCGAGGTCGTTCCCGCTGTAGGTGACGGTCAGCTCGACGCGGTCGCCCCGGAGGGTGTTCGACCAGAACTCACCCGTTCCCGCCGGGCCGAAGCCCGCGTAGGAGAACGAGTCGCCGGCCGTGCTCGAGAGCGTGATCGTCGCGTTGTTCGGCAGGAAGAAATTCGAGAAGTGAAGGCGCATCGCGGTCGCGCCCGGCGATTCGATCGCGCCGCTCCACGTGAAGCCGTCGGCGGTGCGCTGGATGTGGCCGAAGCCGGCAGGGGATGGTGTCGCGCGGAGGTCCTGCGGGCGGAGGCCGGACAGGTTCAGCTCGGCGCCGAGGTCCTTCGTCACGCCGACCAGCAGCTTCCGGTCGGTGTTGCTCTCCATTGCCGCGAGATCCTCGGCGGTCATCGGAACGACCAGGGGATTCCCGGCGAGCAGGAGTGCGGGAAGAAACGTCAATACACACAGAAAACGGACAGTCGAACGGTGCATCCTTCCTCCTTGATTGGCGAAGGCGACGCCCCAGCCCTGCGGCCGCGTTCGCGCGATGAGAATGATGAAGATGGAAGATATATATCACGGAATAGACGTCAAAACGTGACGACTTCGTGACGAGGCGGCCTCTTCTGTTCGTGACGCGTTCTTGGCGTTACTCACCGCTCCAGGTGCCCGAGCCAGCGCTCCCAGGCGCGCTCCCGCGCGGCACGGTTCGCCTCGCTCGCATCCGGCTGCTCCCCGAGGCGCATGAACGCGTGACCGGCGCCGTCGTAGATCACCGGCTCGAACGGTTTGCCGGCGGCGCGCATGATCTCCTCGGACCGCGGAATCGTCGCGTTCACGCGGGCGTCGTCCCCTCCGTAGAAGCCCCAGACGGGGGCGTCGATCCCCGCGGTGCCGGACGGCTCGTCCGGCCCGGTGCCGTAGAAGACGAACGCGCCGGCGAGAGGATCGTAGGCGTTCGCGACTTCCCACGACCGCGAGCCGCCCCAGCAGAACCCGGCGACGTAGAGCGTGCCGCTCGCCGCCGGGCGGGCGCGGACCCAGTCGGCCGCGCTGCGGAGGTCCGTCGCGACGCGGTTCATGTCCAGCGCGTAGATCCCTTCCCGCGCCGCATCCTCGCTCGGGAAATCTTTCGTTCTTCCGCCGCCGGGGCCCGAGCCCGAAAGCAGATCGGGCGCGATCGCGAGATACCCCCGCTCGGCGAGCTGGTCGGCGACCGAGCGGACCCAATCCGTCAGGCCGCGGTTCTCGTGGATCACGAGCACGGCCGGTGCCGCGTCGCTTCTCTCGGGATAGGCGACGTACGCGTGGAGCGGCCGCCCCGCGCTCTCGATCGTCACCCACTCGTGATGGCGGGGGGTCTCCTCGAGGCGCTCGGTCGTGTCGACTGGGGAGGGGGGTGCCGTCTCCGGGGCGCAGCCGAACATCAGCACGGTGAGCAGCAGAATCGAGATACTCCGCATGGCGACCTCCTTCAGGCGAGAACGGCGGAAACGACGGCGATGATCACCGCGAGCACGGGAAGAACGAGGGCGAGCAGCAGATTCGCAAAGCCGCGCCACGACGCGACTCCCTGCGCTTCCGCGAGCGCGAGGCTCGAGACGGCGAGGTACCACGCCAGGACCGCGAGCTCGAGAGCCAGGAGAATGGCGATCTGTCCGAGAGGCGCGTCGGGCACGGCCCCCGGATCGATCGCGACGGTGCCGCCGTCGCCGATCCGGATCGCCGACTCGTCGCCCGATCCGCCGAATGCGAGAAAAGCGTCGGTCCAGAACAGCAGAGCCGGAACCCGGTAGACGGCCGCGAGAATCAGCGGGGCCGTGCCCCACGCGAGCGCCGTGCGCACCTGCCGGTACGTGCCGCGTCCCTCGACGAGGCGTCCCGTCAGCGTCGCGATGCCCGCGAAGAGGTAAAACACGCCGATGCCGACCGCTATGGTGACGAGGACGACGCCGATCACGATACCTGCGAGGACGGCGGGAGAGAAATGGTCGAGCGCCAGCGGGACCAGCGTCCAGTCCGTGTCGTTGAGGATGCTCGAGAGAAACGCGAGGACGACGAGAAGAAGGATGCCGCGGCGCGGACGGTGGTCGAGGATCCAGCGGATCGTCGGGCGCGGCCGGAACGCCGCACCGAGAAGGAGGCCGAGCCAGCTTCGGTCCGTATCCGCCTCCGGGACGCTCGCGTTCTCGACTATCGTCATAGACCGCCGATTCTAATGCGAGCCGGCCGATCTTCCATTTTCGCAGTTTGCGGTGCGGCCCCGCTTCCCCGATACTCTCGTTCGCTATTTCGTTGCTCGTTGCTCGTTGCTCGTTAGTCGTTAGTCGTTGTCCGTTGCAAACGATCAACGATCAACGAACAACGGTCAGACATTCGATCTGGAGGATTCCATGCAGCTTCGCTCGCTCCTCGAGGGGATCATCGCGTCCCGTCATCTTCTCGACCACCCTTTCTACCAGCGCTGGTCCGCCGGCGAGCTGACGCTCGACGAACTGCGCGAGTACGCGCGGCAGTACTGGCACTTCACCCATGCTTTTCCGACGTTCGTGAGCGGCATCCACGCGAACGCGAACGAGATCGCCGTCCGTCAGCTCCTGCTCGAGAACCTCATCGAGGAGGAGCGCGGGCCGGAGAATCATCCGGAGCTGTGGCTCCGTTTCTGCGAGGCGCTGGGGCTCTCGCGCGACGAGGTCACGGCGAGCGAGCCGACCGAAGCGACGCGGGAGGCGATCGCGACGCTGCGCGAGCTCACGCGGCAGGGCGACACGCACGAGGGGCTCGCGGCTCTATTCGCGTACGAGGCGCAGGTGCCGGCGGTCGCGAAGGCGAAAATCGAGGGGTTGGCGAAGTGGTACGCGATCGCCGAGCCCCGCGACGTCGCCTTCTTCTCGGTGCATGAAGTCGCGGACGTCCACCACTCGCAGACGGCGATCGAGATCCTCGAGCGCCTCTGTGACGACCCGGCGAAGGCGCGCGAGGCGGAGGACGCGGCGCAGGCGAGCGTCGACGCGCTCTACCGCTTTCTCGACGGCGTGACGGCGCCGATGATGGTGAACTGACCCGTTGACTCTCGCTCTCGAGGTCTCCGGGATCCGGAAGTCGTTCGGCGCTCTCCGCGCCGTCGACGGGATCGACCTCACCATCGAGCGCGGCGAGATCGTCGGCTACCTCGGCCCGAACGGCGCAGGAAAGACGACGACTCTCCGGATCATCGCGGGCCTCGTCCGCCCCGATGCCGGGGAGGTCCGCATCGGCGGCCGGAACGCCTCCGATGCGGCGGCGCGCGAGTCATTCGGCTACCTGCCGGGGGAGCTGGCGCTGTACGGCCGGATGCGCGCGTCGACCCTGCTCGATACGTTCGCCCGCTTCCGGCGGCGGCGTCCCCCGCGGCTCCGCGGCGAGCTTCTCGAAGTCCTCGGCGTCGGTCCCGACGTCCTGCGGCGGCGCGTCAAGTTTCTCTCGCACGGAACCAAGCAGAAGATCGGCGTCGTCGTCGCGATGCAGCACGATCCCGACCTTCTGCTGCTCGACGAGGCGACGCTCGGGCTCGATCCGCTCGTCCAGGAATCGTTTCGCGAGTACCTGCGGACGTTCGCCGCGCGCGGCCGCACCGTGCTCTTTTCCTCGCACATCCTCGGCGAAGTCGAGGCGATCTGCCCCCGCGTCGCGATCCTGCGGGAGGGGAGGATCGTCATCCAGCAGACGATCGAGAACCTCCGGGCCGGCGTGGTCCGGCGGATGGTGGTCCGCTTTCGCGGCACGCCGCCGGACCTCGCGAGTGTTCGCGGCGTGCTGCGCGTCGAGCCGCGCGAGGGGGAGACGGTCGTCTGGTGCCGCGGCGATCTCGGTCCGCTCCTCCGCGAGATCGCGGACGCCGGCGTGGAGGACCTCGTCTTCCCGGAGCCGCAACTCGAGGACATCTTCATGAGCTACTACCGGGGAGCCGAAGGTGGGTAACCTCGTTCGCCTCCTCGCGCGCCGGAATGCGGTGCTGGTCGCCGCGAGCAGCCTCGTTCTCGCCGGATTCGAGCTGCTCATCTGCGCCCTGGTGACGGCGCTCGATCTCGATGCCATCCTGCAGCAGGTTGTGACGGCCGCACCCCCATTTTTCAGCGCGATGATCGGCGAGCAGTTCGCCGGGCTGTCGGTCGCGGGGATCGTCGCCTTCGGCTGGAACCATCCGGTCGCGCTCGCGCTCGGCGCGGCGGTGGCGATCGTTCTCGGGGCGCGCGCGGTGGCGGGCGAGATCGACCAGGGCGCCGCGGAGCTCGTCATGACGCAGCCGTTCGGGCGCGGGCGTTATCTCGCGGCGCACGTGCTCTTCGGGGCCTTCGCGCTGGCTCTGGTCTCCGCGGCGGGCGTGGCCGGGACGGCCGCCGGCTCGCGGGTATTCGACCTCGACATTTTCACGCCGCGCGATCTCGTTGCCGTGGCGTTCGCGTTCTGGCTCCTGCAGCTCGCCTGGTTCGGCATCGCCCTCGCGGTCTCGGCGCGGGGAAGGGAAGGGGGGCCGGTCGCGATCGCCGTGTTTTTCGTCGCGCTCGTCGCGTACCTGATCGCCGCGATCGGCAGCGTGTGGGACCCGGCGGCGCGCTTTCTCCCGCTGTCGCTCTACCACTACTACGAGCCGCGCGAGATTCTCGTCGAGCAGGTTCTGAGTGCCGTCACGGTCGCGGTGCTCGCGATCGTGGCCGCAGCGGGGATCGCCCTCGGCGCGGTGCTGTTCTCACGCCGCGACGTCCCATAGGGCCAAAGGGCGCGGTTCTTGCCACATTGTCCCCTCATGGCGAAAGACAGACACAACCAGGGCGGACCGACGCGCAACCCCAAGGACGAGCCGACGGCCGACCGCGACAACCGCGTTTCGAGCGGACGCCGGGCGCAGGCGCAGAGCGCGCCGATCGGCGACGAGGAGCGCCACGCCCGCGCGAGCGATCGGGGAGAGCAGCTCGGCCACGGGCGCGGAAAGCGGACCGGCTCCGACAGCAACCGCTCGAAGAAGGGCCGCGGCTGGTAGCGGTCAGCCGGTGCGCGTCTTGACGACGGCGATGACTTCGTTGCCGCTGCCGCGGTATTCGAGCGACTCGAAACTGACGCGGCGCGCCATTGCGATGCCGCGGCCGTGCGTGTCGAAGGCGCGCTGCGGATCGATCTCGAGATAGCGCTGCGCGTCGAAGCCCTTCCCGTCGTCGCGGATCGTGATCCGCGCGCGCTCGCCGTCCCGCTCGAACCGGACGAGGACGCGCTTGCCGGCGTTCTCCGGAATCGCGAGGCGTCGCTCGACCTCGGCCGTCCACGCTTCGCGCGTCTTGAGGACCGACTTCTCTTCGTACGTGATGCCGAGGTTGCCGTGCTCGACGCCGTTGAGGAGGAGCTCCGTCAGGCCGATGATGGCGGTGAAGGGATCGGCGCACGCGTTCGCGAGGATCGCGCCGACCGTGCGCGCGTCCTCGATCGTCCGGACGGTGAAGGCCGCCTCGTGGAGGAGCCGGAGCGAGTGGACGCCCTGACGGAGCTGCGCCTGAAGCTCCCGTGTCTCGGCATGATCGTTCGCCGCGGTCCGGACGACCTCGAGCAGCATGTCCGTGTCGACCGGTTTCGTGAGGTAGTAGTACGCTCCCGCGCGGATTCCCTCGAGCATTTCCTGCTTTTCGACCGAGGCGGTCTGAAGGATCACGGGAATGACGCGGAGCCGCGAGTCGGCCTTGAGGCGGGCCAGCAGCTCGAGGCCGTCCATGCGCGGCATCCTGCGGTCGAGCAGGATCACCTCGTACCGGCCCGGCGCCCGCGCGATCATCTCCCACGCCTCCTCGCCGTCCGCGGCGGCGTCGACCGTCCATCCTCCCTTCTCGAGATGAAGGCAGAGGAGCTTCCGGTCGAGTGCGTTGTCGTCGACCACGAGAACCGTCGTGCTGGAATCGGACATGGGACGTTTCCGCCGATGATACGATGACGACATGGCGGGCGACTACGCCTTCGAGCCCGATCTCGCTCGCGCCGCGTCGGTTCCCTCGCGCTGGTACACCGACCCCGCCGCCCTCGAGCGGGAGACCGAGCGCGTCTTCGCGCGGACCTGGCAGTTCGTCGGCACGGTCGAAGACGTGGCCGAACCGGGCGCGTATTTCACGGCGACTGTCGCGGGCGAGCCGGTCATCGTCGTGAGGGGCCGCGACGGCGTCGTGCGCGCGCTCTCGAACGTCTGCCGCCACCGCGCCGGGCCGGTTGCCAGCGGGTGCGGGATCCGGAAGTCGTTCCAGTGCGGCTATCACGGCTGGAGCTATGCGCTCGACGGGCGGCTCCTCGCGATGCCGGAGTTCGACGGCGTCGAGAATTTCCGGAAGGAGGACCACCCCCTTCCGGCCTTCGCCCTGCGGCAGTGGGGGCCGCTTCTTTTCGTGCGCGTCGCGCCGGACGGTCCGGAGTTCGACGATTTCACGGGCGAGCTCGCGGCGCGGCTCCGCGGCCGCTCGTTCGACGGCTGGCGGCGGGCCTTCCGCAAGGAGTGGACGCTCGACTGCAACTGGAAGGTCTACGTCGACAATTACCTCGAGGGGTATCACATCCCGATCGTCCACCCGTCGCTCTTCCGGGAGCTCGACTACGCCCGCTACCGGACCGAGACGGCGCGGTGGTTCTCGATCCAGCACGCGCCGATCCAGCGGGGAGAGCGCCTTCGCCGCGATCCCGCCGCGGAATCGAGCGAGGCGGAGTTCTACTGGCTCTTCCCGAACCTGATGCTCAACGTCTATCCGGACAATTTCTCGACGAACCTCATCGTGCCGCTGGGGCACGAGAAGACGGCGACGCTCTTCGAGTGGTTCTTTCGCGATCCGGAAGCGGACGGCGTCGCGAAGCTCATCGAGGAGACGGTGCGCTACAGCGACGAGATCCAGCTCGAGGACGTCGCGATCTGCGAGGCGGTCCAGCGGGGGCTGCGGTCGCGCACGTACGACACGGGGCGCTATTCGGTCCGCCGCGAGAACGGCGTCCATCATTTTCACGGGCTGCTGACGGAGTTCCTGCGCGCGTGAGGGGCATGCGAACCATCGTTCTTCTGCTGACGCTCGCCGCCGCGATCGCCTTCGCCGATCACGGCCCGAAGCTCGTCACCATCGACGCCGCGGCGAAAAAACAGCCGCCGGTGACGTTCGAGCACGGCAAGCACGCCGCGGAGCGGGTCGAAAGCTGCGACACGTGCCATCACACGAACGAAGGGCTCACGCACGAGAGCGAGGCGAAGGTCGAGAAATGCTCGGTGTGCCACCTCGACCCGGAGGGAAACGTGCCGAGCATGCGCGACATGAGCCCGACGAAGAACCCGTTTCACTCTCTCTGCATCGGCTGCCATCGCCAGCAGAGAAAAGGCGCGACGATCTGCACGGAGTGCCATAAGAGACGCTAGTTGCTAGTTGCTCGTGGATCGTCGCTGGGCCGGGTGGGCGGAAAGTGGCCCGGGCGTCCCGCCCGGGCGCGTTCGGATCTCGCGAGAATGGGAGTGGGGACGGGCGAGACGCCCGTCCCACGGTCGCTTCGCGTCGGCGGACATCTTCGATTGATGAACGCTGATTGCTGATCAGGGGCCCAGGATGAACGCCGCGGCGGCCGTCATCCCGAGCGTTTAGCGAGGGATCAGGGTCGGGCGGGACGCGCGTGACGCGGTGCTCTCGTTCGG
>JBOGJQ010000196.1:0-4634 GCA_050745405.1 Thermoanaerobaculia bacterium | reverse complement strand
ACGAAACAGAACGAGGGCGGCCCGAAGGCCGCCCTCGTTTTCGTTTCCACCTGACGCCCCGGACGCTCCAGACGCCCGAGACGCTCCAGACGCTTTTCAAGGATGTACCACGTCCTTCACATCGCCTGGCCCGACGCGCGGCGCGATCTCGACGATGTCGTCGAGGGGATTCTCTTTCTCACGACCTCGCTGGGAAGCCAGATCAGCGAACGGCCGGGAGAGACGGTCGTCTCCTGCTGGTTCGCCTCGCCCGAGGATCGCCGGGTGGCGCGGGGGATGCTCGCGGACGTCGACGGTCTGACGCTGACGGACGAGGATCGCGAGGAGACCGACTGGCTCGAGGTTTACCGGCAGTCGCTCGAGCCGCTCCCGATCGGCGAGCGGTTCCTCGTCGCGCCGGATGCGGCGCTGATCCCGTCCGATTCGGAGCGCCTGCCGATCGTCGTGCCGCAGGAGCGGGCCTTCGGGACCGGATCGCACGAGTCGACGGCGCTCTGCCTCGCGATGCTCGAGACGCTCGATCTCGGCGCCAAGACGGGGCTCGATGCCGGAACCGGAAGCGGCGTCCTCGCGATCGGCATGATCCGGCTGGGCGCGCGGAAGGCGTTCGCGTTCGACAATGATCTCGAGACGTGGGAGGTCGTTCCGAAGAACCTCGTGCGGAACGGCGTGGCGGGCGGACAAGTCGCGTTCTTCGTCAGCGGCGTCGATGCCGTGCGCGCCCCCGGCCGGTTCGACGTCATCACGATGAACATCCTCCCGCACGTGATCATCCCGGCGCTGCCTGCCATCGCGCCGCTCCTCGCGCCGGAAGGGGCTTTGATCGTGAGCGGGATCCTCGTCGAGCAGAAGGACGAGGTGATCGCCGCTGCATCGCGCGAGAAGCTTCGCCTCACGCGCGAGGCCGCGAAAGGCGAGTGGTGGTGTCTTTGGAACGCAGAACGCAGAACGTAGAAGCCAGAAAAGAAGCCATTCTTTCTTCCTTCTACGTTCTGCGTTCTGCGTTCTGCGTTCGCCTCTTCACCGGTTCATCCTCTCGACGAAGTCTCTCCGCGCCGTCCCGACGTAGATCTGCCGCGGCCGCGCGATCTTCTGCTCCGGGTCCTGGAGCATCTCCTGCCACTGCGCGAGCCATCCGCCGACACGCGGGATCGCGAAGAGCACCGGGAAGAGGTCGAGCGGGAACTGCATCGCCTGGTAGATGAGCCCCGAGTAGAAGTCGACGTTCGGATAGAGGCGGCGCGAGACGAAGTAGTCGTCCTCGAGCGCGATCCGCTCGAGCTCGAGCGCGATGTCGAGAAGGGGATTCTTCCCCGTGACCTCGAAGACCTCGTACGCCACTTTCTTGATGATCTTCGCGCGGGGATCGTAGTTCTTGTAGACGCGGTGGCCGAAGCCCATGAGGCGCCCTTCGCCGTCTTTCACCCGCTTCACGAACTCGGGGACGCGGTCGACGCTGCCCATCTCGGTCAGCATCCGGACGACCGCCTCGTTCGCTCCGCCGTGCAGCGGGCCGTAGAGCGCAGCGGCCGCTCCGGCGACCGCGGAGTACGGATCGACCCGCGAGCTCCCGATCGCCCGCATCGCGCTCGTCGAGCAGTTCTGCTCGTGATCCGCATGAAGGATGAACAGGACGTCGAGGGCCTTCTCGAGCGTCGGATTCGGCTTGTACCGGACTTCCGTCATCTTGAACATCATGTTCAGGAAGTTGGCGGTGTACGAGAGATCGTTGTCGGGGTACGAGTACGGCATCCCGATGATGTGGCGGTACGCGAACGCGGCCATCGTCGGCATCTTCGCGATGAGCCGCTGAATCTGCCGGTGGCGCACCTCGGGGTCGCCGATGTTCGTCGCTTCCGGGTAGAACGTCGAGAGCGCGGCGACCGTCGAGATCAGAATCCCCATCGGATGGGCGTTGTAGCGAAACCCGTCGATGAACTTCTTGATGTTCTCGTGGATGATCGTGTGGTGCGTGATCGCGCGGGTCCAGTCGGCGAGCTGCTTCTCTTTCGGGAGCTCGCCGTGGAGGAGCAGGTACGCGGTCTCGAGATACGTGCTCCGCTCGGCCAGCTGCTCGATCGGGTACCCGCGGTATTCGAGGATTCCTTTGTCGCCGTCGATGAAGGTGATCGCGCTCCGGCAGGAGGCCGTGTTCATGAATGCCGGGTCGTAAGTCATCATCCCGAACTCGTCCTCGGTGACCTTGATCTTGCGGAGATCGGTCGCCCGAATCGTCCCGTCCGTGATGGGGACTTCGTACGATTTCCCGGTGCGATTGTCGGTGATCGTCAGGATGTCGCGACTCAAGGGATACTCCTCCGGTTGGGGGGATCGTGCGGGGGCCCCGGATGAGGCGGGGCCATTATTCATGCCACCAATGCAAAATGCAAAATGCAAAATGCAGAATGTAGAATCCATAACCGCACCACCACCTGACCCGAAGGAGTCCTGATGGAATTCCGTCTCACCCATGAGCAAGAACAGATCCGCCGCATGGTCCGCGAATTCGCCGAGGCCGAGATCCGGCCGCACCTGCTGGCGTGGGACGAGGCGCAGCGGTTCCCGATGGAGGTCACCAAGAAGCTCGGCGAGCTCGGGATGCTCGGCGTGATCTTCCCCGAGGAGTACGGCGGAGCCGGGCTGAGCTACGTCGACTACGTGCACGTGATCGAGGAGCTCGCCGTCGTCGACAGCGGCACCGCCCTGGGCGTCGCCGCGCACAATTCCCTGTGCACCGGGCATATTTACCTCGCCGGAACCGACGAGCAGAAGAAGACCTGGCTCCCGAAGCTCACCTCCGGGGAGTGGATCGGCGCCTGGGGGCTCACCGAGCCCGGCTCGGGCTCCGACGCCTCCGGCATGCGCACGGTCGCCGTTCGCGACGGCGACGAATGGGTGCTCAACGGCACGAAGAACTTCATCACGAACGCGACGTACGCCGACATCGCCGTGGTCCTCGCCGTCACCGACCGGAGCGATCAGAAACGCGGCATCACCGCGTTCGCGATCGAGATGGACCGGAAAGGGATCCGCCCGGGGAAGAAGGAGAACAAGCTCGGCATGCGAACCTCGGACACGGCGGAGCTCGTCCTCGAGGACTGCCGCGTCCCCGACTCGAACCGCCTCGGCGAGACGGGGTACGGGTTCATCGATGCGATGAAGGTCCTCGACGGCGGCCGGATCTCGATCGGGGCGCTCGCCATCGGCATCGCGCGCGGCGCGTTCGAGGCCGCCCGCGATTACGCGAAGCAGCGGACGGCGTTCGGCAAGCCGATCGCGGATTTCCAGGCGATCCAGTTCATGCTCGCCGACATGGCCACCGAGATCGAGGCGGCGCGCCTCCTCTGCTACAAGGCCGCGACGATGAAGGACGCGGGAGAGCGGACGACGCAGGTCTCCGCGATGGCGAAGCTCTACGCCTCCGAGGTCGCCGTTCGCGCGACCGAGAAGGGAGTTCAGATCTTCGGCGGATACGGCTTCATCAAGGACTTTCCGGCGGAGAAGTACTACCGTGACGTGAAGCTCTGCACGATCGGCGAAGGGACGAGCGAGATCCAGAGGATGGTCATCGCGCGGAATCTGCTGGCGGAGTGAGCGCGGGCCGGTGAACGTGCAGGATCTCATCGACGGAGTGCGCGCGGCGCGTCCCCGCGCGCTCGCGCGAGCCGTGTCGGTCGTCGAGCGCGACGCGCCCGAGGCGGACGCCCTCCTCGCGGCCGTCTATCCGGACACGGGGAAGGCGAGGATCGTCGGGATCACCGGATCGCCCGGCGCGGGGAAGTCGACCCTCGTCGACGCGCTCGCGCGCCATTATCGCCGTGAGGACAAGCGCGTCGGGATCATCGCCGTCGATCCGACCTCGCCCTTCACCGGCGGCGCGATCCTCGGCGACCGCATCCGGATGCAGAACCTCTACACGGACGCCGGTGTGTTCATCCGGTCGATGGCGACCCGCGGTTTTCTCGGCGGTCTCGCGCGCGCGACGAACGACGTCGTCGATCTCCTCGACGCCGCCGGGTTCGACGTCGTCATCGTCGAGACCGTCGGCGTGGGGCAGGACGAGGTCGAGATCATCCGGACCGTCCAGTCGAACGTCGTCGTGCTCGTCCCCGGCATGGGGGACGACATCCAGGCGATCAAGGCGGGGATCATGGAGATCGGCGACGTCTTCGCCGTGAACAAGGCCGACCGCCCCGATGCGAACCGCACCGTCACGGAAATCAGGATGATGATGTCGCTCGTCGAGGAGCACGGCGAGTGGATCTCGCCGATCGTGAAGACCGTCGCCTCGCAGGACAAGGGGATCGCCGATCTCGCCGCGGCGATCGAGACGCACCGCGAGTATCTGGTCTCCTCGGGCGAATTGACGCGGCGGAGCCGCGAGCGCGTCCGGATCCGCGTCGAGACGCAGCTCAAGGAGCGGTTCATGGAGCGCCTCGCCGGCTCGGGCGAGCGGAAGACGCGTTACGAGGCGATGCTCGACCGCGTTCACCGGAAAGAGCAGAACCCGCGCGAGGCGGCCGAGGAGTTACTGGGAAGCGTGGAGTTCCCGTCATCCCGAGCGTAGCGAGGGATCAGGGCCGGGTGGGGAATCCGTGAACGGAATGTCTCAGGTCGGCGGGAGAGCGAAGCTT
>JBOGJQ010000195.1:0-5601 GCA_050745405.1 Thermoanaerobaculia bacterium | reverse complement strand
GGTCTCGACGAGCGCTGCGACCAGTTTCTTTGCGGCGATCGTCTGCTTCATGGATCGCCACCTCGCGTGAAGACAAAATGCGCGATACGTTTGTCGATGTTGTCGATTAGATTCCGCTGCCGCGGGACGTTCTCCTGCAAGACGCGGAAGAAAAATGTCGGGGCTATTCTCTTCTCGTCGTGGCCGACCAACGACCAACGACGAACGACCAACGACCAACGACGAACGACGAGCAACGAGCGCCTACATCCTCTCCGGCACCGGAATCCCGAGTAATCCGAGGATCCCGTGCATCGTCTGCCGGAAGACGTCCGCGCAGGCGGCGCGCTTCTGGCGCTCGCGCACGTCGGACTCATTGAGGATCGGGTACTTGTGGTAGAACGAGTTGAACTTCTGCGCGAGCTCGAACGCGTGGTGCGTGATCATCGCGAGCTCGAGACTCTCCACCGCCCGCCGCACCACCGACGCCGTCTCCGCGCTTCCGCGCACGATCTCCCACATGTCGTCGGGGATCTCTCCGCCGATCGTCAGCTCGTCGATCGAGGCCTCGTCGAGGTGCGCGTCGACGCCGCGGTCGGCCATCTTCCGGAAGATGTTCTCGACGCGGACGGTCGAGTACTGCAGGTAGGGCCCGGAGTCGCCCTCGAAGGTGAGAGCTTCCTTGAAATCGAACGCGATGACCTTGTTGCGCCCGTACTTGAGCATGAAGTAGCGGAGCGCGGCGACGGCGATCTGCCGCGCGAGCTCGCCGAGATCCTTCTCGGATGACGATGCCCCCTCGCGCGCGGCGAGCCCCTCGCGCACCGCCTCGAGCGCCTTCGCCTCGAGCGTGTCGAGCAGGTCGTCCGCCTTCACGCCGAGTCCCTTGCGCCCCGACATTTCGACGTACGCCTTGGCCGCGTCCTCTTCGCTGAGCTGCGTTCCGAGCGCCGCCGCCGTCGCCGGGCTGAGCGCGACCATCTCGTACGAGAAGTGGACCGAGCTCTCCGCCTGATCCGGATGGCCGAGCTGCCGGACGCCCTCGCGGACGATCTTCTGCAGATATCCCTGCCGCACGTCGATCACGTTGACGACCTCGTCGGCGCCGCCGAACTCCGGCGCGGTCGGATCGTCGTCGCCCTCGCTCGTCGTCTCCCACAGCGGGCGCCCGTCGGGATATTCGAGGAACCTCCGATAGTCGAACGTGCGGTCGAGCAGCCCGAACTTCCAGAGCTGATAGGCGATGTCCTTTCCGACGTACGTCACCGTGCCGTTCGACCTTACGAGGATCTTGTCCGGCTCCTCCATCCCCTCGAACTCCGGCGACTCGGCGAGCTTCATCACCCAGCAGCCGGCGTGCTTCCCCTCGGTCTCGTACACGACCGCGCCGCTCTGCTTGAGCAGCTCGAACGCCCGGTCCCAGAAGTGCCGGCGGATGATGTCGCTTTCCTTCACGAGGAGGTCGTACTCGATGCCGATCCGGAGCGCCGTCCGGAGGTGCCACCGCACGATCGCCTCGGCGACGACTCCCGCCAGCCGCGCAGTCTCTCCCTCCTGCTTCTCGATCTTGTGGAGCGTCTCCCGCTGCCACTGCACCGCGTCCGGGTTCTCCTGGTAGTGCCGCACGGTGCGCGCATAGAGATTCCAGCAGAAGTAGTCGAAGCGGTTCCCTTCGTCCGCGATGCGCCGGCGGACCGCGTCGACGTCTTCGCCGAGAAGCCTCTCGAACCCGACGACGACGTCGGCGACCTGGACGCCGGTGTCGTCGATGTAGTTCTGCGTTTCCACGCGGCGGCCGAGCCAGCGGAGGCAGCGGACGAGCGTGTCGCCGAGAACGGCGTTGCGGAGGTGGCCGATGTGCGCGGCCTTGTTCGGGTTGATGTTCGTGTGCTCGACGATCGCGCGCGCGCCGTCTCCCGCCGGAGGAGCGAGGACGTTGCGGATCCACGTCGCGGTGAAGAGGGCGCGGTCGAGGCGGAAGTTCAGATAGCCGGCTCCCTCGACGCTGACGCTCGCGACGAGCGGAGGAAGCGAGAGGTCCTCGGCGATCTTCTGCGCGATCTCGCGCGGCGGGCGTTTGAGCGTCCGCGCGAGCTCGAGTGCCATCGGCGTCGCGAGGTCGCCCATCGCGAGCTTCGGCGGCGTCTGCAGGACGACGCGCTCGACGGGCGTCCCGAAAACGGCGAGGACGCGCGAGCGCAGCGTCTCGGTGAGAGCGTCGGTCAACTGCTCGAGGGTCATTCGGTTCGGTGCTCCAGATCCGCGCAGTGGGTCGTATCGTTCCACAGCCGGAGAACCCACCGGTCCGGCCTGCGCTCGAAAATGTTCACCGCGGCATTCTCCTGCGCGAAGCTCCGCGCCGCACGAAGAGGAAGGTCGAGCAGTGACATGGCGAGGACCCGGATCGCCGTGCCGTGCGAGACGAGGACCGTGGCCGGCTCGCCGTCGACGGTCTCGTCCATCTTCGCGATCGCCCGCTCGATCCGCACCTGCACGTCGCGGAACGACTCCCCTCCCGGACACGGTTCATGCGGATCGGCTGCCCAGCGCCGGTAGAGCTCGGGCTGGCCCCGATGGATCTCGGGGAACGCCATTCCTTCCCACTCGCCGCAGTTCATCTCGCGCAGGTCGTCCAGCGGCACGGGCTCGAGGCCGGCGATCCGGCCGATCGCCTCGGCCGTCGTCGACGCGCGGGGCAGCGGCGAGGTCCAGAGCGACCCGGCGCCGAGATCGCGCAGGCGCTCGGCGACCCGCTCGACCTGGACGAGACCGCGCTCCGTCAGCTCGCTGTCGCTCCATCCCTGTGCAATGCCGCGCACGTTGTCCCTCGTCTCGCCGTGGCGGACGACGACCAGCCGCCGGATCATGCGCCTCCCGCGCGCGCCGCGGCGGCCGTCCCGCCCTCGAGAAGCGAGGTCGCGGTCATCTCCGCCGGTTTTTCGACCCCGAGTATCTCGAGGATCGTCGGCGCGACGTTCTCCAGCGCGCCTCCGCGACGCAGCTCCCGCCACCGCTTCTCGGGATCGAAGACGACGAGCGGCACGGGCGCGGTCGTGTGCGCCGTGTGCGGCTGACCCGTCTCCGTGTCGAACATCGTCTCGCAGTTCCCGTGATCGGCGGTCATCACCATGACGCCGCCGGAGTCCTCGACCGCGTCCATGATCTTTCCGATCGCGGCATCCGTCGCCTCGACCGCGGCCACCGCCGCCGGCATGACGCCCGTGTGCCCGACCATGTCGGGATTCGCGATGTTCAGGACGACGAAGCCGTATTTCCCGGAGCGGATCTCCTGGACCACGCGATCGGTCAGCTCGACGACCGACATCTCCGGCTTCAGGTCGTACGTCGCGACCTTCGGCGACGGGATGAGCACGCGCTCCTCGTTCGCGCTGACCTGATCCGAGCCGCCGTTGAAGAAGAACGTCACGTGCGCGTACTTCTCCGTCTCCGCGATCCGGAGCTGGCGCACCCCCTCGCGCGCGAGGATCTCGCCGAGATGGTTCCTGATCTCGACGGGCGGGAAGACGACGGGGAAGTCGAAGTCCTCGCGATACCGGACCATCGACACGAGATCGATCTTCGGAAAAACGTTCCGCTCGAAGCCGTCGAAGTCCGCGTCGCGGAGCGCGGTGACGATCTGGCGCATCCTGTCCGCGCGGAAGTTGAACAGCAGCACGGTGTCGCCGTCGTGGATCTTGCCGCGGTGCTCGCGGTCGCGGCCGAGCACCGCGATCGGCTTCACGAATTCGTCCGTGACGCCCGCCTCGTACGAGCTCTCGATCGCCTTCAGCGGATCGGACGTCTCGCTCCCGATGCCGAGCGTCATCAGATCGTAGCCCTGCTGCACCCGTTCCCATCGCTTGTCGCGGTCCATCGTGTAGTAGCGGCCGATGACCGTCGACAGGCGCGCCTGCGGCTTGTCGTCGAGGAACGCGAGGAGCTTCTCGAGATAGCGCAGCGCGGAGCGAGGCGGCGTATCCCGCCCGTCGAGGATCGCGTGGACGTAGACGCTCGGGAGATCGCCCTCGCGCATGCTCATCCCGTTGTCGAGCGCCGCCTGGATCAGCCCGTGGAGATGCTCCTGGAGCGAGTGGACGCCACCGTCGGAGAGAAGGCCCGCGAAGTGAATCGCTTTCCCCGTCTTCTTGAGGCGCTCGAACGTCTCGACGAGAACGGGGTTGCGGCTGATCTCGCCGCTGCGGACGGCCTTGCTGATCCGGACGATGTCCTGATCGACGACGCGCCCGGCTCCGATGTTCAGGTGGCCGACCTCGGAGTTTCCCATCTGCCCTTCGGGGAGGCCGACGCGCTCGCCCGAGGCCGCGAGGGCGGTCCACGCGTGCTCGGAGAAAAGGCGGTCGAAGTGCGGCGTCTCCGCCTGCGCGATCGCGTTCCACTCGCTGTCCCGGCGGCAGCCGAAGCCGTCGAGGACGGTCAGGATCACGAACGGGCGGGGCATTTCAGGAAGTAGATGGGAGAATGCGAGGAAGGGTCAAGGGACTGCAGATTGCAATCTGCAATTTTTCTCTCGGGGGGTGAACAGCCGAAACTCAGGATTCGCTCTTCACTCGCTTGAAAACCATCCCGATGTGGTCGGTCGCTCCCGTCTTGAAGTTGATCGACGTGATGCTGACCAGCTCCCACCCTTCTTCGCCGAGACGGTTGAGCTCTTCGGCGCGCCGCGGGTCCATCGAGTAATTCTCCGACCGGACGTTGATGATCTTGTACTCCCACCTCGTCATGTCCGCCTCCCCCTCCCTCGGGGTGTTTCTTCCGTTGTCCCGGGTCGCGCAGCGAAGTCTAGCATAGGATCGTGGGCACTCGCGGACGCGTTCACGGGCCCCTGCCGGAGCCGGACGCATCTGCTGCTAATCCGTTGAGATGACACGTCTTGAGCCGCTCCGATTCGTTGACTTCCGCCTGCCGCGCAGGTAACGTGTCGCGGAGACAGGGAGCGCACGAAATGGCGAAGAAGATCCTCCTCGCGGACGACAGCATCACGATCCAGAAAGTGGTCGAGCTCACCTTCTCGGACGGTGATTACGAGGTCGTCGCCGTCAACAACGGGTCGAAGGCGATCGCGAAACTGGACGAGTGGCGCCCGGACATCATCCTCTCCGACATCATCATGCCGGAGAAGAACGGTTATGAGGTCTGCGAGTTCGTCAAGTCGCACCCCGACTACAAATCGATCCCGATCATTCTCCTCACCGGAACGTTCGAGCCGTTCGATCCCGATCGCGCCGAGCGCGCCGGCTGCGACGCCGTCGTGACGAAGCCGTTCGAGTCGCAAAGTCTCATCCACAAGGTGGACGAGCTCATTCAGGGCGCCGGACCGAAAATCGAAGCGCCCGCAGAGGCGGCACCGCCTCCGCCGCCTCCGAATCCGTTCGACGAAACGAAGAGCGAGCGGAGGCCGGCGGCCCCGCCGATGGAGGCCGCGCCGGAGGAAGCGCCGTTCGAGGAACCCGGCCGCCCGTCGCCCGAGGACATCTTCGGCGGCCCGGAGCCGCCCGCCCAGGCGGCGGCGCCCGCGTTCGCGCCCGAGCCGGAGGAGCCAGCGCCCGCCTTCAGCGGCGAGACGACGGCCTTCCCGAAGATGTCGTTCGACGACCTGCAGCG
>JBOGJQ010000194.1:0-1389 GCA_050745405.1 Thermoanaerobaculia bacterium | reverse complement strand
CGTACGCGGTGAGGGTCTTTCCGGGCCGCCGCCGCTCCGGCTTCGGGTCGTACTGGTCGACGAAGTAGGGGAAGCTGAGCGTGTCGGCCGGCTCGTCGTAGACGGCGATGTAGAAGTTGGTCGCGTCCATCAGCTCGGCCACGACCTGGTGGATCGAGCGGTAGAGGGCGTCGAGGTCCTCGCAGGCGAGGGTCAGGTCGGCGATGCGGAACAGCGCGGCCTGGAGGCGCGCGCTCGCCGGGCCACCGCGACGGACCGCCTTGTCGCCCGGTCCGCGCTCGCGGAGCCAGTCGAAACGGCGCAGGGCCATCCGCCGCCGGGCGGCGGTCCGACGGTCGCGGATCGCGCCGCCGCTTCGTGCCGAAGTGATCTCGCGGATGTCCGACATCAGATCTGAACGCGAGCTCGACCCGGCGGCGTCGCCGGAGCCGGTTACGACATTCGCTGTGATGCCATTATAGCCGGACGGCCTCCGCTCAAGGCACGATGCCGCTGCGCCAGGCCTGCCACCGCTGGAAGTTCTGCATGAGGAGCATCGCGGCGACGATCGCGAGGAAGAACCACGCCTGAAAGAGGGCGAACACCAGGACGGCGCCGCCCACGACCATCGAGACCCCGATCGAGACCAGAGCCGCCTTCCTCTCCGCGAGGAAAAAGCGTCCGAGGTTGTGCAGCGCCTGGCCCCCGTCGAGCGGGAAGATCGGCACGAGGTTGAACACCGCCCAGACGCCGTTCGCCAGGACGGTGAGCGGGATGAGGGCCGCGAGCATCGGATCGCCGTGCATCGCCGGAACCCCGCGCCACAGAAGCGTCAGGAGAATGGCGAGGAGGATGCTGAACGCCGGACCGGCGAGGCTGATCACGATCTCCTTCCACGGCACGGTCTGCCGGCGGTTCACCGTCACCCCGCCGAACCCGCCGAGCACGATGGTGCTCGCGCCGAACCCGAAGGAGGCGATCAGCGCCGCGTGCCCGAGCTCGTGAAAGAGAACGCTGAGGAGGAGAATCGGGATCCAGAGCAGAGCCCGGTGCATGGGGATGCCGCGCTCGATGTCGAGGATGACGAACAGCCCCATCAGAATCAGGAAGCTGACCTCGACGTAAATCGCGGTTCCGGCGATCGAGCCGAGACGGAAGCCGGACGGGCGGGCGGCGGGGAGCACGGCGGGATTGTAGAACGTTAGCGTGGTTCGTTGTTCGTTGTTCGTGGTTCGTTGTTCGTTGTCGGTTGTCGGTTGTCGGTTGTCGGTTGTCGGTTGTCGGTTGTCGGTTGTCGGTTATCAGTTCCCCGTTGTCAGTTCCCCGTTGTCAGTCATCCGTCGTCAGTCATCCGTCGTCAGTCGAGACGCCGTCATCCTGAGGAGCGAAGCGACGAAGGATCTCCTCAGC
>JBOGJQ010000193.1:0-1516 GCA_050745405.1 Thermoanaerobaculia bacterium | reverse complement strand
CCCGTGCCGGTGCGTGATCCGGCGGCAGAAGGCGTACGAATCGGCGAGCGTCGGCTGCACGGTATTCAAAGTATCACTGTCCGTTGTTCGTTGTTCGTTGTTCGTTGTTCGTTATCCGTTATCCGTTATCCGTTGTCCGTTGTCCGTTATCCGTTAGTCGTTATCCATTATCGCGGCGTCGTCATCCTGACGAGCGAAGCGAGGAAGGATCTCCTCAGACGCGACTCAGACTCGCGACTCCGCCGGTTTGAGACCCGGCTGAGGAGATCCTTCGCTCACACCCTCCCGCCCACCTCGCTCAGGATGACCAGCGCCCCGGCAACGAACAACGAATAACGAACAACGAACAACGAACAACGTCACTCGACAGGCCCCAGTGGCGGCACTTTCATGCGGCTGTCGCGGGCGCGGCACCAGTGGTCGGGCGGCGTGTGGAGACAGCGCCCCTCGTGCCTCCAGAGGGAACGGACGAGCGGCTCGGCGAGGCGCTTCCACCAGACGTCGCGGTGCCAGCTCGCGAGATAGGCGTTGAAATCGCGGGCGCGCGCCGCGCGCCGGACGAACCCCGCGAGCCCGGCATTGCCGCCGCGCTCGTAGAGAAAACGATTCACGAGGCTCGTCCGCTGTTTCGCCCCGAGCTCTGCCGCCCACAGTTCGTCGAACGAGCGCCCCTCGAGGACCGCGCGTCCCGCGAGCCAGCCGCTGGTCAGCGCGTACCGGATGCCGAGGCCGAAGAGGTAATCCTGAAAGCCGCCGGCCTCGCCGACGACCGGGCGTCCGTTCGCGAGGCCGGTCGTCTTCAAATGGAAGTTCATGTAGGAGTAGCCGGTTCGCCGGTCGCGGTCGACGTTCACGGGCCGGATCTCCTGCGCCCGCGCGAGCGAGGCGTCGAAGTAGTCGTCGATCCGCTTGAAGTCGGAGACGATCGCGCAGCCAAACGTGGCGACGCCGTCGAGGATGAAGAGATACGAATAGCCGCCGGGAGAGAGGCGGTGGTCGAAATAGACCTCGACGCGCTCCTCGTCGTCGGAGGTGAAGGTGATCTCCTTCGCGAGGCCATCCGCCGTCGCCGGTCCCGTCGCCACGAGATCGGCCTCGGCCGGCGCGAGGCGGCTGCCGAAGCGGACGTCGACGCCGAGCTCCCGCGCCTGGGCGAGAAGGCCGCGGTCGAGCGTCCCCTCGAAGGGACCTCGCCTGATGAAGAAGCCGTACGGCGTTTCGCCGCTCACCCGGCGCATCCGCAGACGGTGATCGTAGAAGCGCGCCTCCGTCGCCGGACGGAAGTAGAAGTTCGTCGCGATGCCCATCCGCTCGAGAAGCGCGGGCACCTGCTCGGGCGCGGAGGAGTTCTCGATAATCTGAAGATCGCCGATGAAACGGGCGCCGACGTCGGGCTTCGCCTCGTGGACCTCGACGGCCCGCCCGCCGCGGGCGAGGGTGATGGCGGCGGCGAGCCCCGAGGGGCCGGCGCCGGCGATGCGGATCGTTTTCGTCATGCTCGTGGACTACCATCACG
>JBOGJQ010000192.1:0-5981 GCA_050745405.1 Thermoanaerobaculia bacterium | reverse complement strand
ATCCTTCGTCGCTTCGCTCCTCAGGATGACGACGCTTGTGAGAGTCAACGAACGACGAAGAACGAACAACGGACAACGGACAAGACAACCGGCAACGAAAAAGGCGGGCCCGAAGGCCCGCCCTGACGACTGACGACTGACGACCGACGACTACGTCGCCGGCTGCTCTTCCGCGGCCGCGGTCTCCTCCGGAGCCGCGACGGCTTCCGGTTCGGCTTCCACCTGCGGCGCCTCGCCCGGGAGCCGCACCTCGGCGTACTCCTGCTCGACCCCCGGGACGACTTCGACCGCGATCTCCGCCGTGACCTCGCGGTGGAGGCGGATCTCGACCTTCTGCGAGCCGAGAGTCTTGATCGCGGTGCCGAGCTCGATGCGACGCTTGTCGACCTGGAATCCGCGCGACGCGAGGGCGTCGGCGACCTCGTACGAGGTCACGGAGCCGAAGAGCGTCCCCGTCTCGCCCACACGCTTGTGCACGACCACGGTCACGCCCTGAAGCTCGTTCGCGAGCTTCTGCGCCGATTCCTTCTCCTGAACGGTCAGCGCGGCCCACTTCTTCTTCTCCATCTCGGCGGCCTTCAGGTTGCCCGGCGTCGCTTCGCGCGCGAGCGCCTTCGGGAGAAGGTAGTTGCGCGCGTACCCGTCGCGGACCGTGACGATCTCGCCGCGGCCGCCGAGCCCGCGAACCTCGTCAATCAGAATCACTTTCATGGGGAACTTCCTTTCGATTGAAATGTCGGAAATCGAAAAACGGATCGAACAGGCCGACCAGGAACAGCGCGAACGGCGTGATCCCATACGGCGTGAGAAGGACGAGGAGCACGCCCCCGAGAACCGTCGCGAAGATTCCCGGCCGCAGGCGCACCTGCTTCGCGCGCAGGACCGCGAGGCCCTGAAGCACGTAGAGGAACGCGACGATCGCGAGGAGGCCGAAACCCGCGGTCCGCAGCGGCCCCGTCGCGAGGGGCGCGAGCCCGCCGAGGACGAACCCGAACAGCAGCGCGTCCGGAAACCGGAGGTTGCGGAACAGGAACTGCGGCACGAGGACGCGCCCGCTGCGCAGCCGCGGCAGCATCGTCAGGCTGAGGGCGAACGTCAGGATCGTGACGACGACGAGGAGGACCGGCATGTAGGAGGTCGCGATCGCCTCCGTGATCCGCTCCATCGTCCCCACCACCTCGGCCGATGCTCCGGCCGTGCGGTACGCCTCGATCTGCTTCGCGGCCGTTGCGCGGAAGTTCGCGACGAGCGCGCCGTAGGGGGAGAACCCCGCGGCGGCGCGCATCGCCAGTTCGACGAGCGCGGAGCCGCCGAAGCTCGCGACGACGGTGCCGAGGAGCACGGGACCGAACAGAAGGCCCCGCAGCATCAGCTCCAGCGCCAGAGCGCTCGGCACGCCGATCTCGAGGATCATCCGGCCGACCGCCGCGCCGCCGCGCGCGTCCCCGAGCAGCGCCGCGATCGGGACCAGAAGGACGGCGGCGCACGCGATCGCGAGCCACGCCCCCTTCCGCCCGTTCCGCAGCCCCGCGCTCAGGATCGCCGCCGGGACGAACACCGTCAGCGGCGACACGAACATCGCCGCGGCCGCGAGGCCGTGCAGAAAAATGCTCCGCGCCGTCGCCCGCGCCTGGCGGACGTCGACTCCGGCTCGTTCGACGTTCATCTCGGTCTGGGTCATGGTCCCGTTTCGCGCGCGATCAGTCCGTCACGAAGGGCAGCAGCGCCATGATCCGCGCCCGCTTGATCGCGTTCTGAAGCTTCCTCTGGTGCAGCGCGCACGTCCCGGAAATCCGCCGCGGAAGGATCTTCCCGCGCTCCGGAATGAACTGCTGCAGCATCTTCATGTCCTTGTAGTCGATGTACTCGATCTTCTCGACGCAGAACTTGCAGACCCGCTTCCGGCGGTAGAAGAATTTCTTCTTGCCGCCGCTCGGCCCGCCGCGACGCGGCCCGCGATCGGAACGTCCTTCGCCATGCGTCTGACCACTCTGTGTCGTGCTCATGCGCTCGTCTCCTTCGCCGCTCCGGCGCCCGCCGCCGGCTCGGCCGCGGCCGGCGCAGCAGCAGCTTCCTCCGCTCCGGGAACCGGGCGCGGACGACGCTCCTTCTTCGGATTCTTCTTCGCCAGTTTCGTGGCCCGCTGCAGCTGCTCGTCCGTGCGCGAGATCAGATGCCGCATCACGAGATCGGAGTTCTTCATCTTCCGGTCGAGCTCCGAAAGCGATTCCGCCTCCGACTCGAACGTGAAGAGGTGATAGATCCCCTCGTTGGCTTTGTTGATGGGATAGGCGAGCCGGCGGCGGCCCCAGGCGTCCTCGCTGACGAGTTTCGCGCCACCCGACTCGGCGGCCTGCCTGAATTCACCGATGGCGTTCTGGATGTCCTCCTCCGCGGTCTGCGGAGAGAGGATGAACAGGACTTCGTATGTCCTCATGTGTCCTCCTTCTGGCCTGACGGGACCCCTTCACGGGAGAGGTCCAAGGAGCCAAATTGTCGATCTCCCCGGGAGGGGAGGAGTTTGCGAGTGTGCCAAGGGAGAGGGGGGAGCAAAAATTCCGGGCGGGGAAACGCGCTACCCATCCTCGAACGGCGACGCGTCCGTCGCCGGCGGGAGCGTCCGCAGAACGAAATAGCCGGCGAGCCCGCTGATCAGCGAGGCGCTGAGGATCGCCATCTTCGACTGCTCCATGATCACCCCTTCGCCGAAACCGAGGCTGGCGACGAAAAGCGACATCGTGAAGCCGATCCCGCCGAGAAGAGCGGTGCCGTACAAGGCGCGCAGAGTCGGGCGATCGGCCTCGAGGCGCGACCAGCCGAGCCGGATCAGGAGAAACGCCGCCAGAAAGATCCCGATCTGTTTGCCGAAGACGAGTCCGAGGACGATGCCGGCGGAGACGGGCGATGCGGCGGCGCCCGCGACCGCGTCTGCGGAGAGGACCACGCCGGCGTTCGCCAAGGCGAAGATCGGGACGATGCCGAACGCCACGGGGCTGTGCAGCTTCCGCTCGAGCCGGTGGAGGGGCGACTCGGTCCGGGCGATCATCGAGCCGAGCTGGCTGAGAGCCGCCTCGTAGCTCTCCCGCTCGGGGCGCCGCGCGATGCCGGAGATCGACCGCTGGAACAGGTCCACGCTCTCGTCGGCGATGCGCGCCTCCTCCTCCGCCCGCTCCGAGCGCCGCGCGGGGATCGTCAGGCCGAGCACCACGCCGGCGATGGTCGCGTGGACGCCGGACTGGAGAACGGCGAACCAGAGGGCCACGCCGAAGAGGAGATAAACGCCGAGGTGATAGACACCCGCGGCGTTGACGAGGATCAGCGCACCGGTGAAAAGAAGGGCCCAGCCGAGCGCCGCGAGCGAGAGCGATTCCGTGTAGAAGACGGCGATCACCAGGACGGCGATGAGATCGTCGACGATCGCCAGCGTCATCAGGAAGACCTTGAGCCAGCTCGGGATCCTGTCGCCGAGGAGCGCGAGGACGCCGAGGGCGAACGCGATGTCGGTGGCCATCGGGATCGCCCATCCGGCGGCCGCTTCGCCCGAGCGGTTCAGGGCGAAGTAGATGATCGCGGGAAGAGTCGCACCGCCGACTGCCGCGGCGATCGGGAAAAGAGCCGAGCGGACGTCCGACAGCTCGCCGTAGCGAATCTCGCGCTTGATCTCGAGCCCGACGAGCAGGAAGAAAACCGCCATCAGCCCGTCGTTCACGAAATGGAGCAGCGACTGGTCGACCTGGATCGCGCCGACGCCGATCCGGACCGGGATATGGAGCAGGTGCTCGTAGGCTGCGCGGAGAGGCGAGTTCGCGCAGACGAGGGCGAGGAGCGTGGCAGCCATGAGGATGACGCCCGACGCGCTCTCGGTGTGGAAGAACTGCTGGACCGGCGTGAGGACGCCCTTGCGGCGGAAGAGGCCGAACATCGCGCGGAGTCTATCGCAGCGTAACGGCGAGTCGCGTTACGATGCCGCCGCCGATGCCGGTCAATCGCGTGCTGCTCAGCAATCCGCCCGCGCTGCTGCGGCTCGTCGCGCGGAAGCTCGTGCGGCTCGTCCGCGATCCGAAAGCGCGGCCCGCGCCGCCGGCGACGCCTCGCATCGACGTGCGCGAGCTGATCGCCCGCAGCTCGATCGAGGAGCTCAACCGGAAGGCCGAGGAGTACTTCTCGTCCCTCACGACCTGGGACGATCACCTCGCGAAGCCGTTCAGCCGGACCGACGACGCGCCGGCGCTCCTCATCAATTTCGCGACGATGATCCAGGGACTGCAGCTGGCGCCGGGCCTCCGCGTGCTCGACTTCGGCGCCGGCAGCGGCTGGACTGCGCGCTTCCTGACGCAGCTCGGGTGCGAGGTCGTCCTGCTCGACGTCTCCCCCACGGCCCTCGAGATCGCGCGGGAGCTCTATCGCCGGCAGCCGGTGATCGGCACCCGCCCCGAGCCGCGCTTTCTGGTTTACGACGGCCGGCGGATCGACCTGCCCGACGCCAGCGTCGACCGGGTTCTCTGCTTCGACGCGTTCCATCACGCGCCCGATCCCGACGCCTCGATCGCCGAGTTCGCGCGCATCCTCCGTCCGGGCGGCATCGCGGCGTTCGCCGAGCCCGGCCCCGACCACTCCAAGAGGGAGCCGTCGCAGTTCGAGATGCGGACCTACGGCGTCGTCGAGAACGACGTCGACGTCCACGCGATCCGGCGCCGCGCCCGCGAAGTCGGCTTCGACGAGATGCGCCTCGTCGCGTACAACGTCCCGCCGTTCCACGTGACGCTCGAGGAGTACGACGATCTCCTGGCGGGCGGCGCGACGTATCTCCGGTGGGCCGAGACCACACGCGGATTCCTCGGAGACACCCGGAACTTCTTTCTGAAGCGGGAGGGAGAGGAGAGCCTCGACAGCCGCCGGACGGAGGGACTCGCGGCGCGGATCGAAGCGACGCTCGAGTCGGACGGCGTCGCCGCCGGGGCACCGATTCTTCTGCAGGCGCGGGTGACGAACGCGGGGAAGGCGTTCTGGCTGCCGTCGGGAACGGTCCCCGCGGGCGTCTCGCTCGGCTGCCATCTCGCGGACGCGGCCGGACGGACGATCGCGCACGACTTCCACTGGGAGCCTCTCACGCGGCCGCCGCGGGAAATCGCGCCCGGGGAGACGGTCGACCTCGCGTTCGCGCTCCCTTCCCTCGAGGCGGGGAGCTACGAGATCGAGCTCGATTGCGTCTCGGACGGCATCGCGTGGTTCCAGGCGGTCGGCTCGCCGACGGTGCGCCTTCGTTTCGAGGTGAGGTAGGGCGATCTCAAGTGCCCTCGGCACCCTCGGCGTCTTCTGATTCGAGAGGCACCATCTTCACCACGATCGGATTCGGCACGACGTCGCGTGTCGCTCCGGTTCCGATGTCGACCGCGGCGCCGATCAGACTTCCGAAGATGGCGTAATCACCGAGGATGACGGTCCCCGTCGTTCCGGCGGCGCCAGCAGGTTTGCTGCTCACCTGAACCTCGACCGTCTCATATCCAGGTTTCGTGATTTTCACGACGAAGCCGCCCTTCCGGCTTACCCTGAAGGTGCAGGGAGTCGTTCCAGTAAGGCCAGTCGAAAGCCGCACTTCCGCCCCGGCCGGCTCCGACTCCACCACGAGAAGGTCCGTCGTTCCGCGGGTGATCGTCGCGCATCCAGTCGCGAGACCGAGAGCGCACAGGGAGAGCGCCACCGCCAGAATCGTCTTCGGCATCCTTCGTTTGATAAGCCCCGCGGGGGCTGGAGTCAACGTCCTAGAACGGAGGGAACGAAAAGGCCGCCCGGAGGCGGCCTGCGTGGGATCGATCTGGAGCCGTTGACCGGACTTGAACCGGTGACCTGCTGATTACGAATCAGCTGCTCTACCGACTGAGCTACAACGGCTTGCGAGGCGGGCGGAAGCTTCGGGCCCCGCCGTCAGCCGCCTCAGAACAGGGGCGGTCGCGATTATATTCACCGTCCGCCGGTCGTCG
>JBOGJQ010000191.1:0-7987 GCA_050745405.1 Thermoanaerobaculia bacterium | reverse complement strand
CAGCGCGACCCACGGAACAACGCGAAAAGAAATCCGCACCCCGAAGGGGTGCCGGACGGGGGTGTTTGGCGGCGGCGCCGTTATAGACTTGCTTCCCAATTCACCCCAACGGGAGGAGCCGAATGACCCGATCGCATGAACCGACTCTGGACGACCTGCTGAGCGAGACGCGGACCTTCCCCCCGACCGAGGCGTTCCGGAAAGACGCGAACATCAATGACCCCGCGATCTGGGACAAGGCTGCGGCGGACCCGGAGGCGTTCTGGGCCGGCTGGGCGCGCGAGCTCCACTGGCAGAAGCCGTGGGAGACGGTCCTCGAGTGGAACGCTCCGTACGCGAAGTGGTTCGTCGGCGGAAAACTGAACGCCGCATACAACTGCCTCGACCGGCATCTGGAGACGCGCGGCGACAAGACCGCGATCATCTGGGAAGGCGAGCCGGGCGACACGCGCACCCTCACGTACCGCGAGCTCCACGCCGAGGTGTCGCGCTTCGCGAACGTCCTGAAGAACCTCGGCGTCCGATCCGGTGACCGCGTCGCGATCTATCTCCCCCTCATTCCCGAGGCCGCGGTCGCGATGCTCGCCTGCGCGCGCATCGGCGCCGTGCACTCGGTCGTTTTCGGCGGATTTTCCGCCGAGGCGCTGCGTGGCCGCATCAACGACGCGGAGGCGAAGGTGCTCGTCACGGCGACGTCGGGCTACCGCCGCGGCAATGCCGTCGCCCTCAAGCAGCTCACGGACGACGCGCTCGCCGACGCGCCGTCGATCGAGTCGGTCGTCGTCGTCATGAGACGCAGCGCCGCGGCCGAGGCCGACGAGACGCTCGCCATGAAGAAGGGCCGCGACCACTGGTACCACGAGCTGATGCGCGAGGCCGCGCCAGAGTGTCCGCCCGAGTGGGTCGACTCCGAGCACCTCCTCTACACGCTCTATACATCCGGCACGACCGGAAAGCCGAAAGGGATCATCCACACGACGGGCGGTTATCTCACCGGCGTCTACGCGACGACGAAGTGGGTCTTCGACCTCAAGGAGTCGGACGTCTTCTGGTGCACGGCCGACATCGGCTGGGTCACCGGCCACTCCTACGTCGTCTACGGTCCGCTCGCGAACGGCGCGACGGTGCTGATGTACGAAGGAGCCCCCGACTGGCCCGAGCGCGACCGCCTCTGGGAGCTCGTCGAGAAGTACAAAGTGACGATCTTCTACACGGCGCCGACCGCGATCCGCGCGTTCATGAAATGGGGACACGAGCACCCCGAGGGGCACGACCTCTCCTCGCTCCGCCTTCTCGGCACGGTCGGCGAACCGATCAATCCGGAAGCGTGGATGTGGTACCACGAGCACATCGGCCGCGGGCGCTCTCCGATCGTCGACACCTGGTGGCAGACCGAGACCGGCATGATCATGATCACGTCGCTCCCGGGGCTCGTGCCGACCAAACCGGGCTCGGCGACCAAGCCGTTTCCCGGCGTGGCGGCGGAGATCCTGAACGAAGCCGGCGAGAGCATCGAGGTCGGCGGCGGCTATCTCGCGCTCACGCGCCCCTGGCCCGCGATGCTCCGCGGGATCTGGGGTGATCCGGATCGCTTCGAGCGGCAGTACTGGTCGAAGTGGAAAGGGATCTATTTTACGGGAGACGGCGCGAAGCGCGACGCGGACGGCTACTTCTGGCTCCTTGGGCGGGTCGACGACGTCATCAACGTCTCGGGACACCGGATCGGAACGATGGAAGTCGAATCGGCTCTGGTCGACCATCACGCGGTCGCCGAGGCGGCCGTCGTGGGCATTCCGCACGAGATCAAAGGGACGGCGATCGCGGCGTTCGTCATCGTGAAAGAGTCGCAGCGGGCGAAGTACGCATCGGACAAGGCGCTCGAGAAGGAGCTCGCGGGCCACGTCGTCCAGAAGATCGGCGCCATCGCGCGCCCGGAGACGATCCTGTTCACGGCCGAGCTGCCGAAGACGCGCTCCGGAAAAATCATGCGCCGTCTCCTCCGCGACATCGCCGAAGGCCGCGCCCTTGGCGACGTCACCACCCTCGCCGACCCGGCGGTGGTCCAGGCGCTGAAAGAGAAATACGGAGAGGAATGAGTCGTCATCCCGAGCGTTGAGCGAGGGATCAGGGTCGGGCGGGACGCGCTGGACGCGAAAGCGATATTTGGCGGGACAGCGAATCTTCGTTCTCCCGCCAATGACGGCCGCTCCGATCAGGGGTTTTCCACCCGTCCCTGATCCCTCGCTACGCTCGGGATGACGCTCCAGACCCAAGACGCCATGTTCTCCATCGTCATCCCGACCTACAACCGCCGCGACACACTCGTGCGCGTGCTCGCGGCTTTGAACGCGCAGGAGGAGCCGCCGCCGTTCGAGGTCGTTCTCGTCAACGACGGGTCGTCCGACGGGACGGACGAGACGATCGGCCGCGCGATCGAGCATCGGTCCTTCCGGTTTCCGCTCCGGTTCGAGACGCAGGCGAACGCGGGCCCCGGGAAGGCGCGCAACCGCGGCGTCGCCCTCGCGACCGGGACGTACATCGTCTTCATCGGCGACGACACCGTCCCCGAGCCGCGCTTTCTCGCCGAGCATGCGCGCGTTCATCGCGACGCGGCCCACGATCCGAAGATCGCCTGTCTCGGCTACACCGGCTGGCCCGCCGAGGATCCGCCGACGGCGTTCATGGACTACATCAACGACTACGGCCTGCAGTTCGGCTACCGCCTGATCGAGGACGGCGCGATCGTCCCGTTCAATTTCTTCTACACCTCGAACATCTCCCTCGCGCGGGAGACGCTCGGCCCCGAGCCGTTCGACACGACCTTCCCGGCCGCGGCGTGGGAGGATATCGAGCTCGCCTACCGCCTCGAGCGCGAAGGGCTCCGGATTCGCTATAACGCAAAGGCCGTGACGCGGCACTACCACCGGATGAGCGTCGACTCGTTCGCGCGGAGGCAGTACACGGTCGGCCGCTCCGGCGCGATCTTCTTCGAAAAGCATCCCGACCTCGGGCACATGCTGGGCGTGTACGAGCTTCGCGACACGCCGCTTGCGAGCGACGGCGAGGTCCGGCGTCTGCGCCTCCTCGCGAAGATCGGCGAGCGCGTCCGCCCGTTCGCGCGGAATCGCGTCTTCGAGCGCCTCATGCGCCAGCACTACCTCCGCGGCCTCGCCGCCGGATTGCAGGAGCGGGGCGCGCGGGTACAATGACCCGCCATGGCCGACGGACTCTTTCTCGCGGTTGAAGGAATCGAAGGATCGGGGAAGACGACGCAGGTCGCGCGCCTCGAGCAACTCGTGCGCGCGACGGGACGGAACGTCGTCGTCACGAAGGAACCGGGCGGAACGCAGCTCGGCAACCGCATCCGCGCGATCCTGCTCGACCCGCAGGAAGAGGGGATGGACCCGGTCGCGGAGCTCTTCCTCTATCTCGCGTCGCGCCGCCAGCACGTGGTCGAGCTGATCCGGCCGTCGCTCGAGCGCGGCGCCGTCGTGATCTGCGACCGCTTCACCGACGCGACGCTCGCGTACCAGGGATTCGGCCGGATGCTCGAGCTCGACCGGCTCCGTCAGGTCAACGACTGGGCGACCGACGGCATCCGGCCCGACCTCACGGTGATTCTCGACATCCCCGAGTCGACGGGACTCGAGCGGGCGCGCGCGCGGAATGCCGCGGAGGACCTCCATCGCGAGAGCCGCCTCGAAGGAGAAGACCTCCGCTTCCATCGCCGCGTCCGCGAGGGATATCTGGCCCTCGCCGAGTCCGACCCCGACCGCTACGTCGTCGTCGATGCCTCGGGCGATCTCGACGCGGTTTTCCAGCGCCTCGTCGCGGCGGTGAACGAGCGCGCCGGCAGGCTCCGCCTCGACGAAGCCCTCCGGACATGACCGCGGCCGAGCTCCTCATCGACACCGCGGCGCGCGGCCAGCTCCATCACGCGATCATCCTCCACGGTCCCTCTCCCGATCTGCTCCGCGACCTCGCGCTCCGCATCGCGCAGGCGCTCAATTGCCTGAATGTGAATCCCGGCGACGGCTGCGCCGCGTGCGCGCGCATCGAGCGCGGATCCCATCCCGACGTGCACCGCGTCGAAGTCGCGGAGAACCGGAAGCTCATCGCGGCCGAACAGATCCGCGAGATGGTCGCGGACGCGACACTCCGCCCCTACGAGGGGAGGACGAAGGTCTTCATCGTCGACGGCGCGGACGCGATCAGCCCCGCCGCGGCGAACGCGATGCTCAAGACGCTCGAAGAGCCGAGCCGCGATACGGTGTTTCTCCTCCTGACGCGGTCGGCCGACCTGCTGCTGCCGACGATCCGGTCGCGATCGCAGGCGATCGCGATCCGTCCCGTCCACGAGGCGACGGCGCGCGCGGAGGCAGCTGCCGCGGGCGTCCCTCTCCAGCTCGTCCGCCTGCGCCGCGAGACCGAAGGCGTCGGCGACCCGGCGGCGAACGAAGCCATGGCCGCATCCGTCGTGGAAGCGCTCGCGCGCTTCGCCGCCTCGCGCGATCTCGCCGCCCTCCTCGCGGTCGGCGCGGATCTCGGCGCCGCCGACGATCCGAACGCCGCCCTCGCCGTTCTCGCGATCGTGCTTCGCGACCTCGCGGCACTCGAGCAGGAGGAGACGATCGACCCGGACGCCGCCGCGGCGATCCAGGAGCATGTCGATCGCGCGGCGCTGCTGCGCGCCGCCGACATCGCCGTGCGCAACGCGACGCGCCTCACCGTGAATGCCGACGCGCGCCTCCTCGTCGAGCAGGCGCTCCTCACTCTCGCTCAGTAACCCCCACCCGGGAGAACGGAAGCCGGTTCCCTCTCGGCGCAAAAAACTTGACCCCGGCCTTGCGGCCGGGGTCGGAGTCTTGGTCTCTGGATGGGAGCCCGGAAATGCTCACTGCGGTCTTTAGTGGTGAGATGTCTGGAGGCTCACTGGGATGATGGTGTTGCCATCAGGTTGGCGGGGGGTACTGCTGACGCGCTTTCCGCCTCCCGATCCAGGACCGTTTGGGTTCTGACGGGGACGATTATAACCGGTTTCATTCGACATTGTGAAATCTTTCACCAACGTTGCCTGATTGTGACAACGGCCCGCCCGGGCACCGCTTTCAAGGGCTTGGAGCGGGCTCGACAGGCATGCGGTCGACCAGCCACGCCTCCGGCCGCAGCGGCCGGCTCAGGTCGAGATGCCCCCCGAGTGTCGGCGCCACCTCGCCTCCGATGAGGATGTGGACGCGCTCGACCGAGGAGACGTTCGCGACGATCGTCTGCACGAGTCCGTACGCGGCGAGCATCTCGTTGCGCGTTCCCGCGCTCCATCCCTGCTGGAGCGTTTCGCCGCCGAGGTCGACGACGGCGGTGCCGCCGGGGAGAAGGAACGCGCCGCGAAGGATCGTGTCGGCCGGAAGCGGCGTCGCTCCCGGCGTGCGTTGCGGGCCGGCGAGGAACGCGGCGACGAGAGGATGGAGCGTGGCGGCGTCGCTCTCGGGCAGCGGAAGATCGCGCGGCTCGGGAACGAGGAGAGCGCGCGGTCCTTCGAAGAAGAGGACGACGCGCCTCGGCGCGACGCGGTTCGCCTCGGCCGGTTCCTGCACGGAGGGCGCGGGCGTTTCCGCCTCGCGCGCGCACGCGGCCATCAGGACGATCGCCGCGACGGCGGCGAGAGCAACGCGGTGCTGCATCACGGAACGGAGGGAGCGCCTCCCGCGAAAGCGCCGGCGGCCGGCATCGCGACGGGAGCCGGCGGCGCGCCGACGCGCGCTTCGTACTCGGTCTTGAAGCGGCGGATCGCGCGCAGCAGGGCCTGGGCGACGACGTCCTGATAGCCGGGCGACGCGAGCTTCGCCTCCTCCCCGGGATTCGAGATGAAACCGACCTCCACGAGCGCGGCGGGCATCGTCGCGCCGATGAGAACGCGGAACGGCGCCTGCTTCACGCCTCGATTCACGACGCCGCTCGCGCCGTTCATCTCCTCCTGCACGAGCTCCGCGAGGCGGCTCGACTCCTTCAGGTACTCCTGCTGCGCGAGATCCCAGAGGATGAGCTGCAGGTCGGACGAGGGGGCTCCCTGCGGCGCGCCTTCTTCGGCGTTCTCGCGCTCCGCCGTCGCGCGCGCGACTTCGTCGGTCGCGTCTAGCGAGAGAAAGTACGTTTCGGCGCCACGCGCGCTCGCCGAGCGCGCCGCGTTGATATGGATCGACAGAAACAGATCGGCCTTGTACTGGTTCGCGAGCGCCGTTCTCTGATCGAGTGGGACGACCGAATCGTCGTCACGCGTCAGGAGGACACGCGTGCCGAGCGAAGAGGTCAGCAGGCCGCGGAGCTTTCTCGCGATCGCGAGGGTGACGTCCTTCTCCATGAGACCGCCCGGGCCGACGGCGCCGACGGCCTTTCCGCCGTGCCCGGGATCGAGAACGATCGTGCGCACGCCGGGAAGATCGCGCGGCCGGGTGCCGGGCAGCGACGGAAGCGAGGGCGCGACCGCGGCCGACCCGACCTGGAGGTCGAGCACGATCCGGAACGGCTCCTCGAGCGAGTAGGCGTCGCCGGCGACGTTCTCCGACGCGAGCTGGATCACGACCTGGCCGTCGCGCACGGAGATGCGGTCGAGAAGCTCGCCCCCGTAGCTCCGGTCCGTGAGGTTGGCGCGGAGCGGGTTGCGCGTCGTGACCACGAACGCCGCCGGGTCGCGACGCACCGTGTACTCGATCTCGCGCGGCAGCTCGATCACGATCTTCGTCGTCTCCTCGAGCTCGACGACGCTCACCTGCGCCTCGAGCGTGTCGAGGCGCAGCGGACCAACCTCGAACAGACGCCGCTGCGGCGTCCATCGCAGATCGAGCTTCGAGGTGAAGCGGAGGACGTCGCGGAAGAACTGCCACGGAACGAATGGTCGTCCTTCGACGACGATCGGCGGCGCGGGCATCTCGATCAGCTCGTCGCCGACCGCGCCGAAACGCGTCTCCGCCGCGAATCCCGCCGTCGCTCCGCCGATCTCGATCCGGTACCCGCCCGGATCTCCCGTGAACGTCCCGCCGAGCGCCTCGGCCATCACGTCCGCGGGGACGAAGACCTCTCCGACCTGCTCCACGATCGTGATCGCGCGCTCGCCGGAAGGAGTCCGGAGCGTCGCGGGCGCCGCCTGCGCCCACAGGATCGCGACGATCGCAATTGCCAGGAGGCCCGCCGTCACGGCCGCTCGCCGGATCACCACACCCGCCACCGAAGGATATCCATCAGTTCTTTGCATTATCCTCGCCCTGCTCAAGGACGGCAATCGAAGCGGTATTCCGCGATACGATCCGGTCATGCGCCGGCTCGCTCCGCCCCTCGTTATCGCGCTCGTCCTCCTCGCCGCCGCGTGCGGCGAAGGCCTCGACGACACGGGGCGCGGCACGTTCCGGAAGGGGCCCGTCAGCATCCGTGGCTGGTTCTCCGAGGTCGTCGTGGGCGAGCCGCCGCCGGACGTCTTCGCGCTGACCGACACGAGCGCGCGCGTCTCGCCGTATCAGCGGCGCCTCTTCGAGGAGACGCACGTCAGCATCGAGGGGATCGCCTACGCCTCGGGCGGGGTCGCGGACGACGGCTCGTTCATCATCCTCGACGCCCCGCCCGGCGAGATCCTCGTCAACATGCAGGCTCCCGGCGTGCCGCTCGTGCAGATGAGGCTCCAGAAGATCCCCGCGAACGCCGACGTGTTCATCCCCGGCATCCGCCTCTACCCCGACCGCTTCGAGCTGACCAATCCCGAAAAGATCCTCGTCCGCGTCCCGAGTCGGGAGGACCAGAGAAGGAAGGCGCCGGGCGAGGCGCTCGTCGGCGGGCACCCGGTCGAGATCTGGGAAGTCCCGCTGCGGGAGATGATGGACCGGCGCGACTGGCCCGTGCCGCAGTAGGCGTGGCCGCGGCAGCCTGCCCTGAGCGAAGCGAAGCGTCCCGCCGCGAGCCATTGACGGCTGACGCCGGACCTCAGGTGAAGAAACGAGAC
>JBOGJQ010000190.1:0-7034 GCA_050745405.1 Thermoanaerobaculia bacterium | reverse complement strand
ACGATCCAGCTCGATTGAGGAGACCTCGTAGGGATCTGGCGACGAGCCCGCTTCCCACAGGACTCGATCGCGTCCCCAGAAGGAGGCTCCTCACCAATCCTGAATCTCCCCAGGCACCTCGAGTGCGGATAGAAGAAGCCGAGACGGTTCGCTGAAGCTGACCCGCCACCCACCCAACAGTAACCACGATCCGGGAGGTCTTGACACGGCCTACTCATAGAAGATCCCTCGTTACCGCTCGGGATGACAGCGTGTCATTCATGCCCCACCGGCACATCGTGCCGTTCCACCGCTCAGGATGACGGCCCGGAGGGCCGAGTACGTAGCGACGAGCGACGAGCGACTAACCCGGTCTCACATCCGTCAGCAGCATGATCAAGTACCACCCGAGGAGAGCGAGGAGCGGCGCTTCGGGGCGCACGACGAAACCGGGATCGATGCGCATTGACCCTTCGGTACGCAACGAGAGGCTCCGCTCGGCGCGGATCAGCTCGACGCTCTCGCCGTCGGTCCAGATCCACTTCGTCAGCCAGAAGTTCGAGTCCCAGTAGAACGAGCGGCCGTCGCCGTATTCGAGGATCCCGTTGAAGCTCGGCGACGCCCGGAAGACGGCGCTTTCGGACGAGACGCCGGTCACCGGCTCGACGCGCACCCATTGTTTGAAGAGAAATCCCTCCAGCTTGAGACGCCAGTGCCCGTGGGCGCTCTCGCCGAGCGCGGTCGCCTGAAACGTCCGCGCCCAGCGAAGCGTGGCGACCACGTCGGATCCGTCGCGCAGCTCGCAATCGCGCCGCCACGCGCTCGCCTGCGCCCACACGAGATCCCCGCTGGTCGCCGCAAGCGGCTTGAGAGGACGGTCGGCCACGGCGCGTCATTATGACGGAACACCCGCGCCGTCAATCGAACGAGAAGACGATCTCGACGCGGCGGTTCGCGATCCGCCCCTCGGGCCTGTCGTTGTCGTACGCGGGGACGGCCTCGCCACGGCCGATCGTCGTGATGCGCGCGCCGTCGATTCCTCTACCCTCGAGGTACTCGCGGACGGCGTCGGCGCGATCCTGCGAGAGCGCGAGGTTCTCGCCGGCCGAGCCGCTGTTGTCGGTGTGCCCTTCGATCGCGACGCGCATCTGCGGGTGCGCCCGGAGCTGCTCGGCGACGCGGTCGAGGACGCCGTAGAGCGCGGGCTCGACCCAGCGGCTCCCCTGACGCGAGAACATCCCCGGAATCGTGACGACGACGCCTCGGCCGTCGGCGATCGTCGGGGCGACGGCGCTCATCGCGCCGCGGACGGACTCGAGGTGCTGCTGCTCCGTGCTGCGCCGGCGCACCTCCTCGCGGAACTGCGCGAGCTCCTCCTCCGCCGCGGTGACGCGCTCGCGCAGCTGCGAGCGCTCGCTCGTGTTCCGCTGCAGGTGCGCGTCGACGTCGACGAGGAGCTCGCGGTAGGAGCGCTCGAGATCCGCCCGAAGACGCTCGCTCTGGTCGAGGTCCGCGCGCAGGCGCTCGACCTCGGCCGTGCGGACGACGATCTCCTTGTCGCGCGCGGCGAGCGTCGTCCGCGCATTTTCCTGTTCCGCGGTCAGCATCCTCTCGAGCTGCGCGACGCGGGGAAGGCGCTCGACCGCGTCGCCGAACGTGACGCCGGACAGCCACACGATCGCGGGAATGAGGAGCAGTCCGACCGAAAAGAGGATTCCGGTGCGATACCTCCGCGACCGCGCGGAGCGGACGAACGCGCGGACGGGACGCGACGGTTCTCCGCGAGCGCCGCGGCGTCGCGCAGGTCGGCGGCCAGGTCGTGCGCCGAGTCGTAACGCCGCTCGCGCTCTTTCGCCAGACAGCGATCGACGATGCTCTGGAGCATCGCGCGAAGCCGCCCGTTCCGGATCGCGAGCGGCTCCGGCTCGAGGTGGACGATCGCATGGAGGGTCTCCGCGTTCGTCGCGCCGAGGAATGCGGGGCGCCCGGCGAGCGCCTCGTAGAGGACGCACCCGAACGAAAACATGTCGGCGCGGTGGTCGAGTCCGAGCCCCTCGACCTGCTCAGGCGGCATGTACCCCGCCGTGCCGACGAGCGCCCTCGCCTGCGTGAGTGTCGTTCGCGGCAGGTGCGGCTCGTCGCCATCGCGCTCCTGCAGATCGAGCAGCTTCGCGACGCCGAAGTCGAGGATCTTCGCGTGCCCGTCGGCCGTGATCATGATGTTTTCCGGCTTCAGGTCGCGGTGGACGATCCCCCGCGCGTGCGCTTTGCCGAGCCCTTCGGCGACGGCCGCGAGGCGCGCGAGCACCCCCGAAAGCGGCGGGTCCTGGCGGAGCCACTCGTCGAGGGTCACCCCTTCGACGCGCTCCATCGCGATGTAGTGAAGGGCGTCGGCGTCTTCGCCGACGTCGAGGATCGTGACGATCGCCGGATGGTTGAGCGCCGACGCCGCCTTGGCCTCGGTCACGAAGCGCCGGAGGCGTTGCGGATCGCCGGTCAGCTCGGGGCGGAGGATTTTCAGCGCGACGTGGCGGTCGAGGGCGGCTTCCCAGGCGAGGTAGACCTCGCCCATGCCGCCGGCGCCCAGAAGAGAGCGGATTTCGTAGCGGCCGACGACGGTACCTTCAGCGAGGGACGCGGCGGTCATGGTCGTCTTCTGATGATCTACGCCATGAATTCGCGAAAGTTGCTGTCCCGACAGTGTTTGCCGATTCGTAGCCGGAGGGATGCGAATTGACAGTTGATACACCGTCGCATAAAGTCACGCCGCTTTTGAGACATCTTCTCAACGAGGTTTGAATGCCCACCCGTTTCGCCCTCTTCCTGGCCACTCTCCTGTTCGCCGTCTCCTCACTCGCCGCCGAAACCCGCCTTCGCGTGGTCGACCCCGCCGGCGCCCCCGTCGCGGGCGCGATCGTCGTCGTCACCTCCCCCAGCGGAGCCTTCACGCGCACGACCGTCGCGGACGGCACCGCGACGGTCAACGCCCCCGCCGACGCCACCGTGACGATCGAGGCGGACGGATTCGCCCCCGCCGCCGCTCGCCTCGCCACGATCGGCGCCGTCGCGGTCGTCCTCGAGCCCGCGACGTACGCGGAAACCGTCACCGTGTCCGCGTCCCGCAGCCGCGTCCCTCTCGCCGAGCTGTCGAGCGCCGTCTCGGTCGTTTCCGGCGAGCGGCTCCGCGACGAGCTCCGCACCAGCCGCACGATCGCCGACGCCCTCGGAAAGCTCGTTCCCGGCCTCGCGCCCGGCAGCGGCAGCGCGAGCCTCTACGGCCAGACGATCCGCGGCCGCGGCGTTCAGGTGCTCGTCGACGGCATTCCGCTGACGACCCTGCGGAACGGCTCCCGCGATCTCGTCGCGATCGATCCGTCCTCGATCGAGCGGGTCGACGTTCTCCGCGGAACGACGGCCGTCTACGGCGACGGCGCGACGGGCGGCCTGATCAACATCGTGACGCGAACCGCCGCGGGGAAAGAGACGTCGTTCGAGACGACGCTTTCCACGCGCGCCGGGCTCACCGGCTCGAGCGAATCGCTCGGCGGACGCCTCGCCCAGTCGATCAGCGGTGCGACCGGACGCCTCCAGTGGCGCGCCGATGTCGCTCTCGACCGCACCGGCGCCTCGTTCGACGCCGAGGGCGACAGGATTCAGCCCGATCCGTACGGGCAGGGAGGCGTCGATGATGCCGAGGCGGCGTCGCTGCTGACGAAGCTCGCGTGGAACTTCGACGCCGAGCGCAGCCTTCACTTCTCCGCGCTCGCGTACGAAATGGAGCAGGACACGGAGTGGACGACCGATCCGTCGGTGAACTCCCTCCCTACCCTCTCGGTGAAATCGCGGCCGATTCGCGGCCTCGACATGGAGCACCCCCAGGGGTCGACGAACCAGCTCCTCCGGCTCGCGTACGAAGACGCCGACCTTCTCGGCTCGCGCGTCGCGCTTCAGGCGTTCGCGCGCGACTACCAGACGGTCTTCACCCCGTTCGACGGGCGCTCCCTCGCGATCTACGGTCACAAGATCTTCCAGTCGCGGATCGAGTCCGAATCGACGGGACTCCGCCTCGATGCGGAGTCGCGTCTCCCCGTTCGCGGCCTGACGCTCTTCTGGGGCGCGGACGCGACCAGCGAGAAGACCGAGCAGCCGGTCTGGATCATCGATCCCGCCGCCTGGGATGCGAGCGGCGGCCGGACGATACGCGCGACCGACGATCGCCCCTGGGTTCCGCTGATCGACAAGCAGTCGCGCGCGGCATTCGCGCAGCTCGAGTGGATGGCCACGCCGCGGTGGCTCTTCCGCGGCGGCCTCCGCTACGACGGCGTCGACGCCGGCATCCCGACGTTCACGACCCTCACCGGGGCCGTGATCGACGGCGGCGCGCGCTCGTGGTCGGACGCGCTCTTCAACATCGGCATCGTTTTCTATGCGCGCCCCGACACCCGGATCTGGGGCGGCTTCTCGCAGGGGTTCTCTCTCCCCGACATCGGCCTCGTGCTCCGGAGCGCGCCGCCCGGCGCCACCCTCGACACGCTGCCGTTCCAGCCGCAGATCGTCGACGCATGGGAGGCCGGGACGAGCACGGACCGCGGCAACTGGAGCGCTTCCTTCGCCGCCTTCTACAACACCTCGGAGCACGGCACGAGCACGGCCGGATTCAACCAGCCGGTCGTCCGCGCGCCGGAGCGCGTGTACGGGTTCGAGATCACGGGCGCGTTCGACTTCGACGACCGCTGGCGTACCGGAGGGACGGTCGCGTACAACGAAGGGAAGAGCGATCCGAATCGTGACGGCGTGTACACGTGGCTGAACCACTACCGGATCGCCGCCCCGAACGCGACCGCATTCGTCGAGCACGAAACGCGCTCGTGGTGGACGAACCGCCTGAGCGTTCTCTGGTCGGGCGACCGCGATCGCTTCCCCGGCAGCACCCGCTTCGGCGAGCGTCCGATCGAGAGCTACACCGTCGTCGACTGGCTCGGCTCGTTCGAGCTCCCCTACGGCAGCCTCGACGTCGGAATCGAGAACCTTCTGAACGCCGAATACTTCGTGCGTGACGCGCAGCTCCTCCGGAGCGGCCGTAACGACAGCCACTCGATGGCTCCGGGGGCACGCCTGACGATCGCCTGGTCCATCCGCTATTGATGCGGATCCTGATCCGGCGGATTCATCTCATCGTCTCGGTCGTCGCCGGCGCGTGGCTCGCCATTGCCGGCGCGGCCGGGGCGGTCCTCGTCTGGGGAGACGCGATCGACCGCGCGATCCATCCGGAGCTCTTCCGGATCGCGCGGCCGGCCGAGCGGGTTCCGCTCGAGCGCGTTCTCGAGACCGCCGCCGCCGTGGCCGGCGCGCCGCTCCTCCGCGTCCGCCTCGCCGGCAGCGCGACGCCCGTTCACGAGGTGTGGGCGGGGTGCGAGTACTGCCTCCGCGTCTGGGTCGATCCGTCGACGGGAGACGTGAACGGCGTTCGCCGCGCCACCGGCACCGTTCGCGGCTTTCTCCACGAGCTCCACCGGCGGATGCTCTCGGGCAAACGGGGAGAGAAATTCGTCGGCGTCGGCGGGATCGTTCTCGCAACGCTCGCCGTCACGGGGATCGTGCTCTGGTGGCCGCGCGGGCGGTGGCGCGGCGCGCTCGCGATCCGTGCCGCGCGCGGATGGAAGCTCCTCAACCACGACCTCCATCGCACGTTCGGGTTTTTCCTCGCTCCGTTTCTCCTCGTCTCCGCGCTCACGGGGACGTACTTCGTCTTTCACGCTCCCGTGGACCGCTTCGTCGCCTGGCTCGCCGGACCCCCGCGCGCCGGCGCGATCACCTCTCCTGCCGGCACTCCGCCCTCGACGCTCGACTCGTTCATCCGCCGCGCCTCGTCCCGTTTTCCGGGCTCGGAGGCGACGTGGCTCACGCCGGCGACGGGGGAGGCATTCGAGATCGTCGTGCGGCTGCGACAATCCGCGGAAGCGCATCCGAACGGGCGGACGTTCGTCCGGTTCGACGCGCGCACGGGTGCGATCGCCGGCGTGACCGACGCGCTCGCGTCTCACCCGGCGCGCAAGATCCTCGACAACCTCTACCCGCTCCACATCGGACGCCTCGGCGGGCTCCCCCACCGCATCGCCCTCACGTTCGTCGGCCTCGCCCCCTCTTTCTTCTTCGCGACGGGACTGCTGATGTGGTGGAATCGCTCTCTCCGGCGGCGCGTCCGGAACGCGTTCGCGCCGAAGGCCGAAAGGGAGCTCCCGATGAAACTGATCGTCATTGCCGTCTTCGCGCTCACCCTCCCCGCGTGCGTTTCCAGCTCGTTCCCTCCGGACGCGGCGGCGCGTCCGGCGACCGATGTTCCTTCCGTCTTTCTCGGCCGCGACGGCGCGGATCTCCGCCCGGCGCGGGCGGTCGATCCGTGTCGAGATGTGATGGTCGATCCGCGCGACCGGACCGACGTCACGCTCGTCCGCTCGCAGGCGGGGCGCGGCGACTACGCCGTGCCGCCCGGGCGTTACGGCGTCGAGGCGAACGAGCTCCTGCGGCTCGATTGCCGCACGGGCGAAGTGATCGGCATCGTGGCCGGTGAGCGGTGACGTTTCCGCTCGGCCCGCTACAATGCGGCCTCATGAGCCGCCTCCCCGCCGCCCTTTTCCTGACCACCCTCGCCCTCTCCTGCGCCTCCGTGCCGCCTGCGACATCGCCGGCCGGCGCCGAGCCCGATCCGATCGCCGAGCGGACGAAGGACCTCGACGCGATGGAAGGGTTCCTCCCCCTTTACTGGAACGAAGACGAAGGAAAGCTCCTCCTCGAGATTCCGCGCGCCGGGATCGAGATGATCTATCAGGTCTCGCTCGCCGCCGGCGTCGGGCATAACACGATCGGGCTCGATCGCGGACAGCTCGGACCGACGTACCTCGTCCGCTTCGAACGCGTCGGGCCGAAAGTCCTCATGGCCCAGCCGAACCTCGCTTTCCGCGCGATCGACGGATCCGCGGGCGAGCTGGAGGCGGTCGAGGAATCGTTCGCGACCTCGATTCTCTGGGCATTTCCGATCGAAGCCGAGCGTGACG
>JBOGJQ010000189.1:0-3496 GCA_050745405.1 Thermoanaerobaculia bacterium | reverse complement strand
GCCCGACCCTGATCCCTCGCTCCGCTCGGGATGACGGCCTCGACCCCCAACGCCAGCTCCTCCGGCGTCACGTCGTCGACGATCGTGCACGCACCGACGCGCTCCGGCAGGACCATCACCCGCTTCGCCGCCGTGAACTTCTTGTCGTGCTCCATCGCCGCGAGGACCGCGCGCGCGTCCGCTCCGTCGGGACGCCGCGGGCGGCGCGCGCGAATCGCTCCGTCGATCCGCTCCCGCTCGGCTTCCGGAAGGACGCCCCGCCTTGCCGCGATCCCGTTCGCACCGATCATCCCCCACGCCACCGCCTCGCCGTGCGTGAGCCCGCGATAGTCGAGGGCCGCTTCGATTCCGTGGCCGATCGTGTGGCCGTAGTTCAGCAACCGCCGCCGATCGCCCTCCCGCTCGTCCTCGGCGACGATCGCGGCTTTCACGCCGATCGCGCGCCGGATGACCTCATCGAGCGCCGCTCCGTCGGTCCGGAGATCGCGCCGCGTCAGCTCGAACAGGTCGGGGTCGGCGATCACCCCGCCTTTCATCGCCTCGAAAATGCCCGATTCGAGCTCGCCCCCGGCGAGCGTCGCCAGGAAATCGGGATCGATCACGACCGCCCGCGGCGGCCAGATGCTCCCGATCAGGTTCTTCCCCGTTCGGTGATTCACGCCGACCTTTCCGCCGATGCTGCTGTCGATCTGGGCGAGCAGCGTCGTCGGCACGTGCACGAGATCGACGCCGCGGAGCAGAACGGATGCGGCGAACCCGGCGAGGTCGCCCACGGTGCCGCCGCCGATGGCAACGACGACGGAGTCGCGCTTCGCGCCGCGCTCCAGGAGCGTCCCAATGAGACGTTCCGCCGCGGCGAGGTCCTTCTGCTCTTCGCCGTCTTCGATCGGAACGAGGTCGAATCCGCCGAGTCCCGTCCGGAGCGATTCTCCGTGGAGCTCGAGCACTCTCCGGCTCACGACCACGAAGCGCCGTCCGCCGCGGCAGACGGTCTCGATCAGACGCGGCAGATCGCGCACGATCCCCCGCTGGATGAACACGGGATACGCGCCGCGCGCGGCCGGAACGGTCCGGTGCGGGTCCATCACTCCTCGCGTCGCCGCTCGACGGCGATCCCGAGCTCCCGGAGCTGCGCTTGGTCGACGGTCGACGGCGCTCCGGTCATGAGATCCTGACCGCTCGCCGTCTTCGGGAAGGCGATGACGTCGCGGAGCGAGGCCGCGCGCGCCATGACCATCGCGATCCGATCGACGCCGAGCGCGATTCCGCCGTGCGGCGGCGCGCCGTAGCGGAACGCGTCGAGAAGAAATCCGAAGCGGTCCCTCGCCTCTTCTTCCTCGATTCCGAGGATCCGGAACATGCGAGACTGGACGTCGGGAGAATTGATCCGGATCGATCCGCCGCCGAGCTCGAGGCCGTTCAGCACGACGTCGTACGCCCGCGCCTGCACCGATCCCGGATCGCTCTCCAACCGCTCGAGATCCTCGGGACGCGGCGACGTGAAGGGGTGATGCCGCGCGCCCCACCTCTTCCCCTCCTCGTCCCATTCGAGAAGAGGAAAGTCGACGACCCAGAGGAACTCCCAGCGGTCGTCGGGGATCATCTTCTCGTCCCGGGCGACGCGGAGGCGGAGGTTCCCGAGGGCGTCCCACACGACCTGCTTCTTGCCGGCGACGATCAGGGCGAGGTCCCCCTCGCGCGCTCGGAGGCGGTCGCGGACCGATGCGGCACCGTCGTCGGTCAGGAACTTCTTGATCGACGAGTTGATCCCGGCGGCCTCGAACTTCATCCAGATCACGCCGCCCGCGCCGAACTGCTTCGCGACTTCCGTCAGCTCGTCGAGGCGTTTCCTCGAGAAGGACGCGCCGCCCGGCACGACGATGCCGCACACGAGCCCTCCCTCGCCGAGAGCCGTGCGGAACGCGGCAAAGTCGATCCCCGACGCCGGTTCGGCGAGGTCGATCAGCTCCATCCCGAACCGCAGGTCCGGGCGGTCGATCCCGAAGCGGTCCATCGCCTCCTGCCACGCCATGCGCGGGAACGGCGTCGGCACCGCGATTCCGGCCGGAGGGAAGATCTCCGCGAACATCCCTTCGATCAGATCGAAAACGAACGACTCGTCGATGAACGAGGCTTCGATGTCGACCTGCGTGAACTCCGGCTGCCGATCGGCGCGAAGGTCCTCGTCGCGAAAGCAGCGCGCGATCTGGTAGTACCGCTCGAGCCCCGAGACCATCAGGAGCTGCTTGAAGAGCTGCGGCGACTGCGGGAGCGCGTAGAACTCCCCTTTGCTCTCGCGGCTCGGAACGAGGAAGTCGCGCGCCCCCTCGGGCGTCGACTTCGTCAGGATCGGCGTCTCGATCTCGAGAAAGCCGTTCCGGTGCATGTAGTCGCGGACGCGGAACGTGAGGTCGCTGCGGAGGATCACGTTGCGCGTCAGCGGCGGCCGGCGCAGGTCGAGGTACCTGTACTGGAGGCGAAGATCCTCGTTCGCGGTGACCTCCTCCTCGATCTGGAACGGCGGGGTCTCCGCACGATTCAGAAGCTCGAGGCTCTCCGCGACGATCTCGACCTCCCCCGTCGCCATCCGAGGGTTCCGCGACTCGGGTCCCCGCGCGACGACGCTCCCTTCGATCGCGACGACGAACTCGGAGCGGAGCTCCTTCGCCCGCGTCACCAGCTCCTCGCCCGCGCCGCGCTCCCGATCGAAGACCACCTGAACGATCCCGCTCCGGTCGCGCACGTCGATGAAGATCAGCTCTCCGAAGTCGCGCCGCTTCTGGACCCACCCGGCGACGCGGACGCGCCGCCCCGTATCGCCGGCGCCGAGCGTGCCGGCCCACGTTCTCTCATTCCCCATTGGTTCTGCCATTCATCGCTGCTCGCCGGACGGTTCGGCGAGGTACGTCTCCTTGTATTCGAGGTAGTTCCGGTGAAATTTCCCGAGGAAGGCGAGGTCTTCGTCGCCGAGGGATCGCTTCACCTTTGCGGGAAAGCCGAGCACAAGGCTCCGCGGCGGGGCGACGAACCCCTCGGGGACGAGCGCGCCGGCCGCGACGATGCACTGCTCGCCGATGACGACGCCGTCGAGCAGCGTCGCGCCCATCCCGATCAGCGCACCGGCCTTGACGGTGCAGCCGTGCGCGATGACGCCGTGGCCGAGGGTGACTTCCTCCTCGAGGATGACGGGCCAGGTATCCCGCGTGACGTGGAGCGTGCAGTTGTCCTGGATGTTCGTCCGCGGCCCGATCCGGATGTGATGGACGTCGCCGCGGATCACGGTGCCGTACCAGACCGAGGAGTCGTCGCCGATCTCGACGTCGCCGATGACCGTCGCGTTCTCGGCCACGAAGACGCGCGCGCCGAGCCGCGGGTGCTTCCCCTTGTAAGCGCGAATCAGCATGGCGCGCGAATTTACCACGGGCGCGTCGAGGGCGTCTGGAGCGTCTTGGACGTCTGGAGGGTCCCGCGCCGGAGGCGCGGAAGAGGGTAGCCG
>JBOGJQ010000188.1:0-9745 GCA_050745405.1 Thermoanaerobaculia bacterium | reverse complement strand
CGCAGATTACGCAGATTGACGCAGATCAAAAGCCAAACAAAATCTGCGTTAATCTGCGTAATCTGCGGCTCCCGTTCTCCTTTCGTGGTTACGCGCGATCCAGAGCGGCCACGACACGATCGGGCGTCATCGGCAGGCGGTAGAGCCGCGCGCCCGTCGCGTCGAACACGGCGTTCGCGATCGCCGCGCCGACGGGGACGATCGCCGGCTCGCCTCCTCCCTGCGGCGCGAGATCGTCGTTCGGAATGAGCACTGTCTCGATCGCCGGCATCCACGAGAAGCGCGGGATCTCGTACGTGCCGAAGCTGACGTCGTACACGTCGCCGCCCTCGAACCGCAGTTCCTCGCGCAGCGTGTACCCGAGCCCCATCATCAGGCATCCTTCCATCTGCATCCGCGCTCCCTCGGGGTTCACGACGATGCCCATGTCCTGCGCGCAGACGAGACGGTCGACGTGGATGTCGCCCGTCGAGCGATCGACGGTGACGGCCGCGGCGACGGCGGCGTACGTTCCGGCGTCGTACCCGACCGCGATGCCGCGCCCCTGGCCCGATGGTCCCGGCGCCTCTTTCCATCCGAACGCCTTCGCGGTCGTCTCGAGCGCGCGGCGGGCGCGCGGCTCGGAGACGTGACGCAGGCGGAACGCGAGCGGGTCGATCTTCGCCGCGGCCGCCATGATGTCGAGCTGCGACTCGCGCGCGAAAACGTTCGTTCCGGCCCCCGGCGCGCGCCACGGTCCCGTCGCGAACGGATGGATCGCGCCGGCCGAGCGGCGGGACATCACGTTGCGGATCACCGCGTCCGGTACGTCGTAGAAGAGCTCCGTCGCGCGATCGCCCGCGCCCCAGACGGTGTAGTCCCACAGCGTCATCCGGCCGCTCTCGTCGATCGCGGAGACGACCTTCACGACCGCCGCGGGATCGAACGTGTCGAGGAAGAACTCCTCGGCCCGCGTCCACGCGACCATCACCGGTTTGCCGGTGGCGCGCGCGAGGCGTGCCGCTTCGATGGCCTGCCCGCTCGCACTCTTCCCCCCGAAGCCGCCGCCGAGGTAGGGCGTGATGACGCGGACATGGGATTCGTCGAGGCCGAGATCGCGCGCGATGCGCTCTCTCGTTCCGAACGGACTCTGCGTCCCCGCCCAGACGGTCATCTTCCCGTCCTTCCATTCCGCGGCGGCGGTGTGCGGCTCCATTGGCGCGTGCGCCTTGTACGGCGCGCGGAAGGTCGATTCGAAAACGCGCCCGGCGGCGGCGCGCGCCGCGGCGACGTCGCCGCGCGAGAACTCCACCTCGCCCGGCGGGGCATTCGCGACGAAGTAGTCGGCGACCGACTCGGAGTCGAACGCCGGAGCCGGCTTGCTCCATTCGGTGCGGATCGCGTCGAGTGCGCGCCCGGCCGCCTCCGGATCGGCATGGAGGGCGGCGACGAGATCGCCGTCGTGAACGACCGTAGCGCCATCCATCGCCTTCGCCTCCGCGAGATCGAGGCTCGTGAGCGTGGCCCCGTGGACGGGCGGCCGCAGGACGCGCGCGTAGAGCATGCCGGGCAGCCGGATATCGCCGGCGTACCTGGCGCGGCCGGTGACCTTCTCGACGCCGTCGAGGCGCGTGGGCGAGGTGCCCATGACCTTGAACTCCTTCGCGGAGCGGACGATCGCCTTCTCGTCGACGAGGCGGGTGATCGCCTTGCCGCGCGCGAGCTCGCCGTACGCGACGGCACGCGACGGATCGCCCGCCACGGAGACGACGCCGTTCTGGACGACGACCGCATCGCGCGCGACGCCGAGCCGCTTCGCGCCGAGTCCCTCGAGCACGGTGCGCGCTTCGGCCGCCGCCGCGCGGAGCGCCGGACCGAACATGCGCGTCGTGAGCGATCCCCACGTCCCCGCGTCCCACGGACAGCGGTCGGTGTCGCCGAGAACCATCTCGATGCGGTCTATGGGAACGCCGAGATCCTCCGCCGCCATCTGCGCGAGCGAGGTCATGACGCCCTGCCCCATCTCGATCTTCCCGGAGAAGACGGTCACGAGGCCTTTCTCGTCGATCCGGAGATATGCGTTGAGATCCTCGGGGTAGGCGCGGCGCTGCGCGAACAGATCGGCGGGCTTCGTCGTGATCAGGACGACGACGCCGCCGCCGAGCAGCTTGCAGAACGAGCGGCGGTCGACGCCGCGGCGGGTCATGACGGTCGTCATCGCGCACCTCCGTTCGCCTTCGCCGCCTGCTCGATCGCGGCGACGATGCGGGGATGCGCGCCGCAGCGGCAGAGATTGTCTTCCATCCCCGCGGCGATTTCCTCGCGCGTGAGCTTCGGCGACGTTGCCAGGAGCGCGTACGCGTTCATGATCATCCCTGGCGTGCAATAGCCGCACTGGAACCCGCCGTGCTCGAGGAAAGCCTGCTGCAGCGGGTGAAGCCGGCCGTCGGTCTCGAGGCCTTCGATCGTCGTCACGTTTTTGCCGTCGACGTAGCCGAGCGTCGCCGTGCAGGAGCGGACGGCCTCGCCGTCGACGACGACCGTGCACGCGCCACAGATCCCTTCGCCGCATCCGTACTTGGGCCCGGTGGTGGCGAGATCGGTGCGGAGGACCCAGAGAAGCGTGCGGTCCTCGTCCGTTTCGAGCTCGACCGGTTTGCCGTTCAGTCGGAATCGGAGCGATCGGATCATGTGGCCCTCCGTGATTGCGAGGGCTTCATCCTAACGCGATTCGGTTCCGGGATGGCGGATCCAGACCGGGGCGGAGGGCTCGCTGCGGTTTCCGGCGACGTCGAGGGCGATCAGCGAGACCGCGAACGCGATCGGCTCCTGGTCGTCGGTCGCGCCGTCGATCCAGTGGAGAGTGTAGGTCTCGCCCGGCGCGCGGAGCGCCTCGTCGGGAAGGGTCATGCCGGCGGGGAGCTCGCCCTCCGTGTGGACGACGAGGAAGCCGAGCTGCTCGCGCGGCGTGCGGTCGTCGCGCGGAGGCGTGCGGAACGCGAGATGAATGAATCCGATGTCGTCGCAGCTCGTCACGCTGATCGCTTCTCCATCCCTCTTCGGTCCGCGCCCGCGCGTGATCGTCTCGACCTCGAGCGCGGGAGGCTCCGGCCGATTCGTATCGACGGCGCACGCCGCGGGATCGATCTCGTGCGGAAAAACGGCGATCGAGCAGGCGGGGACGGCCGCGGGCGCGAGGACGATGGCGAGCAACGCGGCGATTACGGCTCTCATGGCGCCTTGAGCATCGTGCACGAAGCCTACCGGCCTGTGGCCCGGCCGTCTCGGCCCGGAACCCGATCCTGGTACCACGATACACCGGGTACCGGGGCGGGACGCCCCGGCCACAGGGGTCCATCACCGCGCCGACATCGCCCCCACGTGCGTCCGGCCGCACGGGCACGGCGCGTCGGCCGCGACCGGCTCGGGATCGTATCCGAGGATCGGCGCGAGCCAGCGCTCGACGGCCTGCAGCGGGAGGTTCTTCCGCAGGTGGTAGTCGAACACCTGGTCCTTCCCGATCCGGCCGACCGCGAAGTAGCGCGCTTCCGGATGCGCGAAGTAGAGCCCGCTCACCGACGAGGGCGGCCAGACGGCGAACGTCTCGGTGAGCTGCATGTTGGTGTGGCGCTCGACCTCGAGAAGATCGAAGATCAGCCGCTTTTCGGTGTGGTCGGGCTGCGCGGGGTACCCCGGCGCCGGGCGGATGCCGCGGTACTCCTCCCGGATGAGCTGCTCCTTAGTCAGCCCTTCGTTGCGGCCGTAGCCCCACGCGACGCGCGCCTCCCGGTGGAGCCACTCGGCGAACGCCTCCGCGAGGCGATCGGCGAGTGCCTTGACCATGATCGCGCCGTAGTCGTCGTGATCGCGCTCGAAGCGCTCGACCAGCTCCTGCAGCCCGCCGCCCGACGTCACGGCGAACGCTCCCACAGAGTCGACGCGCCCGCTCTCCTTCGGAGCGACGAAGTCCGCGAGCGCGAGATGCGGCTGATCCGCGTTCTTCACCTGCTGCTGCCGCAGAGTGTGGAACGTCGTCAGAACGCGGGAACGATCGGCGTCGAGATAGACCTCGACGTCGTCGCCCACCGCGTTCGCCGGGAAAAGCCCCCACGCCCCCTCGGCCGTGAGGAGCTGCTTGGCGACGATCTCGTCGAGCAGGCGGCGCGCGTCGTCGAACAGCTCCTTCGCCCTCGCGCCGTAGATCTCGTTTTCGAAGATCTTCGGATACATCCCCTTGAGCTCCCATGCGTGGAAGAAGGGGCTCCAGTCGATGATCTCCGTCAGCGTTTCGAGCGGCATGCGGCTGAGGGACTTGATCCCCGTGAACGACGGCGCGTCGACCGACGAGAAGTCGAGTCGCGCGCGCCGCTCCCGCGCCTGCTCGAGAGTGATCAGCGGCCGGTCGCCGGCCGCCTCGGCGTGTCGCTTCCGGAGCATCTCCTGCTCCTCGCGCTGTTTCCGCATGAACGCGTCGCTCGCGTCGCCGAGCAGCGACGAAACGACGGTTACGGCGCGCGAGGCGTCGAGGACGTGGACGGTCGACCCGTCGTACGCCGGCGCGATCTTGAGCGCGGTGTGCAGCTTCGAGGTCGTCGCGCCGCCGATCAGAAGCGGCACCTCGAAACGAAGGCGCGTCATCTCGCGCGCGACGTGGACCATCTCGTCGAGCGACGGCGTGATCAGACCGCTGAGCCCGACCACGTCGACGTTCTCCTGGCGCGCGATGTCGAGGATCTTCTCCGCCGAAACCATGACGCCGAGGTCGATGACGCGATAGTTGTTGCAGCCGAGGACGACGCCGACGATGTTCTTGCCGATATCGTGGACGTCGCCCTTGACCGTCGCGAGCAGGACCCGCCCCTGCGCCTTGAGGTCGCCCGCGGCCGCCTTCTCCGCTTCCATGAACGGGAGCAGCCACGCGACCGCCTTCTTCATGACGCGCGCGCTCTTGACGACCTGCGGAAGGAACATCTTCCCGCTGCCGAACAGGTCCCCCACGACGTTCATCCCGTCCATGAGCGGCCCCTCGATGATCGACAGCGCGCTCGGGTACTTCTCCCGCGCCTCCGGAAGATCCGTCTCGAGGTGATCGACGATGCCCTTGACCAGAGCGTGCGACAGCCGCTCCTCGACCGAGCCGTGCCGCCACGCCTCGTCCTTCGCCTCCCGCACCTTCTCCGTTCCCTTCGCGGTCTCGGCGGATGCCATGAGGCGCTCGGTCGCGTCGGGACGGCGGTTCAGGAGGACGTCCTCCACGAGCTCGCGCAGCTCGGGCTCGATCTGCTCGTAAATCGCGAGCTGCCCCGCGTTGACGATGCCCATTCCGAGGCCGGCCTCGATCGCGTGGTAGAGAAACGCCGCGTGCATCGCCTCGCGGACCGCATTGTTCCCGCGGAAAGAAAACGAGACGTTGCTGATCCCGCCGCTCGTCTTCGCGAGCGGGAAGCGCTTCTTCAGCTCGCGGACGGCCTCGATGAACGCGACGCCGTAGTCCGCGTGCTCCTCGATGCCCGTGCCGACGGTCAGAACGTTCGGATCGAAGATGATGTCCTGCGGAGCGAACCCGATCTCCTCGGTCAGGATGCGGTACGAGCGCGAGAGGATCTCGACCTTCCGCTCGGCCGAGTCCGCCTGCCCCGTCTCGTCGAACGCCATGACGACGACCGCCGCGCCGTAGCGCCGGACCAGGCGCGCGTGCTCCCGGAAGACGTCTTCCCCTTCCTTGAGCGAGATCGAGTTGACGACCGACTTCCCCTGGAGCCGCTTGAGGCCCTCCTCCATGACGCTCCAGCGCGAGGAGTCGACCATGATCGGCAGCTTCGCGATCTCCGGTTCCGAGGCGACGAGGTTCAGGAACTCGACCATCACCTTCTCTGACTCGAGAAGGCCCTCGTCCATGTTCACGTCGAGGATGTTCGCGCCGTTCTCCACCTGCTGGCGCGCGACCGCGAGCGCCGCTTCGAGATTTCGCTCGAAGATCAGCTTCTTGAACTTCGGCGATCCCGTGACGTTCGTCCGCTCGCCGACGACGATGAAGTTCGAGTCGGGGCGGATCGTGAGCGCCTCGAGACCGCTCAGGCGGAGGTACGGCGACGGCTCGGGCGGCTTCCGCGGCGGCAGGTCGGCCACGGCTTCGGCGATCGCGCGGACGTGATCGGGCGTCGTGCCGCAGCACCCGCCGACGAGATTCACCCATCCTTCCGCGGCGAACTCGCGGATCTGCCGCGCCATCGACTCCGGCGTCTCGTCGTACTCGCCGAGCTCGTTCGGAAGCCCGGCGTTCGGATAGACGCTGAGATAGACCGGGGCGATCCGCGACAGCTCCTCGACGTACGGGCGCATCTCCTTCGCGCCGAGGGCGCAGTTGATCCCGACCGAGAGCATGGGGGCGTGAGAGACCGAGGCCCAGAACGCCTCGACCGTCTGACCGGAGAGCGTGCGGCCGGAGAGGTCCGTGATCGTGACGGAGACCATCACGGGGAGGCGGATGCCGCGATCGTGGAAGAGCTGCTCGATCGCGAAGAGGGCGGCCTTGAGATTCAGCGTGTCGAACGTCGTCTCGGGGATGAGGAGGTCGGCGCCGCCGTCGACCAGCCCCCGCGCGGCCTGGTAGTACGCGTCGCGGAGCTGATCGAACGAGACGGCGCGGAAGCCCGGGTTGTTCACGTCGGGCGAGAGCGACGCGGTGCGGCTCGTCGGGCCCAGCGATCCGGCGACGAAGCGCGGGCGCGACGGGTCCTCGGCCATGGCGGCGTCCACCGCCCGACGCGCCACGCGCGCGGCGGCGACGTTGATGTCGTACACGTGCCCTTCGAGGCCGTACTCCGCCATCGAGATCGACGTCGCGTTGAACGTGTTCGTCTCGACGATGTCGGCGCCCGCCTCGAGATACTTCCGGTGAATTTCCTCGATGACCTCGGGGCGGGTGATCGAAAGGAGATCGTTCGCTCCCTTGAGGTCTTTCGGATGATCGCGGAACACGTCCCCGCGGAAGTCCGCCTCGGCGAGCCCGTACCGCTGGATCATCGTCCCCATCGCACCGTCGAGGATGAGGATGCGGCGGCGGAGAAGGGCGTGGAGCTCTTCGATGCGGCGGGTCGGCGTCATTCGGGTTTCCTCGTGCCCCATTCCCAAAAAAAGAAAAGCCCCACGGAAGCGTGGGGCGCTCGAGCGGCGGAAGAGGGTCCTTCCACGGCGACTTTAGCTTTTTTTAAGCTGGTTGCAAGCGGCCCCAAATCACTCCAGCACGGGTGACTTTAGACTTTCGCGCCGGGCGCGTCAAATGGCCGGGGGAGTCGTCCGTCGTCGGTCGTCCGTCGTCAGGGGAGACCGAGACTCGGAGACTGACGACTGACGACTGACGACTGACGACTGATGACTAATATTCGTCTTCGTCGTAGTCCGCCTGGACGATGTCGCGGTCGTAGGTGTCCGCTTCTTCCTCTTCGAACTCTTCTTCTTCTTCGAACGAGGTCTCGAGGCCGCGGGGCCGGAAGGTCCGCCGCGGCGGTTCTTCCTCTTCTTCTTCGAACCCGCCGCCTTCCTCTTCCGTCTCCCACTCGCGTCGCGAGGGGGCGGGCTGCTCGAATCCGGAGCTCGTCACCGGCGGAACGGCGGGCGGAGTCCCCTGCGGCTGCTCGACCGGGCGCGCCGGCGCCGCTTTCGGGGGAGCGCTCGGCCGGGCCGCCGGCCTGGTCTTCGGCGCCGGCATCGTCATCGGCGCGCGCGTCGCGGGAGCCTTCTTCGCGGGAGCCTTCTTCGCGGCTGCCTTCTTCGCGGGGGCCTTCTTCGTGGGAGCTCGCTTCGCCGCCGCTTTCTTCGCGGGTGCTCTTTTCGCGGCGGCTTTCTTCCGCGCCGGCGCCTTCTTCGCGGCTTTCCGGGTGGCGCCCTTCCGCGCCGCCGGCCGCTTCGCGGCCTTCTTCGCCGTCCGCTTTTTGGCCGCGGTCCGTCCGGCTGCGCGCTTCTTCGTCGCCTTCTTTCTCGCGGGACCCTTCTTAGCCGCCTTCGACCTCTTCGTGGCTTTCCTGCTCTTCTTGCGCGTTGCCATGCCGGACGACTCCTTTCTCGAAGCGATCAACCGTTCTTTTACGCGGGCTTTTTCAGCGTGAGATTTTTATACCACAACCATCGAGCGCAGGAACGCCTTTGCGCGCACACGCGAACGCGTTCAAGGCCACCGGACGACTTCTCCTTCCGAAGGCACCTCGAGCACCGGCGTGACGTTCCATCGCGTCCGCCCATCCGCGCCCGGCACCTCGACAAGGATCCGGAAATGCTGCGGGCCGACCGGCTCCGGAATCCGGCGCGATCCGGCGGGAGGAATCGAGTACTCGTCGTACTCGGGAACGGTGAGCCAGGTGAACCGCGCGGCCTGCGGCGAGAGGTTCCAGCGAATCACGTCGCCCTCGCGCTCGGCGCTGACCGACGCCGCGATGGAGCCGTCGAAGCGGGCCCGAGCGTCGAGAATCCAGGCGACGAGATCCGGATCGCGATACGGCATTCCCCCGGCGCGGACCTGGACGACCTCCTCCGGCTCGACCGCGCCCACGAGGAGCGCCTCGCGCGACAAATAGAAAGGTGGCGCGGCGCCATCTCCCGACCGCTGCCGGAGCTCGCGAAGGCCCGTGAGATACCACGCCGGCGACTGCGCGAGCAGAGGGGGGGCCGACGCCGGCTCTTCCCAGACGTACCGCCCCTCGGCCACCCCGTGCGCGTTCGCCTCCTCCAGCGACTCGTGGAGGTGAAACCCCGCGACAGCCTGGAGGACGAGCAGCAGCACCCCCGCCGCAACGGCCGCGCGCCGCGGCCATTGCGCGAGGCCGAGTCCGACGAGAACGACCGCGGCGATGCCGGGGAGGAACGCGTACCGCGCCTCCGCGAGGCCGGCGACGGGAACGAGGGGGAGGGCGAGCGCGACGAACGTGGCGATCGTGACGAGCGCGGTCGCGCGCGGCCGGACACGCAGCGCTGCGACGATCGCCACCAGCGCGAGAACGGGAACGCCGAGGACGATCCAGACAGGCGACGAGGCGTGGAGCCGCTGGTAGAGATGCCACGCCGCGCCGAAGATCGAACCGGCGGCGGCCGCGTCTCCGTAACCGCCGATCGCGCCGAGCATCGCCGTCCGCCATACGAGGTAGACCGCCGCGGCCGCGCTCGCGGGAACGAGCCGCGCGAGCGTCGCGCGGAGCGGCACACGCCGCGCGAGGCCGTCGGCGAGAAAAAGCAGCGGCAGCGGCGCGTAGATCTCTTTCGCGAGCATCGCGAGGAGATAGAGGATGGCGGCCGCGATCTCCCGCCCCGGCGCGATCCGGTCCGGTTCGCCGCTCCGCCACACCACGAGCGCCGCCAGCGCGAGCGCGAGCCCCTCGACGTAGTGGCGGATCATCAGCGACTCCGCCGCGAGCGCCATCGCCGGCCCCGCTCCCGCGGCGGCCGCCGTCAGAAACGCGATCGGCCGCCCGGTGACCGGCTCGAGAAGGAGGTAGAGGAGAAGAACGCAAACCGCGATCGCGAGGAGCTGGTGCTGGTAATAGAAAAGCGGCCGCAGACCGAAGAGCACGCGATCGATCTCGAACGACAGTGTCACGAGTGGGGTGAAGCTCGACGTCGAGAGCGTCTGCCACGCGGCGCTCGAGGCGAGCGTCTCGAAAGGCGTGTTCCGGATCGCGTGGAGGAGGATCTGCGGATCGTCCGTCCCCCACCAGCCGTCGAGCGACGGAAGGTTCGCGCCGACGGCGATCACGATCAGGGCGAGAGCGAACAG
>JBOGJQ010000187.1:0-10415 GCA_050745405.1 Thermoanaerobaculia bacterium | reverse complement strand
GTCCTATACGTCCTATACGTCCTATACGTCCTATTCCTGAATAGGACCAATAGGACGTATAGGACGCATAGGACCAGCGCGCCCTACCGCCGGACGCACTTCGCGAGCAGCGTGACGATCTTCTCCTTCGTCAGCGGCTTGCGCACCCAGAAATCGGCGCCGGACTTCTGCGCGATCTGCGCCAGATTCTCCTCCGGCATGTCGGACATGAGGACCACCGGGATCGCGGCTTTCTTCGGGTTCGTCTTGAGGATCTCCGTGAGGCGGTTGCCGCTGATCGACGGCATGTTCACGTCCATCAGGATCATGTCGGGCGGAGCGCTGACCATCGCCTGACCGAACTCCCCCCAGTTGCTCGTCGTCACGACGGTGCATCCTTCCTTCTCGAGGAGCGCCCTGCCGAGCTTGAGGACGAGTGGATTGTCGTCGAGGAGAAGGACGGTCGGCGGCGGCGAGCTCATTGTCGGGAGGTGGACGGAAGTATTCTACACAACGGTCTGCCGCATGAACGTCCGTTTCATCATCAATCCAGCGTCAGGACGACGCCGCGATCTCGACCGGCTCGGCGAGGCGATCGCGAGGCGCTGCGGCCGCGCCGGCCTCGCTGCGTCCGTCCGCCGCTGCGACCGGAAGGAAGACCTCGACGCCCTCGTCGCCGACGCGAAGCGCGAGCGTGTGGAGGCGCTGATCGCGGTCGGTGGCGACGGCACGGTCCACGAGATCGGCACCCGCCTCATCGACTCCCCCATCGCCCTCGGCATCCTCCCGGCGGGCTCCGGCAACGGCCTCGCGCGCCACCTCGGCATCCCGATGGACATGGTCAGCGCGCTCGATGCGATCGCCTCCTCGCGCGTCGAGCCGGTCGACACCGGGCTCGCGGACGGCCGCCCATTCCTCGGCGTCGCGGGCGTCGGATTCGACGCCGAGGTCGCGCACCGGTTCGGCCTCCGGGGCAAGCGCGGGCTCGAGACCTACGTCCGCGAGGCGATCCTTCTGCTTCGCGGCTACAGGCCGGCCGACTACGTCGTGACGGTCGACGGCGAGACGATCCGCTCGCGCGCGCTCCTCGTGACCGTCGCGAACTCGAGCCAGTATGGAAACGAGGCGCGCATCGCGCCCGCCGCCTCCCTCCGCGACGGCCTCCTCGACGTCTGCATTCTCGCCGACCCCCCGCTGCTCGCGGTTCCGCTGCTCCTGCGCCGCCTCTTCACCGGACAGCTCCGCGACGGATCGGGCGTGACGATTCGCCGCGGCCGCACGATCGAGATCGCGCGGGAGGCCGCGGGCAAAGCGCACGTGGACGGAGAGCCGATCGAGCTCCCCGCGCGGATCCGATTCACCGTGCATCCCGGATCGCTCCGGATCCTGAGGCCCGCCGGAACTCGCGCGATCTGACCGCTACCATCGCCGATCTCGCGAGGCAGCATTCGGCCCGCAGGGCCGCGGACAATAGCCGGGGGCGAGCGCCCGGAGGGCGCGCTGCCCCCGGATCCAGAGCGACAAATTCATTTGCGCCCCGCCCGCCCAGGAGAACGGGAGCCGCAGATTACGCAGATTGCCGCAGATGAAAAGGCCAAAAACAATCTGCGTCAATCTGCGAAATCTGCGGCTCGGTCTCCCCTCCGGGCATACCCCGAACCCAATCGACGAAATAGCACGTTCGTTGCGGACCGTTTGTGATCTATTGAGCCCGCCGCGTGGTCCGCGGCGCCCAAACCCAGCAGCACGAAGGGAGAATCATGTCCAAGCTCCGCATGGTGGCAGTCCTGCTCGCCGCGCTCGCCCTCTCGACGACGGCGTTCGCGCAGGAGAGCCCGGAGGCCACCGAGTCGATTCTGCCGTTCGATGCCGTCGAGAAGACGCTGCCGAACGGACTCAAGGTCATCGTCGTCCCGACGGGCTTCCCGAACCTCGTCTCGCTCCAGATCCCGGTCCAGACCGGATCGCGGAACGAGGTCGAGCCGGGGAAGTCGGGCTTCGCTCACTTTTTCGAGCACATGATGTTCCGGGGAACGCCGAATTTCTCGAACGACGAGTACCAGGCAATCCTGACGAAGGCGGGCGCGAGCAACAACGCCTACACCTCGGACGACCTCACGAACTACCACATGACGTTCGCGAAGGAAGACCTCGAGACGATGCTCATGCTCGAGGCCGACCGCTTCCAGAATCTCAGCTACTCGGTCGAGGACTTCAAGACCGAGGCGCGAGCGGTTCTCGGCGAATACAACAAGAACAGCGCGAACCCGGTCTCGAAGCTCTTCGAGGTCCTGCGGGACACCGCATACGAGAAGCACCCCTACGAACACACCACGATGGGCTTCATCGAAGACATCGAGGACATGCCGAATCAGTTCGACTACTCGAAGACGTTCTTCCGGCGGTGGTACCGGCCGGAGTACACGACGGTGATCGTCGCCGGTGACGTCGATCCGGAGGAGACGCTCCGGCTGGTCGAGAAGTACTGGGGCGACTGGGAGGGCGGCGACTACAAGGTCGCGATTCCGACCGAGCCGCCGCCGCAGGGTCCCGAGTACGCGCACGTCGCGTGGGAGACGCCGACGCTTCCGTGGGTCGCGGTGGCCTTCCACGGTCCGGCGTTCTCGGAGACGAGCGACGACTACGCCGCGCTCGACACGCTCCTCGAGCTGTGGTTCGGCTCGACCTCGGATCTCTACAAGAAGCTCGTCGAGCAGGAGCAGGTCGTCGACGACTTCGGCCCGTACGCCCCGGCCCGGAAGGACCCGACGCTGGCGATCGTGCTGGCGCGCGTGAAGGACATCGAGGACGCGAAGTACGTCCGCGACGAGATCCTGAAGACGGTCGCGCGGGCGCGGACGGAGGCCATCGACGCGCAGAAGCTCGAGGACGCGAAGTCGAACACGCGCTACGCGTTCGCGCGGTCGCTCGACAACACGGGCGCGATCGCCTCGAGCATCGCGAGCTTCGCGCATTTCAACCGCGACTACGACACGATCAACAACGCGTTCCGCCTCTATCAGGGGCTGACGCCGGAACGTCTGCTCGAGGCGGCGAAGACGTATCTGACCGACGAGCGCCTCGTCGTGACGACCCTCTCGCAGCAGCCGATGCCGGAGGGGATCGGCGAGCTCCCGGCGATCGCCTCCCTCGCGCCGAAGGCGGACGCCGCCGAAGCGGCCCCAGTGACATTCATCACGCAGCGGACGCCGCTCCGCCAGCTCAACGTCAAGCTCCTCTTCGACGTCGGCTCGGCCCACGATCCGGAAGGAAAAGAGGGCCTCGCTGCCCTCGCCGCGGCGATGGTCACGGAGGCCGGCTCGAAGGACATGCGGATCGACGAGATCACGCGCGCTCTCTATCCGATCGCCGGATCGTTCGCCCGGCAGGTCGACAAGGAGATGACGACGTTCACCGGCCGCATCCACGCGGACAACTGGGAACGTTTCCTCGACGTCGCCCTACCGCAGCTCCTCGACCCCGGTTTCCGGGAAGAGGACTTCGCGCGGCTCAAGGACGCGCAGAAGAACGCGCTTCTCCAGGACCTCCGCGCGAACAACGAGGAGGAGCTCGGCAAGGAGCGCCTGCAGTACCTCGTCTTCCGCGGCACGCCGTACGAGCACCCGCCGCTCGGGACGGTGGCCGGAATCGACGCGATCACGCTCGAGGACGTGCGCGAGTTCGTCCGGAAGCACTACACGACGGGGAACCTGACGGTCGGCGTCGCCGGTGACGCGCCGGAGGAGATGGTCGCGCGGCTGCGGACGGCGCTGTCGCGGCTGCCGGCCGGCAACACGCCGGCGCCGCAGGGCGTGACGCCCCGCGAGCCGGACGGCATCGAGGTCGAGATCATCGACAAGTCGACGCGTGCCGTCGCGATCTCGTTCGGATTCCCGATCGACGTCACACGGTCGCATCCCGACTTCCCGGCGCTTTCGGTCGCCCGCGCCTTCTTCGGCGAGCACCGCTCGTCGGTGTCCCACCTCTACCAGCGCATCCGCGAGGTGCGCGGCATGAACTACGGCGACTACGCCTACATCGAGGCGTTCCCGCGCGGCATGTTCCAGTTCCACCCCGACCCGAATATCGCGCGCCGCGAGCAGATCTTCGAGGTCTGGATCCGGCCGGTCGTGCCGGTCAACGCGCACATGGCGCTCCGCATCGCGACGCACGAGCTCGAGAAGCTGGTCGAGAATGGTCTCACTCCCGAGCAGTTCGAGGCCACGCGGCAGTACCTCATGAAGAACGTCTACGTTCTCACCGCCACGCAGAACCAGCAGATCGGCTACGCGCTCGATTCGGCGTGGTACGGCATCCCCGAGTACACGAAGTACATGCGGGACGCGCTCGCGAAGCTCACGGTCGAGGACGTGAACCGCGCGATCGCGAAGCACCTGCAGTTCGACGATCTCTTCGTGGTCATGATCGCGGACGATGCGGAGGGGCTGAAGGAAGCCCTGGTCAGCGACCGGTTCTCGCCGATCGCGTACGACGCGGAGAAGCCCGCGGAGCTCCTCGAGGAGGACAAGGTCATCGGCGCGCGGAAGCTCGCGCCCACGAGCGTGACGATCACGCCGGTCGAGGAGGTCTTCGCGAAGTAGCGAGTCGGGAGTCGCGAGACTCCCGACTCGGTTTTGCTACACTCGCGCCGCGATGAGTGACGAAGAGAGCGACCGGCGGCGCGTCGAGCGCGTGCAGTTCGCGCAGCCGGTTCCCGCCACGGTAGGGGACCTGGAGGCGACGGTGCTCGACGTTGGCCTTCTCGGCGCGAGGATACGGCACGACCGTCCCCTCGAGCTCGACCAGAGCGTTCCTCTTCGTTTCGAGATCGAGGGGGAGATGATCGAGGTCGACTGCCTCGTCACGCGCTGTGAGTTCCAGCCGATTCTCTCCGAGGCGCGCGGCGAGCGGGTCTACCTCTCCGGACTCTCCTTCCTCGCAGGCGGCGGCGCGGCCGCGGGGGCTCTGAGGCGCCTGATCAGCAACCACGTCGTTCGCGCCCTCGAGGCGCAGAAGGCGAACGCGCACGCCGCCGTCGCCGAGCTCGCCGATGACGTCCCGTTCGTCCGCGAGTCCACCGGCGGCGGCCGCGTCCGCCGCGCCCAGCCGGCGAGCTACGTCTGCTGCCGTCTCGGCCCCGACGGCGTCTGGAAAAAGACGATCATCGCCCGCCCCGCGCAGCCCGTGGACGGTTTCACCGTCCGCCTGGGGGACACCGAGGACGAGGTCGAGCGCCTCTGCCGCGCGTACGAGGCCGCCTCGCCTGAGGTGCGCAAGCTCATCCGTCTCTGCGCCGAGATGAGCGGCGTCGACGAAGACCAGCCCCTTCCGCCCCAGAATTTCGTCCCGTGACCCGCATGCCGGCGACACGTTCCCAAGGAGTTGTGATGGACCCGCAGACCACCCGCCGGATCGTCGACCGTTTCTGGGACGAGAAGGCGATTCCGACCCTCGAGAGCTACATCGCGATCCCGAACCTCTCCCCCTATTTCGATCCGGAGTGGAAGGCGAACGGCCACATGGACCGCGCGACGAAGCTCCTCGCGGGATGGGCCGGAAACCAGGGGATCCGGGGCGCGCGTCTCGAAGTCGTCGAATCCGAGGGGAAGACGCCGCTCATCTTCATCGAGGTCGAAGGAACGAGACCGGGGACGGTCCTTCTGTACGGCCATCTCGACAAGCAACCGGAGATGAGCGGCTGGGACGAGGGGCTCGGGCCGTGGAAGCCGGTGTGGCGCGGCGAGCGGCTGTACGGGCGCGGCGCCGCCGACGACGGCTACGCGATCTTCGCCGCGCTCGCCGCGATTCGCGCGCTGCAGGATCAGAAGACCGATCACCCGCGTCTCGTCGTGATGATCGAAGGATCGGAGGAGAGCGGGTCGTTCGACCTGCCGTGGTACGTCGATCATCTGAAGGAGAGGATCGGCACGCCGGAGCTCGTCGTCTGTCTCGACAGCGGATGCGGCGATTACGAGCGGCTCTGGGTGACGACCTCGCTCCGCGGCGTCGTCACGGGAAGCCTTCGCGTCGAAGTGCTGACCGAGGGGGTGCACTCGGGCGACGCCGGGGGGATCGTTCCGTCGAGCTTCCGCGTGCTGCGGCATCTTCTCGACCGTCTCGAGGACGCGGAGATGGGGCGGCTCCGGCCCGAGTGGCTGTACGTCGAGGTGCCGCCGAACGTGCTCGAGAGCGTGCGCCGCTCGGCCTCGATTCTCGGCGACGAGGTCTGGTCGAAGTTCCCGCTCGCTCCCGGCGTGCGGCCCGTTTCCGACGATCCCGTCGAGCTGCTTCTGGGCAAGACATGGCGCCCGTCCGTCTCGTACGTCGGCATCGACGGGATGCCGGGCGGCCGCCAGGCCGGGAACGTCCTCCGCCCGTTCACCGACGTGAAGCTCTCGATCCGCATCCCGCCGACGCTGCCGGCGGCGGAGGCCGACCGGAAAATCCGCGAGCTGCTGACGAGCGACCCGCCGCACGGCGCCCGAGTGACGTGGAGCTCCGACGGCGGCGCGCCGGGATGGCTGGCGCCGGAGATCGACGCGCGTCTCGACAAAGCGCTCGACGAGGCCTCGAAGGCCTGGTTCGGCGCGGGCTTCGCCACGATCGGCGAAGGGGGATCGATCCCCTTCATGGGAATGCTCCACGAGAAGTTTCCCGAGGCGCAGTTCGTCGTCACGGGTGTTCTCGGGCCGCACTCGAATGCGCACGGCCCGAACGAGTTCCTCGATCTGCCCACCGCGAAGAAGGTCTCTGCCTGCGTTGCGGCGGTGATTGCCTCGTAGGCGTTAGTCGCCCCCGATGTGGGCGCGCCGTCTCGGCGCGCACCCTCCAGGGACCGACGCTGGCGTCGGGGGCTCGCGGCGGGACGCCGCGGCCACGGCGCGAATGATTGCCTCGGCTCACGGCGCCGCGCTACCCTGACGCCGTGCATCCCTCTGGCGAAGCGATTCGGGCTCCGGATCTGGCTCGGGTGCTTGCCGTCGCCTGGAAGAACATCAGCGCGTATCCACCGGGACATCCGACGTTCGTGGCGTCTCTGAACGACGCACACCGGAAGCTCGCCGAGGCGGCGGCGCTCGGCGGCACGGTGACGCTCGGCATCGGGCGCGACGCGCTGTTCATCGCCGACGAAAAGATCGACTCGACGCAGGCGCGGAAGTTCGCCGAGGCGCTCTACCGGCATGGCGTCGCGATCGTTTCGGTCGACCGCGCGGTCGAAGCGTGGGAGCTCGAGATGCTCTTCCGGTTCGCCGCGGGCGATCCGCGTCCGGGCCGCGCGCTGTGGGACGAGATCGCGGCCGCGGGAATCCAGCACGTCGCCCTGACGCCCGTCGACTACTCCGCCGTGCGTGCCACCGACGAGGTGGACGGTGAGGCCGAGGAGAAGCCGAAGTCGCTGTTCGAGGACATCCTGAAGGCGATCCTCAGCGGACGGGAGCTCTCCGAGGTCGGCGCGACCGATCTCGAGGAAGAAGCGATCACGGCGAAAGGCGTCGCGTCCGTGCTCCTCCATTATCTCGACACGGGAGAAACCTCGGAACGCGGCGGCGCCGGAGCGCCCGACCGCGGTTCCCGCGACGAGATCGTCGATCTCATCATCGAGAAGGTCGCCGCGCACATCGACCGTGCGGCCGGAGAAACCCGGCAGGTCACGATGCACCAGATCGCGGACCTGCTGCGCAATCTGCCGCGCGAGATCCAGGAGCGCGTCCTCCATTCGGCGGTGACGATCCTCGCGACGGATCCGAGCGCCGAGGAGGAGCTCCGGACACTGGCGCGCCTCCTCGCGCCGGACGAGATCCTGCACGCGCTCTCCGCGGTCCGGCACGAGGGCGTGCGCCTCTCCTCCCATGCCCTCCGGCTGCTTCAGGGACTCATGATGACGGCGACCGTCGACACGCCGGACATGACGACCGTGGAGGACGAGGCGCGCGAGCTCGCGGCGCAGATCTCGACGCTTCTCGGCAACGAAGACATCGACCGGTTCAACCCGCCCGAGCACAAGCAGCTCCTGCAGGACATCGATCTGGAGATCCCGGCCAGCGACGAGGGACCGCGCGAGCGGGCGCTCGAGCTCGGCCGCGAACGGCTCGCCACGCTCGAGGACGAGAACATCGCCCAGCACGTCCAGGCCGCGCTCCTCGAGATGATTCCGCGGCAGCCGCAGGGCGCCGATCTCGAGGCCGTCTTCGTCCGCATCGAAGAGCACTTCCTCGAGCTCCTCGGCACGATGCAGATGACCGCGGCGCTCGAGCTCGTCGACACCATTCAGGTGCTCACGCGTGACCCCGCCGTTCCGCCGCACGTCCAGGCCGCCGCGGCCGCGTCGCTCGAGCGGATCGGCACGGGTGACGCGATCCAGGTCCTCGTCGACTGGCTCCACCTCGCCTCGGACGAGCTCATTCCGCAGATCCGCCGGATCATCGACCTGTTCGGCACGGTCGGAACGAGGAACTTTCTCTACGCCCTCGCCGAGGAGAACGATCGCTCCCGGCGCCGGCGTCTGTTCGACTTCCTCGCCGGACTCGGGCCCGTGATCGTCCCCGACGCGATCCAGCTTCTCGGCGACCGGCGGTGGTACGTCGTCCGGAACATGATCACCCTTCTTCGCTCGGTCGGCGACCGAAAGTCGCTCCCGGAGATCCGGAAGCTCACGGCGCACGCGGACATCCGGGTGCGTCTCGAGGCGATCAAGAGTCTCCTGACGTTCGAATCGAGGCTCCCGATCGACCTGATCGAGAAGGCGATCCGCGACCCGGATCCGAAGCTGGCCGAATCCGCGGTGGCCCTGTGCGGCAGCTACGAAATCGTGGAGGCCGAGGGACCGCTGCTGCGGATCGTGATGGAGCGGGACTGGTTCGGCCGCCGGAAATCGATCCGGCTCAAGTCGCTCCACGCGCTCGCCGAGCTCGGCCGGCCGGAGACCCTCGAGCGGCTCGACCCGATCCTGCGCGAGCGCCGCTTTTCGCTGCGCGATCCCGAAGAGCGGCGCTATGCGTACGAGCTGCTCGAGTACTACCCCGTCGAGGCCCGCGCCCGATGGGTCGAGCACGGCCTCACGTCCCGCGACGCGGCCATCCGCGCGATCTCCGCAAAGCTCTCCCGGAGCACGGCGATCGCGACCACGGAGAACACCGGATGACGGCAGGCCGCGCCGAACGCACCCCCGTCGAACAGCTGATCGTCGACATCACCGCCGCGGTGAACGCGAGGACGCTGTACGGCCTGTCGCACCCGACGGTCCTCGCGGCGGCCGACCGCGTGGTCCGCCGCGTCGACGAGCTCCTCGCGGCGACGCAGCGCGACGCGATCACGTTTCTGGTCGTCGGCGACGAGCTCCTCGTCGATCAGAAGCCTCTCCGCAAGGAGACTCTCTTCCTGCGGCAGTTCGTCCTGATGCTCCGGCGCCGCAGCGTGGAGCGCCTCACGCTCGCGCGCGGCCTCGCGGTCGAAGAGGTCACGGCGTTCGTCGAGGCGATGAAAGCCGGGGTGGCTCCCCCGTCGAGCGCCCACATGATCGTCGGCCGCGTGGACGTGTCGTTCCTCGACGGCGAAACCGAGAGCGCCGGCGAGGGGGATCGCGAAGGGATCTCGGTCGAGCAGCTCGATCGCGCGAAGGACGCCTTCACGCGCTACCGCCACGACCGCGTGCCGGGGCTGACGCAGCTCGAAGAGGTCATCGCCGGCCTCGTCGAGTCGCTCTCGCGCTCGACCCGCTCCATGCTGCCTCTCGCGAACCTCAAGGATCACGACGAATACACGTTCATCCACTCGGTCAACGTCTCGATCCTGGTGATGGCGATGGCGCGGTGGCACGGCTTCTCGAGCGACCAGGTCCAGACGATGGGCCTCGCCGCGATGCTCCACGATATCGGCAAGCTCCACGTTCCGCTCGACATCCTCAACAAGCCGGGCAAGCTCGAAGACGAGGAGTGGGCCGTGATGGCGAGCCATGCCGAGCGCGGCGCCTGGATGCTCTCCTCGACGCCGAACGCGCCGCCGCTCGCGATCACCGTGGCGTTCGAGCATCATCTCCGCTACGACGGCCAGCCGAACTATCCGATCCTGCAGAAGCCGCGGCGCCCGGGACTCGTCAGCCAGATGACGTCCCTCGCCGACACCTTCGACGCGATCTCCACGATGCGCCCCTACCAGAAGGCGCAATCGCGCGAGGCCGCGATCCAGATCCTCCGGCGCCGCGCCGGCAGCTTCCACGACCCGTTCCTCGTCGCGAACTTCGAGCTGATGCTCCGCGAGTCGCTGCTCGCGAAGTAGTCGCTCGTCGCTCGTCGTCAGTCGTCAGTCGTCAGTCGTCAGTCGGGAGACAAGGTACAACCTCGACGCGTGCGTCAGCCTGAGCCACTGACGGCTACCGCCGCGCCTGAGAAGAATAACCATCGCTGGGGTGGCGCCGGAGGCGCCGAAGAGGGTAGCCG
>JBOGJQ010000186.1:0-18518 GCA_050745405.1 Thermoanaerobaculia bacterium | reverse complement strand
GAGGAAGGCCCAGGTGAGAATGCGCCAGTCGATGCGCAGCTCGACGCCGACGCCGCTGTCGCCGGCGCTCGCGACGCGCATCCAGTCGAAGGTCCAGACGGCGACGATGAGAGCGCAGGCGCCGCCGCCGAGGGCGAGGAGAAACGATTCGATGGCGAGCGGCCGGACCAGACGCGCGCGCGAGGCGCCGAGCGCGGAGCGGACCGCGAACTCCCGCGCCCGGGCGAGAGTCCGGGCGAGGAGGAGGTTCGCCAGGTTCGAGCAGGCGATGAGAAGGACGAAGCCGGAGAGGCCGACGAGCATCAGGAAGACGGGGCGCGTCTCGGCGGCCACCCAGGTCTCGTCGATCGGAACGACGCGCCAGGTCGTCTCCGCGTTCTCGATCGGGTGCTCCGTTGCGAGGCGGCGGCCGAGCTCCGCGACCAGCGCCTCGGCCTGCGCCAGGCTGACGTCCGGCGCGCGGCGTCCGACGAGGCGGAGCCATGCCGAGCCGCGGTCGGTGGTCTCCTTCTCGCTGAGGCCGAGAGGACGGTAGACGTCGACCCAGCTCAGGTGGCGCCAATCGCTGAAGCCCGGCGGAAGGATGCCGACGATCTCGTGCGTCTCGCCATCGACTCGGACCGCGCTTCCGATGACGGCCGGATCGCCGCCGAAACGGTTCTGCCAGTAGCGATGACTCAGGACGAGGACGCGATGGTTGCCGTGGATCTCCTCGTTGCTGCGGAAGCCGCGTCCGATCGAAGGAGCGGTGCCGAGAACGGAGAAGAGATTCGCGGACACGCGGAGTCCCTCGGCGACTTCGGCGGGGCGACGCGGGTCGGAGATGCTCATCTCGGCGCCGGCGTAAGCGGCGATGTCGCCGTACGCGGCGTGTTGGGTCCGGAGGTCGAGCCAGTCCGCGGGGGAGAACCCGCCGCGCGCATCGCGCGGCGTGGCGCGGTAAAGACGATCGAGGCGATCGCTGTCGGGGTAGGGCGCGGGGGTGAGGAAGTAGCCGTTGAGGAGGCTGAACATCGAGGTGTTCGCGCCGATCCCGAGGGCGAGGGTGACGATCGCGATGAAGGTGAATCCCGGTGTGCGGCGAAGCGACCGGAGGGCGAGCGCGAGGTCGTTCGTGGCGAAGCGGCTGAACATCCTCATGGTGTCTCCCCGGGCGCGGGCGTCATGGCCGCGCCGTCATGCGGGAGGCGACCAGTGCAGCCGAAACGCCACGCGGCGCGCTTCCGGCATCGCATTGCATAATAAGGTTTTAAGCGCTCGCGGCGATCGCGGCGGCGAGTCGAGATGTCCGCCGCCGCCACGGCAGCGTCCGGAAACGGGCAGGAGCGGCTCGGGGATCCTCACTTCCGCGATCGCTGGAACTCCTCTCTAGCCTTTGTGAAAAACGCCGGGTCGCTTTTCGCCTGCTCCAGCAGCCACTCGAGGAACCTCGGGCTGTACTGTCGCGTGCCGTACAGCGACTTGTGCGTGAACTCCGGGTTCGCATCGACGTCGTAGACGCGCCGGACGGCCTGCAGATCGAACTGATTGATCGCGACGTCCGGCCGCGCCGCGCGAAAGGCGCCGAGCAGCTCCTTCTGACGATAGGGATGCGTCCTGTCGTAATCGATCACACGGAACGCGGGGGCGCGCGGATCGTCGACGACTCGAATCGGCGTGGCCGTCGGGCTGTCCGAGTCCCTCACTTCGGACGGCAACGCGGGAGCAGCCGCGCCGACGGGCGATTTCACGACCTGCGCGACGGCGTTCAGCCACGACCGGCGCACCGCCTTGACCCGCCGTTCGATCGCCTGGGCGAGATCTTCCGTCGTCCCCGGCTCGCTCTTCGCCCCGTGTCTGAAATAGGCCGCGCCCTGCGAGAAGGCCGATTTCCGTTCGCCGTCGGCCGCGTACGTGCCGGGACTCGAGAACACGATCGGCGTGACCGATTCCCCGATGACCAGAGCGATCACCGCCGCACCGTCTTTCGCGACTTCGACGAGATCGAAGTCGGCGAAGTGCGAGTCGGTGTAGCGGTGAAGCTCGTCCGCGATGCGTGCCGGATCGAGGCCGGCGACCGCGGAGAGGTCGCGGCCCGTCGGCCGCCCCTTGTTGTCGACGCCGAACAGGATGGCGCCGCCCCCCGAATTCGCGATCGCCACGACGTCCCTGACGACCGCGCACCACGCCTCCGGCGAGGCGTCGAACGCCTCCTTGAACTCGACGCGCCGCGACTCTCGTCGAGCGGCGAGTACACGATCGAGAAGGGTAGCCATGACCGGGTAACCAGTGCTGTTTCGGGTGGGTCAACGATACGCCAGGAAGGCCCCTCTCAGAAACGGCGGCCTGCCTGGCGCAAGACGGCGGGCGATCGGACGAGCTCGCAGGGCACCGCAGTTGCAGCGGGACGCGCCGATGTCCTCGACATTCGCGGTCATCGAGCCGGCCACGGGGCAGCCGCTCACGTCCGCCCTCCGCGCGGATCCGGCGGAGGTCGATCGAGCCGTTCGCGCCGCCGATCGCGCATTCCGGAGCGGCCCGTGGGAGTCGATGCGCCCGAGAGATCGCGGGCGGATTCTCACGCGGCTCTCGGCGCGGATCCGCGAGGAGAGGGAAGAGCTGGCACGGACCGAAGCGCGCAACGTCGGAAAGCCGATCCGGGAAGCGCGCGACGAGGTCGAGCTGGCCGCGAGCTGTTTCGAGTACTACGCCGGAACCGTCGACAAGGTGGCGGGCCAGACGCTCCGCGGCGCCGCGCCCGGGGTGCTCATGACGTTCCGCGAGCCGGTCGGCGTGTGCGGAATCATCGTTCCGTGGAACTTTCCGATCGCGATCGCCTCGTGGAAGACGGCGCCGGCGCTGGCGATGGGAAACACGATCGTGCTCAAGCCCGCCGAGCAGACGCCGCTCACGGCGATGCGCCTGGCGGAGCTCGCGCTCGAGGCCGGAGTCCCCGAGGGCGTCTTCACGGTCGTCACGGGCGCGGGCTCGGTCGCCGGCGAGGCGCTGGTCCGCCATCCTCTCGTGCGGAAGATCGCCTTCACCGGATCGACCGAGGTCGGCGCGAACGTGATGCGCCTCGCGGCGGATGGGATCAAGCGTGTGACGCTCGAGCTGGGAGGCAAGTCGGCGAACGTGGTCTTCGACGACTGCGACCTCGAGCGCGCGGTCGCCTCGGCGGTCTCGAGCTCGCTCGGCAATGCAGGGCAGGACTGCTGCGCACGGAGCCGGATTCTCGTCCAGCGTTCGATCCACGATCGCTTCGCGAAGGCACTCGTCGACGCGTTCGGCCGGATCCGGGTCGGCGACCCCCTCGACGAGGCGAGCGAAATGGGCCCGCTCGTCAGCGCCGCGCATCGCGACCGCGTCGTGAGCTACATCGACGAGGGGAAGCGCGAAGGAGCCACTCTGGCGTGCGGCGGCGAGGTGCCGCAGCGGGACGGCTTCTATCTTCCGCCGACCGTCTTTCTCGACGCGAACCCCGGCATGACGATCGTGCGCGAGGAGATCTTCGGCCCGGTCGTCGCCGTCGTTTCGTTCGACGACGAGCGGGAGGCGATCGCGATGGCGAACGACAGCGCCTACGGCCTCTCCGGCTCGATCTGGACCCGCGATCTGGGACGCGCGCTGCGCGTCGCGCGCGCCGTGCAGACGGGCAATCTCTCGATCAACTCCGGGAGCAGCGTCCATCTCGAGGCGCCCTTCGGCGGAGTGAAACAGAGCGGCCTCGGGCGCGAGCTCGGCCTGCAGGCGCTCGACCACTACATCGAGTGGAAAACGATCTACATCGACGTGGACGCCTGATCATGCAGGGACGAATCGACCTCGAAACTCTCGGGCGCGCCGCCGGCGACGGCTCGATCGAGACGGTCATCGCCGCCTTCCCCGACATGTATGGGCGGCTCGTCGGCAAGCGCTTCGCCGCCTCCTACTTCGTCGAGGAGGTCGCGCGCCACGGCATGCACGCCTGCGATTACCTGCTCGCGTGCGACGTCGAGATGGACCCGGTCCCCGGCTATCGTGCCGCGAGCTGGGCGAAAGGGTACGGCGACTTCCGCCCCCGTCCCGATTTCGCGACGCTGCGCGTCCTCTCCTGGCAGGCCCGGACCGCGCTGGTTCTCTGCGACGTGCTCCAGCGCGACGACGACGCGCTCGTGCCGCACGCCCCGCGGAGCATGCTGCGGAAGCAGGTGGACCGCGCCGCCGCGGCCGGCTATCTCGCCAAAGGCGCTTCCGAGCTCGAGCTCTACGTGTTCCGCGACTCCTACGAGACGATCGCCGAAAAGAACTTCGTCGGTCTCGAGCCGATCGGCCGGCTCATCGAGGACTACCACGTTCTCCAGAGCTCGAAAGAAGAGTTCCTCATCGGGGCGATCCGCAGCCACCTCGAGCGCTCCGGCATCCCGGTCGAGTCGTCCAAGGGAGAGTGGGGCCCCGGCCAGCAGGAGATCGGCCTCCGCTACGCAGACCTCGTCGAGACGGCCGACCGGCACGTGATCTACAAGGAGGCGGCGAAAGAGATCGCCTGGGCCGCCGGATGCGCGGTCACGTTCATGGCGAAGTGGGACGAGCGCTACGCCGGCTCGAGCTGCCATCTGCACCTGAGTCTGTGGGACGCCGAGGGGCGGAAGCCGCTGTTCGACGGTGATGAAGTCCTGGGGCCGGTCCGCTGCTCGCCGCTGTTCCGCTGGTTTCTCGGCGGCTGGATGCAGCACCTCCGCGAAGTCTTCGCCTTCTACGCGCCATATCCCGCGTCGTACAAGCGGTACGTCGCCGGCTCGTTCGCGCCGACGGGCATCGCATGGAGCTTCGACAACCGGACGGCCGGCTTCCGAATCGTCGGAGAAGGATCGTCGCTGCGGATCGAGTGTCGCGCGGCGGGCGCCGACGCGAATCCCTATCTCGCGTTCGCGGTGACTCTCGCGGCCGGCCTCGACGGGATCGACAAACGGATCGAGCCGCCGCCGGCATTCGAAGGAGACGTCTACGGCGCGCGCGAGCTCCCGCAGGTGCCGCATTCGCTTCTCGAGTCGGTGGCGGCGCTCGAGGGGAGCGAGTGGGCTCGCGCGGTGCTCGGCGCGGAAGTGGTCGAGCACTACCTTCATTTCTTCCGGACCGAGCAGAGGAAGTTCGATGCGGCCGTAACCGACTGGGAACGGCGGCGGTATTTCGAGCAGGCCTGAAGGGCAATCATGCGGGAGGTGTCATGCGTCTGGCGGACAAGGTCGCGCTGATCACGGGCGGCGGCAGCGGGATCGGAAAAGCTTCCTGCCTGCTGTTCGCGCGGGAAGGAGCGAGGGTCGTGGTCGTCGATGTGAAGCGCGAGGCGGCCACGGCAACGGCGAGCGAGATCGGCGGCAACGCGATCCCGTTCGCCGCGGACGTCTCGAAAGCTTCGGAGGCGGAAGCAATGATCCGTTTCGCCGAGGAGAAGTGGGGACGTCTCGACGTCGTGTTCAACAACGCCGGGATCTTCGACGCGCGCGACGAGTCGGTGACCACGACGCCGGAAGAGGTCTGGAACCGCGTCATCGACGTGAATCTGAAGGGCGTCTTCCTCGGCTGCAAGTACGCGATTCCCGCTCTGCTCCGCGCGGGCGGCGGCTCGATCATCAACACCGCGTCGTTCGTCGCGGTGATGGGCGCAGCCGTTCCGCAGATCGCCTACACGGCCTCGAAGGGAGGCGTCCTGGCGATGACGCGCGAAATCGCCGTGGAGTTCGCGCGGCAGAAGATCCGCGCGAACGCGCTCTGTCCCGGCCCGGTCGAGACCCCGCTCCTGGCCGAGCTGCTCGCCGACCCCGAGCGCCGCCAGCGCCGCCTGGTGCACATTCCCCCCGGACGCTTCGCGCGCCCGGAGGAGATGGCGAGCGCCGCGCTCTTTCTCGCGAGCGACGAGTCGTCGTACGTCAACGGATCGACCTTCCTCGTCGACGGGGGTATCACCGCGGCGTACATCACGCCGGAATAGCCGAAACGGAGACTGGTCGAGCGGAGCCGAGTCCGGAGACCGAGCCCGCCTGTCCGCGATGCGGCTCGTCCGACACGCGAGCCGAGCCGGATCGCCGCCTTCAGAAGGGATCGATTCTCCTCACGGTCCTCATTCCGTTCGCGCTCTTCGATCGCCTCTATCCGCGTCGAGCGTGCGAGAGGTGCGGCCACCGGTGGCGCTGACGGCCGGCGCTATTCGACGAATTCCGCGAGCTTGCAAAGGTTGGTTTTCCTGACGCCAACTCTTCCCTCGCGTCTGTGGCGCGTTCGCGACGGATCTCCTCGTAGGGCATGCGGCGCGATGCATGCAGGTCTCTGCCACTGATGGCCAGAGGATGGGAAAGCAAATCGGTCGAGGCACAGCAGTCGCTCGAACCGCTCGACAGACCGCAACGGATTTCGGCTGATGTCGCCGAGCGCGAGCGAAAGCGCGCGAGCCTCTCCCTGTCGCGCCGGCGCGTGGTGCACGATCTGGAGAACGCGCGCACGGAAGCGCACCGCGCCGCGCTCGAGAACGCGCTCGCGTTCCTCGACTCCGAGCTCGCGCCGCTGGGCGGGCCGAGCGACTGAAGGCGAAGCGCGTTCACTGGCCGAACCGCGACGAGGGCGTCAGCGTCGAGGCGCTCGCCGCGGGAAGGCCTTCCGGCGAGAGTCAGAGCTCGTTCGTGAAGTGGTTGGCCGGAAGGGCGGGTAGATCCACGGACCAGCAATCGACGCCCGGATCCGTTGTGGCACATCCCACGGCGAGCAGAAATAGAGCGAGGCTCATCACTCTCAAGCGACTCCTCCTGCGCCAGCTTTCTCAGAACCGGTTCTGCACCAGCTGCTTCAGCTCTTCGGAGACGGTCTGACGTTCGATCGGACAAGAATACATTGGAGATAGGACCTCACGCCGGCCGCACGAGCTTGAATGCGTGCATCCAATCCTGACGGAGAAAGCCCGGAATGCACCAGAGCATCGCCAGCGGCTCGATCGCGCGCGCCGCCTCGGCCTTCCCCATATCCGCGAGGTCCCACCCGAACTGGTCGAGGATCGCGCCGACCGTCTTCTTGGCTTCCTCGTCGTCTCCGCAGAGAAACATCGTCGCCCTGCCGCCTTCGAACTTCGGATCGACCATCAGCGCGTTTCCGACGCAACTGAACGCCTTGACGAACCGCGCCTTCGGGAACTCCTTCTGCAGGCGCTCCATGAGCGACTCGTCGAGCGTCGTGAAGTATCTGAGAACGCCGTTCTCCGGCGCCGCATCGGCGATCGGGTTCGTGGTGTCGATCACCGTCTTTCCGCGGAGGTTCTGCTCACCCGCCGACTGGAGCGCCGGTGATGCGGCGGTTCCCTTCACGGCCAGGACGACGAGGTCGCCGAAGGAGGCGGCATCCGAGAACGAGACCACCTTCGCACCCGAGTGTTCCCTCGACCAGGCCTCGAGCTTCGCCGGCGTGCGCGTGCCGATCGCGACGTCGTGTCCGTGTTTCAGGAAGCCCGCGGCGAGCGTCTTCGCGACGTCGCCCGAACCGAGAACGCCGACCTTCATGACTCACCTCTCGTCGCTGAAGCGGGAAGTATACCGGCATCGGTTCGAGCGCGGCGCCGTGATCTCGCCCGTGACGAAGAACGTGCGAGGCGCCCATGATTCCAATCAGCGACCGGGATCCCGAGCCGATCCATAGCCTCGCAGTTCGTGGTACCGCGCGATCTGCTCCCCGGAGAGAAGCTCCTCCATCCGGAGGTGAGCGCGCAGGTGCGCGAGGCGCAGCTCGCCCTGGAGCCGCGCGATCGCGGCCGTGAGCTGGCGGAGGACGTCCTCGTCGACGTGACGATGCGCGAACCGCTGCGAGAGAATCCGCTCCTTCTCGATGATCCGCTTGCCGATCGCTACCGCCTCGGCGTGCATGTCATCGAAGATCCGCTCGGTCTCGCGGCGCTGTTCGTCCGACAGACCGAGCTCCTCGGCCGCACCGAGCACGTGTCTCGGCCCGGGATAGCGATTCATTTCCGCCGCCCGCGCGAGCCCCATCCCTTCCCCGTTCTCGAGCTGCTCGATCTCGCGAAGCGAAAGACCCGCGATCCCGGAGCCCGCCTGCTCCGCGTAGGCGGAATGATGGTCGCGACTCGCGTCGTGCGTCTGGCCGGCGCCCGCGCCTCCGGCAACGAGCAGTCCCGTCATCGCGATGGTGATGGTCCGTATCGACATACCGTCCTCCTCCGTCCCGACCGTTCAGACGCATCGGCATGCCGCCGGGTCACACCGGAGTCCGGGAAAGAAAGATGGGCGGCCTCCGCGTGACCGGGAGAGCCGGACGCCCGCAGCTCACTCGCGCGCGAGGATGCGGTCGATGTAACGCAGCCACTCCTCGAGCTCGCGGCGGCCCTTGTCCACTTCGGCCTCCGCGAGCGCGACGCGTCCGGCGGCTTGCTCCAGGTTCTTTCGCAGCTCGTCCGCCCGCCGGCGCAGGTGATCGCGGACCTGGCGGAACTCGGCGGCGGCCGCCGGATCGGTCGCCGTGGTGAGGCGCTCGTCGAGCATCGCCTCCTGCACGTCGAGCTCAGCGATCTCGTCTTCGATGGCCTGCTTCCTCTCGCGCGCGTCGCGGAAGTCCTGTTCTGCGGACGTCCCTGCAGCCGATCCCAGGCGAACTCGTTCGAGGAGGAGCGCTGCCCGCTCGGTCTCGAGGCTTCGCTCGACGGCGGCGGTCAGACGGTCGATGGCAGCCGCGAGGTCACAAGCAGCCGTCGCGTCTACCTGAGCGGCCGCAGGGATGGACATCACTGCGAGAACGAATGCGACAGTCGGCGCTTTCATGGAGCCCCTCGGTTGCGATGGACGATGGCGAGAGTATGCCACGCGGCGACGGGTCGGAACCATCGTCGAGTCAGCGGGCGAGCCACGCAAGGACCGCGACCACGGTCGTTCTCGCGGTCGCCGTCTGCTTCGTGACGGTGCTCATCGGATCGCTCCGTCCCGCTCTCCAGGCGACGCGCGTGGATCCGACGGTGGCGCTGCGGGTCGAGTAGCGCCGGATCCGCCCGGCACGCCGATTCCTTCCCGAAATTTGTCAGGGCGCTCGCTCGGACGAAAACGTTGTATCTTGATCACGTCGATGAGCGAGCTCTCCACGGGCCCGGTCGCCTCGAGATGCATCCGCGCACGGACAGCGGCGTGGGCAACGATCGCCCTCCTCGCCTTCTTCGGATTCGTCGCCTCGGTGGGACGCGGATGGAGCGTGCTCGAGTCGGTCGTCCTTCTGGACGGGCCGGCGCCGGAGCTCTCGCGCCTCGACGAGGCGAACATCGAGATCCTCAAGCGCGCTTTCGGTCTCGAGAAGGGAAGCACCGTCGAGACGGATCTCGACGAGCAGAACCGCCGGTTCCTGGCGAAGTTCAACCGTCACCCCGTCGCGACGCTTCTGCACGTGGTTCCGGCGGCGCTGTTCATGATCCTGATTCCGCTGCAGTTCTCGGCCGCGATTCGGAGGCGGGCGATCGGGTGGCACCGGTGGGCCGGGCGCCTCATCGTCGTGTGCACGATTCCGATCGGGCTCTCCGCCTTCTTCTTCGGCCTCCTCATGCCCTTCTCGGGAAGGCTCGAATCGGCGGCGATCGCGCTCTTCGGCACTCTGTTTCTATTCGCCGTCGTTCGGGGTTTCCTCGCGATTCGCCGGCGCGACATTCGCGCCCACCGCGAATGGATGATCCGGATGGCGGCCGTTGGCCTGGGGGTCTCGCTCGTCCGGCTGGCCGGCATCGTGCTCGCGATCCTGACGATGGAAGGGCCGGCCGTCTGGTTCGCGGCGTCGAACTGGATCGGCTTCACGCTGGCCGTCGTGGCGGCAGAGCTGTGGATCCGTCGAACCCGCGCGGCGCCTGTGACGCGGCTCGCGGCTGCGCCCGCGATGAAAAGTCCCGCGCCGGCGTGAGCTCGGCGCGATCGGGCAGGCGGTTACGACTCATGAGCACGACCTGCGACGACGTGCGGCGCGGACTCCGAGAACACGGCCTTCTGCTGCTGCAGGACAAGACGCTGCCGAGCGTCGTCGGCATCCTCACGGGCGAAGCTTTATCGGGATCGTGGTGGAGCCATCCACGCGCCGGGGCGATCTTCGCCTGCTGGAGTCGCTCGACGACGATCGCGATGTGCTGCTGACGTACCTCCTCGGCGGAAAGGTCACGTTCATCGACCGAAAGCTCCGGCCGGCGTTCCTCGCCGTCGCCACCTCCGGCGCGTCATGGCAGACCTCGGGCTTATCCGTCGAGGCACGGCGACTGCTCGACGCCATTCGGCGTGACGGGCCGCGCACGGCGAAAGGCCCGGTCGTGCGCGAGCTGCGGACGCGACTCGTGGTCCGGACGCGTGAAGTCCACACTGAGTCGGGGCGTCACGAGATCCGGCTCGAGCCGTGGCCGGCGTCGCGCCGGCGGAAGAACGCAACACGGGAGCTGGAGGAGGCAGTGACGCGCATCGGAGGGAGTACACGGCTCCTTCCCGCCCGACGGTGTGCTCCTCTACTCGGATCGCGATCTCGAGACCGGTTGGGACATCGGGATGATCCCTCTCGCCGGGCCCCGAACACCGCAGCCCTTTCTGCGGACACCTTTCAGTGAAGCGGCGGAGGGTGTATCCCCTGATGGACGATGGCTTCTCTACCTCTCCAACGAAAGCTCGGTCCGTCAGGTTTTCGTCCGATCCATGCGTCCGGGCGGACGCGGATGGCAGATCTCCACGGAGGGAGGCTATCAGGCGAAGTGGTCGTCCGACGGAAAAGAGATCTTCTACGGGACCGGCGCTGATGACATCCATGCGGTGACGCTCACGATCGACGGCGACGAGGTCCGCCCGGGCAAGCCCCAGCGACTCTTCTCAGTGCAAGCGAGCGAAGAGTTCGCCACGGTCCCCGACGGACTCCTGATGCTGCTCCCGACGATCTACGCGCACCCCCGGCCGACCCGGATCGACGTGGTGCTCGGCTGGGGCCGCGAGCTGGAGCGGTGAGGGTGGCCACGCTCCGCGGGAAACACCTTCCCCGACCCCGCGCCCAACCGCCGCCGACGCGGATGAGCCGGTTGCATCTCCACTTGGGGTAGACGAGCCGCGCGCGAAGCACGCCCGTGGGAGCGTTCGAACGCTACGCTGCTGCTTCCGCGGTATCATCGCGATCTCATGGCCGAGGACCTTTTCGGCGTCCTGACGCGCTTCCACCGCGAGGTGCTCGTCCCCGACATCGAGCGGATCGTCGATGCACGTCTGGACGCGAAGATCTCTCCGCTTCACGAGGAGATGCTCGCCAACTTCGACGCCGTCTTTCAGCGTCTCGACCGCCTCGAGAGCGAATACCAGGCGCTCACAGCGGCGGTCCGGCGGGTGGAAGAGCGGATGACGGCCGTCGAGCAGAAGCTCGACAAGATGGCACTCCGGGCCGAGTTGGTCGAGCTCAAGGAGCGCGTTCTCGCTCTCGAGCAGAGAATCAGCGAGCTCGAAGCGCAGCTCTGAGAAGTCGGGCGCTCATCGCGGGACGACGAAGGAAATGCCGAAGGGCTGGTCCCGTCCGTTACACCTTCCGCCTTGTCGAGCGCGATCACGAAGACGTTCTCTCTCCACCGGCGCCAGAGGATGTTGCCCATCCGGTTCATGAGCTCGTCGACGCGGCCGCCGATCATCCGCTCCACTTGGAGGTATCGCGTGATCCGGTTCTGTGATCGCCATCTCACGCTTCGGTGCGTGTCATCCGCCCTCGTCTCTTGTTCCTGATCTTCGATCCAGCGGATCGATGCGCTCTCGTCCCGACGGTCGCCGACGCCCCGCGCGCCCAAAACCGCTACACTAATCCGATTCCATGCGCTTCTCGTCCGGCGATCGCATCGGGCGGTACGAGGTCCGCGCTCCTCTCGGCGCCGGAGGGATGGGCGAGGTGGATCTCGCCCGCGATCCCGACCTGGAGCGCGAGGTTGCCCTCAAGATCGAAGTGCTGATCCCGACGATGCTGGAGTGGTTCGACGAAACCCTCGGACCGGTCACGGACCGATGAGAAATCGCGGACCAGTTTTGGAGGAGCCTCATGCGATTCGCCGTCGTTCTCGTTCTTCTCGTCGTCGTCCCCACCTCCGCCGCCGCGGCATCGGAGGAAGACGCAGTGAAGGCGTTCGAAACGTTGTACGCCGTGTACGACACGGCAGCCATCCTCGAGTCTCTGAGAGCCGATGGCGTGATCCCGAGGATCGATGGGCCAGCCGCGCTGTCGCGAGCGACATTCGGACATGATGGTCTCGTCGAGTATCTCGTCGATCCGTGGGGCACTCCCCTGCACATCGAAAGCGTGCCGGGAGAGGGATATGTGATTGCGGCGGCAGGCGCCGACCGCGCATTCGACCGTGCGACGTGGCAACAGGCCGCGAAGACGACTTCGACCGCGGAAGACGTCGTCCTGAGAAGTGGGAAGATCGTCCGCTCGCCGGAGGAGTGGGCTCTCTCGCTCGTGAAGCTCACGCCCGAGCAACTGCGGGCGGAACAGTCGAGCTCGAAGCGGAAAGGAACCATCGCCGATCTCCGCTCCATCGTCACGTCGATCATTGCTTACGAGATCGACGCCGGAAAGCTTCCGGCAGCGCGCGACATCGATGCACTGGCGCGCCTCCTCGAGCCCACGTACGTGATCGAGATGCCGCGTACCGACGGGTGGGGCCGGGAGCTCGATCTGGCGATCGCCTCGACCCTCGACGAGTACTCGCTCGCCTCGGCCGGACCGGACGGCCGGCGCGATACCGACGACGACATCGTGGTGAAGAACCACGAGTTCGTGAAGAACGCGGAAATCCCCGCCGCCGATCGCCTCGTCGATGCCTGGGCTGGCTATCAGGCTGCCAGGAGTCGCCTCGAGAGCGCGCGGTAACCCCCCGGGCGTCGATCCCTCCGGTGCTCACCTCGTGAGCGGCAGATACGGCGGTCTTTCGCGTGTGACCTCGGCCGGCGCCGAACCGATCGGCCACGGCCTCCCCACGGAGGAAGTCGACCGGATCATTGCTGACGGGCGATCGGCTCTACGCCACCGTTCGCGCCAGCGGCGTCTGGGAACGTGGAGACGGCGGGAAGACGTGGAGCCGGGTCGATGCACTTCCCGGGGACGCTCCGACCCTGCTCGATCTTCGCGCGGACGACGCCGTCTGGGCCGTCGCCGGAAACGTGATCTACCGCAAGAAGGGTCGCCGCGATTGGGAGCGAATCGGGAGCATCGGTGAGCACACGGACCTCCTGGTGGACGAAACAGAACGAGGGCGGCCCGAAGGCCGCCCTCGTTTTCGTTTCCACCTGACGCTCCGGACGCTCGAGACGCCCGAGACGCCCGAGACGCTATTGTTCTTCGTCGAAGTCCGCGAGCGCGAGCGCTTCTTCGTCCTCGGCGCGGAGCGCTTCCTCGAGAGTCGGCGGGGCCGGCTCTTCCTTCTCCATGTACACCTCGTTGTACTGCGCCATGCCCGTGCCCGCCGGGATGAGACGCCCGACGATCACGTTTTCCTTCAGGCCGCGCAGGTAGTCCACCCGTCCCGCGATCGACGCCTCGGTGAGAACCCGCGTCGTCTCCTGGAACGAGGCCGCCGAGATGAACGACTCGGTCGACAGCGACGCCTTGGTGATGCCGAGGAGGAGAGGAACTCCGTCCGCCGGCTCGCCGCCGCGCGCGATGACCTTCTCGTTCTCTTCCATGAACCGGAAGCGGTCGACCTGCTCGTCCACCAGGAAGTCCGTGTCGCCCACGCGCGTCACGCGCACCGAGCGCATCATCTGGCGCACGATCACCTCGATGTGCTTGTCGTTGATCGCGACGGACTGCGAACGGTAGACCTCCTGGATCTTGTCCACCAGGTACCGCTGCAGCTCCTTCACGCCGAGAACCGCGAGGACGTCGTGCGGATCGATCGGCCCGTCGATGAGCGGATCGCCCGCCCGCACGCGCTCGCCTTCCTGCACGTTCACGTGCGTCGACCGCGGCACCGAGTACTCGTAGCGTGCCCCATCCTCGGTCTCGACGATGATCTTCCGCATGCCCTTCACGACCGGCCCGTGATGCACCGTGCCGTCGACCTCGGTGATGATCGCCTTCTCCCGCGGATGCCGCGCCTCGAACAGCTCGACCACGCGCGGCAGACCGCCCGTGATGTCCTTCGTCTTGGTCGTCGCGCGCGGGATCTTCGCGACGATGTCGCCCGGGTAGACTTCCAGGCCATTCGTCACCATGAGGTGGGCCTGCACCGGAAGAAGGTACTTCTTCTCCTCGCCCTTCTTTCCCTTGACCGTGATCGTCGGCGTCCGCTTCTCGCTCGCCGGCGACTCGACGATGACCATCTGCGTGAGACCCGTGACGCGGTCCGTCTCCTCGCGGATGTTCTCGCCTTCGATGATGTCCTTGAACGACACCTTCCCGCCGACCTCGGTCAGAATCGCCGAGGTGAACGGATCCCATTCGACGAGCGTCTCACCCGGCTCGACCTTCTGCCCTTCGCGGACCGTGAGGGTCGACCCGTAGACCAGCGCGTACCGCTCCTTCTCGCGCCCGTTCTCGTCGACGATCAGCAGCTTGCCGTTCCGGTTGATGACGACGAAGTTCCCGTCCTTGTTCGTGACGGTCTGGACGTTGAGGAACTGCACCGTCCCCGGGTTCGCCGCGTCGTGCTTCGACTGCTCCGAGACGCGCGAGGCCGTGCCGCCGACGTGGAAGGTCCGCATCGTGAGCTGCGTGCCCGGCTCGCCGATCGACTGCGCCGCGATGACGCCGACGGCCTCGCCGATCTCGACGAGACGTCCGGTCGCGAGATTGCGGCCGTAGCAGCGGCGGCAGACGCCGCGCCGCGTCTCGCACGTGAGCACCGAGCGGATCTTCATCTGCTCGATACCCGCTTCCTGGATCTCGTTCGCCAGATCCTCGGTGATCTCGTCGTTCTGCCCGACGAGCTTGTTTCCGGTGAGCGGATCGTAGACGTCCTCCTGCGCGACGCGGCCGACGATGCGGTCGCGAAGCGGCTCGAGGATGTCGCCGCCCTCGGCGATCGCGCCGACCGTGATGCCGTCGAACGTCTGGCAGTCCTCCTCGGTCACGATCACGTCCTGCGCGACGTCGACCAGACGCCGCGTGAGGTAGCCCGAGTCCGCCGTCTTGAGCGCCGTGTCCGCGAGACCCTTGCGCGCGCCGTGCGTCGAGATGAAGTACTGCAGCACCGAGAGTCCCTCGCGGAAGTTCGCCGTGATCGGCGTCTCGATGACCTCACCCGAGGGCTTGGACATGAGGCCGCGCATGCCGGCGAGCTGCCGGACCTGCTCCTTCGAGCCTCGCGCTCCGGAGTCCGCCATCATGAAGATCGGGTTGAACTCCCCTTTCTCCTGCTCGAGGCGCCGCATGTCGGAGAACATCTCGTCGGACACCTGCTCGGTCGCGCGGTGCCAGATGTCGATGATCTTGTTGTGGCGCTCGCCCTGCGTGATCGCGCCGTCCAGCCGCTGCCTCTCCACCTCGAGCACGGACTTCCGCGCGTTCTCGACGATCTCGTTCTTCCGCGCCGGGATGACCATGTCGTCGACGCCGATCGACACGCCCGCGAGCGTCGCCCATGTGAAGCCCAGGTCCTTCAGGCCGTCGAGCATCCGCACGGTCAGGTCGTTGCCGAAGGTGATGAAGCAGTAGTTGACGAGCTCCTGCAGCCCCTTCTTCTTGAGGATGCCGTTGATGTACGGGATCTCCTCCGGAAGGTGCATGTTGAAGATCACGCGGCCGGCGGTCGTCTCGACGAGCGTCTTGCCTGGATCGACGACCTCGGCGTGGACGATGTCCTGCTGGTCGTACTGCTTGGTCAGATCGATGAGCGGCTTCCGCACCCGCAGTTTGATCGCGGAGAGGATCTCGATCGCTCCCGACTGCAGCGCGATCAGAACCTCCTCGGAGCTGCCGAACGCCTTCCCCTCTCCCTTCGCGCCCGGTTTCTGCTTGGTCAGGTAGTAGCAGCCGAGGACGAGGTCCTGCGACGGCACGGCGAGCGGCTTGCCGTTCGCCGGCGACAGGATGTTGTTCGCCGCCAGCATGAGCACCTGCGACTCGACCTGCGCCTTCGGCGACAGAGGCACGTGGACGGCCATCTGGTCGCCGTCGAAGTCGGCGTTGAACGCCGTGCAGACGAGCGGATGGATCTTGATCGCCTTCCCCTCGACGAGGATCGGCTCGAAGGCCTGGATGCCGAGGCGGTGAAGCGTCGGCGCGCGGTTGAGGAGGACCGGATGCTCCTTGATGACCTCCTCGAGCGCGTCCCATACCTCGTTGGTCTGCATCTCGACGAGCTCTTTCGCCGCCTTGATCGTGCCGACGAGCTGCTTCTGCTCGAGACGGTGATAGATGAACGGCTTGAACAGCTCGAGCGCCATCTTCTTCGGCAGGCCGCACTGATTGAGGCGCAGCTCGGGGCCGACGACGATGACCGAACGGCCGGAGTAGTCGACGCGCTTGCCGAGGAGGTTCTGGCGGAAGCGTCCCTGCTTGCCCTTGAGCGTGTCGGAGAGCGACTTCAGCGGGCGGTTGTTCGACCCCTTCAGGACGCGGCCGCGGCGGCCGTTGTCGAACAGGGCGTCCACCGCCTCCTGGAGCATCCGCTTCTCGTTGCGCACGATGACGTCCGGCGCGCGGAGCTCGAGGAGCTTCTTGAGACGGTTGTTCCGGTTGATGACGCGCCGGTAGAGATCGTTGAGATCGGAGGTCGCGAAGCGGCCGCCGTCGAGAGGAACGAGGGGGCGGAGCTCCGGGGGAATGACCGGAATGACGTCGAGGATCATCCACTCGGGGCGGTGTCCCGACTTGCGGAAGGCGTCGACGACCTTGAGGCGCTTCGCGGCCTTGAGCTTCTTGAGCTGCGAGGTCTCGGTGCGCATCATGAGGCGCAGCTCGTCGGAGAGCTCCTCGACGTTCACGCGCCGCAGCAGCTCCTTGATGGCCTCGGCGCCCATCTTCGCCACGAAGACGTCGCCGTGCTGGGACCGCACCTCGCGGTACTGCTCCTCGGTCAGCAGGTCGCGCTCCTTGAGCACGCCCTCGAGATCGCCCGCGTCGATGACGACGTACGATTCGAAGTAGAGGATCCGCTCGAGGTCGCGCAGCGAGATGTCGAGCAGGTGCCCGATCCGCGACGGCAGGCCCTTGAAGAACCAGACGTGGGAGACGGGGCTCGCGAGCTCGATGTGGCCCATGCGCTCGCGGCGGACCTTCGAGCGCGTCACTTCGACGCCGCACTTGTCGCAGATCACGCCGCGGTGCTTCATGCGCTTGTACTTGCCGCAGAGGCACTCCCAGTCCGTGATCGGCCCGAAGATCTTCGCGCAGAACAGGCCGTCCCGCTCCGGCTTGAAGGTCCGGTAGTTGATCGTTTCCGGTTTGGTGACCTCGCCGTACGACCACGACCGGATCTTCTCCGGCGACGCGAGCGAGATCTTGATCGCGTTGAAGTCATTGACCGCCTGGGGCCGGGCCGGCTGAAACAATGCGTTGAAGCTTTCCAATGTGCGCCTCCGTCTCTCGTTGGCGAATCAGTTCGGGTTGCGGGACTCAGGTCTTGAGCAGCTCCACGTCGAGGCAGAGCGACTGCAGCTCGCGGACGAGGACGTTGAACGACTCGGGAAGACCCGGATCGTCCGGAACCTCGCCCTTGACGATCGACTCGTAGACCTTCGACCGCCCTTCGACGTCGTCCGACTTCACGGTCAGCAGCTCCTGCAGGGTGTAGGCGGCTCCGTACGCCTCGAGCGCCCACACCTCCATCTCGCCGAAGCGCTGTCCGCCGAACTGCGCCTTGCCGCCGAGCGGCTGCTGCGTGATCAACGAGTACGGTCCGATCGACCGCGCGTGGATCTTGTCGTCGACCAGGTGCGAGAGCTTGAGCATGTAGATGAAGCCCACGGTCACGCGCTGGTCGAACGCCTCGCCCGTCACGCCGTCGTGCAGCACGGCCTTGCCGTCGTCGGTCAGGTTCGCCGCCTTGAGCTGCGCCTTGATCTCCTGCTCCATGGCGCCGTCGAACACCGGCGTGGAGAAGTAGAGCCCCAGCGCCCGCGCCGCCCACCCGAGGTGCGTCTCGAGGATCTGGCCGACGTTCATGCGCGACGGAACGCCGAGCGGATTCAGCACGATCTCGACCGGCGTGCCGTCCGGCAGGTACGGCATGTCCTCTTCCGGCAGGATGCGCGCGATGACGCCCTTGTTGCCGTGGCGGCCCGCCATCTTGTCGCCGACCGACAGCTTGCGCTTCATCGCGACGTACACCTTCACCAGCTTGATGACGCCCGGCGGCAGCTCGTCGCCGCGGCGCACCTTTTCCTTCTTCGCCTCGAACTGGTTCCGAATCACTTCCACCTGCCGCTCGGTGCGCTCCTCGAGCTCGCGCAGGTCCTCTTCGAGCCGCGGATCGTCGCTCTGGATCTTCAACCGCACCATCTGCGCGTAAGGAATCTCCTGCAGGACCTCCGGCGTGAGCACGGTGGCCTTCTTGAGCAGACGCTCACGGCCGTACTCGTCGAACGCATCGGCGC
>JBOGJQ010000185.1:0-7926 GCA_050745405.1 Thermoanaerobaculia bacterium | reverse complement strand
GAGGAGGACCCACGAGGCGAAGAGCCCTCCGTACGAGTGTCCCACGATGCCGCGCTCACCGCTCGCGGGGTAGCGTGACTCGACGAACGGGATCAGCTCCTTCTCGAGAAAGGCAAGGAACTTCGGTCCGCCGCCGGAGACCTTCTGGTACTCGCGGCCGTAGCCGCCGGTCGGGCTGTGGCGCGGCGTGTAGTCGCGCGTCCGGTTGAGGCGATACTGGTTCGGTCCGCCGTAGCCGATGCCGACGAGGATCAGAGGCGGAAGATCGTTCCGCTGCGTGAGATGCTCGGTGATGTTCCGCGCGATCGCGAACGAGTAGTCCGCGTCGAGCAGATAGACGACGCCGTACCTCTTCCCATCCTCCGGAAATCCGGGTGGAAGACTGACGTACAGCTTGTACGGGACGTCATTGCTCTCCGAGACGAGCGAGAGCTCCTCGGTGTTCGGCAGGACGACGGGCGCCGCGGCGAGAGGCGAAGCGGCGAGCAGCGCGAGGAAGCCGATCGTTTTCACCCGTCGAGGGTACAACGGCTACGTGTAGGGAATGGCGGGGCATGTCGAGAACCAGAAAACTGTCAGCGAAAGAACGTGAAGAAGTGCTCAAATCATTGAAGACCCGTTTCGAGAAACACACGAGCCGGGAGGCGGCGCCATCTTCGCGGACCGCCCTACGACCGCATCTTCGTCTATCACAACAGCGCCCCATCCCATTACGCCGCCAGGGGCTTCCGAGGATCGCCGAGGGTCTGAGTCTTCGCCGGCTCAGACGGCTCATTCACGGGACCCGAAGCGAGAATGACACCTAGAAGCTGTCATCCCGGGTCCCGCGGCGCGCGACGACGGGTCTACTGGATCCCCACATGTCAAACGCGCCGTCATCCTGAGGAGCGAAGCGACGAAGGATCTCCTGATCCGCAACTCAGACTCGCGAGCGTGCGATTTGAGACGCCGCTGAGGAGATCCTTCGCACACGTCCACCCTCCCACCTCGCTCAGGATGACGGCGCTCCGGTGTCGTGAATCGTCCGGACTAGTCGTCTCTGTCGTGGTAGTACGTCCGGTCGTCCGGCTTGTTGGAAGATCGTGCGTGGCTCCACGGGATTGTGCAAACGCACACACAGCAACACGGGGCACGCGAGAAGCCCCTGTCATTCCCGCGCCGGCTCCCCGAGGAGGTACGTCCGGAGGTTCTTGCGCTCGGGATGGATCTGAAACTCGCCGAAACAGAGCATCCGAAGGATCGCCGCCGGCCGCTCGTACCAGCTCGCCCAGCTCAGCGGCGAGTCTCCGTTCACGTCCTTCGCGGCGAGGTCCGCTCCCGCCTCCACCAGCATCCGGATCGATTCCTCCGTCCCGAACGCCGCGGCGCGGTGGAGCGGCGTCTCGCCTCGCGTCCGCGCATCGCGCATGAAGCCGCCCGTCTTGGCGCCGGGTGTCGTTGTCCGGTTCGGATCGGCGCCGTTCGCGAGAAGAACCCGCAGGACGAGGTCCCGCGCCGGCCTATCCGCCGTGCAGAGGGCGGCGTGGAGCGGCGTCTCGCCCGTCGCGGGGAGCGCAGCGTTCACGTCGGCGCCCGATTCGATCAGAAATTCGGCCAGCCGCCAGTGGCCGTGGAACGCCGCATCGCCCAGCGCGTGCTCGCCGAGGGTGGTCAGCGATTCGCCATTCGACAGCAGGTAACGGAGTGCGCTGACGTCACCAAAGTAGGCGCACCACTGGATGAGAGGCACGCCGTCCGGTCCCACCGCCGTCGCGGGACGTCCCTCCATCACATGATCGAAGACCAGATCGGTTCGGCCGTTCGTAATCCGCTCCCACATGTCGAAACCTCCGGTTTTGGTCAGGCGTCCGCCGGCTCGTCTTCGCCGACGAGGTCGACGCCGCTCTCGATGAGATCGGCGAGATACGCCGCCTCGTTCGCGCGCGCCTGCGCCTCTTCGCGCGCCGCGGCGATCGAGCTCTTCGCGGCCGCGGTCGTCCGCCACAGCTCCGCTCTCCGCCGGCAGACCGCGGCACATCGCTCACGTTCCCGCTGCACCGGATCGGGATTCGTCATCTCTCCTCCAGCATGCACAGGATCGTCGCGCCGCCGAGACGCACGTGCTGCGCACGACTACACCAGCCGAAACGCGAAAGTAAACTGCGCCAACACCGGAACCGGCAGTCCGTCTACGACCGTCGGCTCGAAGCGCCATTGCCTGATGGCGGCCACGGCGTTCCGGTCCAGAACGGGATGCAGTCCTTTAACGACCCTCGCCTGAACGACTCGTCCATTCCGATCGATGAGCGCCTCGAGGTCGACGGTTCCCTGAATCCCGCGCTCGCGGAGCTCGTCCGGCCAAGCGGCCTCCTCGCGATGGAGGACCTCCGGCATCGTCACGCACGATCCGGCCTCAGGGCGCACTGTCCGGCCGAGCTCCGTTTCGACGAACGTCGGCGGCCCACACGGGCCGCTCGTCGCGCAGGATCCGAGAACGAGACAGAGCAGCGAGAGCAGAGGCAGTGACTTCATCGAATCAGAATCCTGCATTCCCCCCGACCTCCGCGACGAGGCGGTCGAGGTTCTGCTCGTTCGCCGGCTCGACGATGTGGCGAACGGTGGCCGCGACCTTCGGATCGTCGAATGCCTGGACCCACGCGACGGACGTTCCGTCCTCGGAGCGCGTCAGCGTGATCGTCAGCTCATATGTCGGCTTCGACACGTGCCGAATGACGATCCTCGCGTTCGGCACGATGTCGGAGAACTGCGACTCGTTCCGGTAGTCGCCGCCGTTCGGCCCGTGCATGGTGTATTTCCACTGGCCGCCGCGCTGGAACTCGAAGACGTGGAAGGTGTTCGTAAACCCTGCCGGGCCCCACCAGCGGGCGAGACGACGCGGATCCGCGATCGCGTCGAACACGGCTTCCGGCGACGCGGGGATCTGACGGGACGTCTGGAAGACGGACATCGTTCAGTCGCTCAGTGCCGGGGCTGGAACAGCTCGATGGGATTCCCCGACGGATCATCGATGATGACCTGCGAGCCGCCCGGCCCGGTCACGATGTCCTTCGTCCGGAATGGCACGCCGGCAGCTCGTAACCGCGCGACCTCCGCTTCGAGATCGGCGACCTCGAGATGAATCCGGTTCCACCCGCCCGGCGTCTGATGCCGGCCGTCGGCGAGCGGACGCTTGCCGGAGCTCCCCTCCCCGCTCAGCAAGAGCCGCACGCCGTCACGCGAGACGGAGGCGAACGCCGGCGAGGCGTCCCGCTCGAGCGCGAACCCCAGAACGGTCGTGTAGAACCGGATCGCCGCGGGGACGTCGTCGATCATGTAGCGGATACTCACTTCGGACATCGGTCTGAGTTCCTTTCTCCTGACGTTCGCGCCGGTGGACCTGCGCTCAGCCCGGCGGCTGCAGCGTGTGTTCGTGAAACAGAGCGGAAGATCTCGGACGCAACAGGAACCACCATGCGGCGAGAAGCACCACGACATAGATCAGCAACTCGAGTATCGTTTCGTCGAGCCGCGGCCGTCGAAGAAACCAGAAACTGCCGTGCAAGAAGAGACCCGCGGGATACGCGGCAGCCGCGATAGGCGCCCATCTCTGGAAAGAAACCAACCCGGCGCCGGCAATTACGCCGAGCAAGTGGAGAAGCAGGAGGACAGCCAGATTGACGTAGTTCGCGGCGGGCCAATCGATGCCGGCCTGCCGCAGGACCCGAGGCGTGTCCAGCGCGAGCCAGAGATATCCCGCCAGCATCACGCCGCTGCCGATCAACACCGCTGCGCCCGCGATTCGAATGAAAGCCGGTCTCTTCATCGTCTAATGGATCTCCGCTTCAGCCGCGCATCGACCTGCTTCGCCCGATCCTAGTTGATTTCTTCAATCCGGCCTATGCAGGAGGCGACGACTGTCTGAACCCGCCGCGATCAAACGCTAGGGGACGCAGCCCGGGCCGTGAGACCTCACCCGCCGGCGCCGCTACAATGGGACGATCGCAGCCGGTCGCGCTCCACCGATCCGCTGCGTCTCAGGTGATGGGGGACGATCGACAGAAGACGCGCGGGGGCCTGTGGGCGGCGGCGATTTTTTCCTTCGTCGCCTCGTTGGTCGCGTGCGGTGTCCCCGCCCCTTCGCCTCCAACCATCACCGCCCCGGTCCCCGCCGAGGATCCTCTCTCGCGCCTCGGTCTTCGCACGACGACCGGCGCCGCCCCGGGATACGTTCGGGATTCCGGCTGCGCTCTCTGCCACGCGGCGCTCTACGATTCGTACCAGGGCGTCGGCATGGCGAAGTCCATGATGCGCCCCCGTGCGGCGAACCTCATCGAAGATCTGGACACCGTCTATGTCCACGAACCGTCACGGCGCTCGTACGCGATGACGTGGAGCGGCGAGACGCTGCTCTTCCGCCGCTGGCAGACCGGCGAGGACGGGGAGAGGATCCACGAGCTCGAGCTGCCCGTCGAATGGATCGTCGGGTCCGGCTACCGCTCCCGCGTCTACCTCTACCGGACCCCCGGCGGCGAGCTCTATCAGCTTCCGATCGCCTGGTACACGCAGGAGAACGCGTGGGCGATGGCGCCCGGATTCGACCGCGAGGATCACGCGGGAGTCGAGCGCCCCATCCGTCGCGAGTGTCTCTTCTGCCACAACGCGTATCCCGAGGTTTCGGAGGGAAGCGACGCGGCCTGGGCGCCGCAGACGTTTCCGGAGGATCTGCCGGAAGGAACCGGATGCCAGCGCTGCCACGGGCCGGGAGCGCAGCACATCAGCGCGGCGCTGAGCGGGGCCGAGCCCGATGCAATACGCGCCGCGATCGTGAATCCCGCGCACCTCCCGCGGGCGCGGCGCGACTCCGTCTGCTTCCAGTGCCACCTCCTTCCGGCCGTCGAGATGCCCGGCGTGCGGCGATTCGACCGCACCGACTACTCGTTCCGTCCCGGCGAACTGCTGAGCGAGTACATCGTCCACGTCGACATCGAGCAGTCCGGCCGCGCGCGCGAGGATCGTTTCGAGATCAACCATCACGCGTACAGACTCACGCAGAGCCCCTGCTACATCGAGGGGAGGATCACGTGCACGGATTGCCACGATCCTCATCAGCCGCTGCGCAGCGATCCGCGCGTCGCGGGCGTGAACGGCGTCTGCCTGCGGTGTCACGAGGAGCACGACACTTCCGGGTCCGGTATTTCCGCCGCGGAGTGCGCGACGTGCCACATGCCGCGCCGCCGCACGCAGGACGTCGTCCACGTGACGATGACGGATCACAGGATCCCGCGCAGGCCGCCTCCGGACGCGCTGACGCCCCTCGAGGAGCGGGAACCGGGGGTCGACGGGCTGACGTTCTTCGACGACGAGACGGCGCCGGCGGGAGTCGAGGGGGAGATCTATCGTGCCGTGACGACGCTTCGGGCGGTCGGCGGCCATTCTGCCGCGCGCGAATACCTCGAGAAGGCGCTGCCCGGAGCCGCCCTTCCATCCTCCGTGCCGTGGCTCGACCTGATCTCGGCCGAGCTGCAGCAGGGACGTTTCGCCCAGGCGGAGCAGGCGATCGGTTTTCTTCCGGAGGCGCTGCGCGCGGAGCCGCTCGTCGTCGGATGGTCGGGGATCGCGAACGTCGGTTTGGGGCGGACGGCGGCAGCCCTCGTGGACTTGAGGAAGGCCGCCGCGGCCGCGCCCGATCGCGCCGAGCCGCAGTTCAATCTCGGGCTCGTGTTGCATCGAGCCGGCGAGCATGAGGAAGGGGCGGCGCGGCTCGGCCGCGCGCTCGACCTCCGTCCGAATTTCGTCACGGCCTGGATCGCGCGCTCGGCCGCGCTCGAAGCGCTCGGCCGCCGCGAGGAAGCCATCGAGCACCTCCGCCGCGCCCTGGCGATCGACCCGACCCGGAGCCGCGCGTACGCGGCCCTCGCGCGTCTTCTTCGCGAGGCCGGCCGGATCGAAGAATCGGAGCGGGTCCTCCGCCGGGGCGTTCGCCTCGGCGATGCGCCGGCCGAAACCGGTGGACGGGATGGGGATGACCCGGCGTCTCCTTCGCACCGCTGACGCGCGGCGTTCGGATCGCACCGCACTCCACGAAACCCCCTGTCACCTGATCGGAGCGAGCAGCGCTGGATCCGTCACGAGCTCCCGGACGCCGTGAGCGTGATCCTCCCTGAAAGGATTCGAACGGCACCACGAGCCGAGTGTATTGATGTCGAGCTTTGCACACCGCGGTCTCACGCTCCATGTGACCTGAAGCGGAGAGCATTGCTCGTCCGAGTAGCTCGGGCCGGTCGTGGATCCAAGGTAGGTGACCGGGCTTCCCGTGCCGACGGGAAGTGATGCAGCCTGATGATGGAGGCCGGTCCTGGATCCGGCATACCCGAAGTCGTCGAACGCCAGTGCTGACGGGTCATTCACGAGCGTAAACACCTGCGCCTCGACCCGGAGATCGGGATTCGCACAGGTGTCGCTCATACACGCGCCCAGCCCTTCGCCGGGGTGGACGTCACACGATGAATAGACCCAGTGAACCTCGATCGTATCGCCGGGCTCGAGCCCGGAGCAGATCGGTGTCGCCGGAGATCTGAGCTCGACTCGCGTCAGCTCGTCGCTGATTGCGCACCGGTACCCACCGTGTTCATTCCGACCCGCGGCGACCGGAATTGAGAAGGCTTCCGCTTTGTGCTCCGCGCTCTCGTGCAGATGAATGTTGCAGAGATTCATCCGGTCGTAACCTGGAGCCAGGGAAAAAAGAAGTGGATTCTCTCCGCGGGGATCGTCGATGTCGCGCGGCGATTGCGGCCCGAATTCCCTGCACGTCGCGAGGCGAGCAGCCTCGTCCGGCGGAGAGATCGCCGAGTCGCCGGCACTGCTGGTCGTGACGCACGACACGACGAGGAGGAGCGCGCCGCCCGAGATGAGAATCGAGATCGACCGTTTCATGTCCGCAGAGCCTTACCGAAACTAGAAGCTCCGACCCTCAATCTCACTGACGTCCTCCTTCAACCGGCAGACGGATCTGCGCCCCGGCCGCGAAATGGTAGCGCACTCGAGTGAGCGACGCTGCGGGCTCCGTCGGCTGCACCGTGACTGAGCGTCTGTCGCGCTCGCGAAACGCACCGGTCACGATCCGGGAAAGTGACTCCCGCGCGCCGCGGGCGTAGAGTACGCTGCTCCCATTCCGATGCGTCCACCCGTCCCTTCCGTCGTGGTCGTCCTCGCCGTCGTCTCGACGCTCGCCGCCGCGTGCGCGCTGGCCGGCGATCCCGACATCGCGCCCGCGGTAGATGCGGAGATCGCGCGCCTCGAGGCCGAGGCCGGACGGCTCGCCGCGGACGAAGCGCTGCCAGCCGGACTCCGGAATCTGCTCCCGCGTCTGCGGAAGGATCTCGAGACCGCGCGCTCCGCGCAGTCGCCTCTCCTCCGGCTGTACCGGATGCGCGGTCCCGCGGAAGGCCTGCGCTTCAGACACGCAGGCCGCGTGAAACGCTTGTTAGACGGCGTTATGAGTCTGCGATAGCGTGGACCCAGCGGTACGAGGGGTGTCACGGCTCCTGACATTCCGCGTCTCTGACTCGACCAGAAGTGAGCTGCAGACCCTGCTTGCCATCCCGGATTCAACTCACTTGATCGGAACTTCGCGGACGATGATGAGGCCGGTCTTCTCCATGTCGAGGAAGTTCTTGGCGCTCTCGACCGCCGCGCCCATCTCGGGCGAGTTCAGGGCCTTTTCCATGACCGCATCGTTTTCGAACCAAAGCTCGCCGATTCCATCGCAGGGTGTCGTTTCGGCCGGGCCGATGACGTGGTTTTGAACGAACTTGGTGAGACCTGGGAGCTTCTTCACAACGCTCGCGTGCGAGTCGCCCTTCCAGCCCGCGTTCATCTGCTCGAGAGTGGTGCCCTCTTTGCGGTGGACGACGAAAATGACCTTAGCCATCACTCTTCTCCTCTTCT
>JBOGJQ010000184.1:0-9711 GCA_050745405.1 Thermoanaerobaculia bacterium | reverse complement strand
GAGCGCGCGAACCCCCGGAATCGCGTCGACATTCGGATTTGCGCCCCGGCAGGGGCGCGGGATCGGGCGCCCTTTCAGAGCGCGAGTCATGATTGGCCGGAGGACCCGGGGGCTCGCGCTTCGCGCTTCGCCCCCGGCTATTTTCCGGCGCCCTGACGGGCGCCTGCGGACGACGAAACGACGGATTCGCCGCCGGCTGAAAAGCCGGGCTCGGGCACGGGCGCGGGCTCGGGCTCGGGGGAACCGACGACTGACGACTGACGACCAGCCCTACACCCCCGATCCGCTGCCGCGGCCCTTCTTGCCCGGCTCGGGGACGTCGCTCAGATCCTGGATCTCTCCGTCCGCGCCCGGATGCGCCTCCGAGTAGAGCGACTTCGTCTTCCCTTCTAATGACAGCTTGGAGTCATTCGCGCTCCACCGGCACATCGTGCCGTTCCGTTGCTCAGGATGACGGCCTCCTCATTCGATCGCCTCCACTGACGACTGACGACTGACGACTGACGACCGACGACTGACGACGGACGACTGACGATCAGCCCTACACCCCCGATCCGCTGCCGCGGCCCTTCTTTCCCGGCTCGGGGACGTCGCTCAGGTCCTGGATCTCTCCGGCCGCGCCGCCGCTCGTCGTGCCGCTCGTCGCGGTATCGCGGTCGCGGTCCGCACCCGGATGCGCCTCCGAGTAGAGCGACTTCGTCTTCCCTCCGGTGACGTTCTCCTCGCGCGTCTTCTCTTCGTCCTTCCACTCTCGCCGTTCGGCCATGTCCGTCTCCTTCCGCGGAGGAATGGTGCGCGAGGCATGCCACGCGGTCTGATATCGTTTCCGAGGCAATACCCCCGAGGAGGAATGTCCATGACGCGAAAGATCCAGATCATCGGCGTGCTCGCTGCGCTGGCAGCCTTCGGCGCGATCGCCGCCGAGTACGCTCTTCCGGCGGGCGCCGCGCAGGCCGCGCAGGCGGTCGAAGCCGAGTATCTCCGCGGCCACGTCGCGTTTCTCGCGGACGACCTGCTCGAAGGACGCGGTCCGGCGACGCGCGGAGACGAGCTGACGCAGGTCTATCTCGCGACCCAGATGCAGCTCCTCGGCCTCGAGCCGGGGATGCCGGACGGGACGTGGTACCAGAACTTCGACATCGTCGGCGTGCACGCGCAGCCGCCGGAGGCGTGGACCTTCCGTACGAACGGCGAAACGATAGCGTTCGAGAACAGCGATGACTTCATCGTCGCGAGTGGCGTCCAGGAGTCGAACGCCGCGGTCGAGAACGCCGAAGTCGTCTTCGTCGGCTACGGGATCGATGCGCCGGAACACCAGTGGAACGACTTCAAGGGCATGGACGTCCGCGGCAAGGTCCTGCTCGTCATGAACAACGATCCGGACTGGGATCCGAAGCTCTTCGAGGGAAACCGGCGCCTCTACTATGGCCGCTGGACGTACAAGTACGAGGAGGCGGCGCGCCGCGGCGCGGCGGGCGTGATCATCATTCACACGACGCCGTCCGCGGGATACCCGTGGCAGGTCGTCCAGACCTCCTGGAGCGGCGAGCAGTTCGAGCTGCCGGCCGAGGGAGAGCCGCGGATCCAGCTCAAAGGTTGGATGACCGAGGACGCGTCACGGCGGCTCGTCGCGGCCGCCGGGAAGGACCTCGACGCGCTGGTGAAATCGGCGCGGAGCCACGGCTTCCAGCCCGTTCCTCTCGGGATCACGACGTCGATGAGCATGCCGGTGGCCGTCGCCCGGAAGGAGACCGCGAACGTCATCGGCGTGCTGCCCGGCAGCGATCTGAAGGACGAGTACGTCGTCTACTCCGCGCATCACGACCACCTCGGCCTCGCCGAGGAGGCGGACGAGACGGGGGACCGGATCTACAACGGCGCGCTCGACAATGCGACGGGCGTCGCGCAGGTCCTCGCCATCGCGCGCGCGTTCACGCGTCTCCCCGAGCCGCCGCGGCGCTCGATCATTTTCGCGTTCGTCGGCGCCGAGGAGCAGGGGCTTCTCGGGGCGAAGTACTACGCGGCGCATCCGACCGTCCCGCCCGGAAAGATGGCGGCGAACATCAACATCGACGGCGGCAACATCTGGGGCCGGACGCGCGACGTCGTGCAGGTCGGGTACGGGAAGTCGAGCGCCGACGACGTCGTCAGCCATTTCGCCGAGCAGCAGGGACGCGTGCTGAAGCCGGAACAGTTCCCCGACCGCGGCTCGTATTACCGCTCGGACCAGTTCGCGTTCGCGAACATCGGCGTGCCGGCGATCTATCTCGACAGCGGCGTCGATTACGTCGGACGCCCCGAGAACTGGGGGAGGGAGCAGATCGAGGCGTGGGAGGCGACGCACTACCACCAGCCGAGCGACGAGCTCACCGACGAGTGGAGCTTCGAGGGAATGGTGCAGGACGCGCGGCTCGCGTTCAACGCAGGCCTGGCGATCGCGACGATGGACGCAATGCCGGCGTGGAACCCGGGCGACGAGTTCGAAGCGGCGCGGAAGCGTGCGCTCGCGGAGGCGGAGTGAGAATCACCGCGCGGATTCGCGCAGCTTCGTGAGGATCTCCGCTTCTCCTTCGGCGTGGAGCGCCTTCGCGCGCTCCCACGCCGCATCCGCGCGGCGAAGCAGATCCTCGCGCCGCGGGTCGTCGAGGTCCTTCAGGTTGATGCAGACGTTCTGATACGCGCCCGCGGTTCCCGCGCGCGCGACCTGAACGCCGACTCCGGCGTCGGAGAGGGACGCCTGCAGGCCGCTCCGTCCGATCTCGCGACACAGCTCGATGACCTCGGGGCACACCTCGAGGACGCCGAGCGGGACCTCGCTCGCGTACACCGTCGCGTCGGCCATGGCGCGCGCGCGTGCGGCGCGCTCGTCGCCGGTCTCCTTCGGCATGCGCATCGCTTCGAGAAGGCGGTCGAACGCCGCCGTGTCGGCGTCCACGGCGTCCAGGAGTTTCTTCTTGAGCTCCTGGCCCCGCCGCGCGATCCGCTCGAAATCGTCCTTCTTCGCCTCGAGACCTTTTTTCGCGTGAGACAGGACGGCCACCATTGACGCGAGCGCGGCACCCATCGACGCCGCGAGCGCGGAGACCGACCCGCCGCCCGGAGCGGGGGAGTCGCTCGAGAGCTCGTCCACGAAATCGCGGACCGGCATCGCCGCGAGCGGCGCCGGCGCGGCGAGGCGGTACTCGATGACGAGCTCCTGCGGATCGAACGGTTTCACTTCCGAGAGGCCGAGCGTCCGGATCGCCGTCTGCAGGAGCTCCCGTTCGGGGACGCCGGTGGGGCGGCCCATCTTCGCGAGGTAATGACGCCCCGCGTCGAGAAGGACCGAGAGCGGCACGAGGCCGACGAGCTCCGAGCCGGTCACGCGGAGACCGCGCTCGCGTGCCCGGTCGTCGCACGTGTCGAAGGCAAGGTGGAGCGGCGTCTCGTCCAGGTCCGTCAGGTTCATCGAGATCTGAGCCCGGCCGAATTCGGGGATGACCCACCCGACCGCCTTGACCGCCTTGAGCAGGCCCGGCTCCCACACCTCCGCGCCGCTCGCGTCGAACACTGGATTCCCCGCGGCGTCCTTCTTCTTTCGCCCCTTCTCGCGGATGTCGAACGCGACGCGATTCGCGAGGCGCTTGTCCATCGTGTTCAGGTTGATGTTGTAGGCGACCAGGAACTTCCGCGCGCCGATCGCCGTCGCGCCCGAGCGCGGGAGGAGCTTCGCCGGACCGAAGTCGGGCTGCCATCGCGCGTCCTGGAACTTGGCCCCGAGGCCCTCGTACTCTCCCGCGCGGACTTCCGCGAGGTTGCGGCGGTAGTCCGCGCTCGCGGCGTACTCGTAGAGGTAAATCGGGATCTGCAGCTCGCGTCCGACGCGCTCTCCGAGGCGGCGCGCCAGCTCGGCGCATTCGTCCATGGAGATGCCGGCCACGGGGACGAAGGGAACGACGTCGACGGCGCCCATCCGCGCGTGGGCGCCGTGGTGCTTCGTCATGTCGACGAGCTCGATACCCTTCCGGATGAGCTGAAATGCCCCCTCCACGACGGCGTCGGGTGCGCCGACGAAGGTGATCACGGTCCGGTTGGTTTCGGCGCCGGGGTCGACGTTCAGGAGCGTCACGCCCGGAACGGCCGCCGCCGCGGCCGCGACGGCGTCATAGATCTCCGGACGCCGTCCTTCCGAAATGTTGGGTACGCACTCGACGAGTTTCATTCGGGCTCCTGTTGATTCAGTAGCTAGTAGCTCGTAGCTGGTAGCTAGTACTCGATGGTCACGACTTTGCTGAGCCTGACGCAGTGCGTGTTCTATCCGATCTTCCGCTCTGGGGAAACCTCGGCGTGTTCGCGGTGGCCGCGGTGCTCGTCTGGAGAATGGGCGTCCGGCTCTCGCGCGGGGCGGATGCGATCGCCGATCGCACCGGGCTCGGGCAGGCGTTCGTCGGCGCGCTTCTGCTCGGTGGAACGACCTCGCTTCCGGAGATCGCGACGACGCTGACGGCGTCGATCGGCGGGAACGCGCCGCTCGCCGTGAACAACATTTTCGGGGGAATCGCCCTGCAGGTCGCGATCCTCGCGCTCGCCGATGCCCTGATCGGGCGCCGCGCCCTCTCCGCGACGCAACGCCATCCGGGCGTCCTGCTGGAAGGGGCGCTGCTCGTCCTCGTGCTCACCGTCGCTGCGGCCGGTATCGCCGTGGGCGACGCGGTGATCTTCGGCGTCGGCGCCTGGACCGCCGCCGTCGCGGCGCTGGTCGTCATCGGACTCTTTCTCATCAAACACTACGAGGACCAGCCGGCGTGGCGCCCTACGGCCGAGCCGGAGGAGCAGCGGGGAAAGGAGAGGGCGGAGGAGATCCGCGATCGGTGGCGGAGGCGCCCGATGCGAAGCGTGATCGCCAATCTCGCCGTGGCGTGCGGCGGCGTATTCGTGGGCGGGTTCCTCATTGCGACGACGGCGGAGCGGATCGCGGAGCAGACCGGCCTCGGCGCCGGCTTCGTCGGCGTCGCCATGGTCGCCATCGCGACCTCGCTGCCGGAGGTGAGCACCACGGTCGAGGCCGCCCGGCTCGGCGCCTCGCTCATGGCGATCTCGAACATTTTCGGCACCAACCTCTTCGATTCGAGCCTTCTTTTTCTCGCCGACATCGGCTACCGCGGCCCCGCCGTCCTGAGCGAGGTCGGGACATTCGCCCTCGTCGGCGCCCTTCTCGGAATCGCCTGCACGACGATCTACCTGGCCGGCATCCTCGAGCGCCACGACCGCGCGTTCTTCCGCCTCGGCATCGACTCCATCCTCGTCCTGGTCGTTTACACCGGCGGGATGGTTCTCCTCTACACGCTCCGGTAGGTCGCGAGGACCCTGTGGCCGGGCCGTCCCGGTCGTGGATGATGCGGCCTGTTCGTTTGATTTCATGCCAATCCGTGCGATTCCCTAAAAAGGTGGTCATGGCTGCCACTGTCGGTTACGGTGGCCCCTTCCACTAACAATCGACCCGCAGAGCGGCCCCGGAGGGTACGCAATGTCCGACCGTTGTCTCGGCTTTTTCCTCGTCGTGTTTCTCCTCGGTTCAGGCGAGCTGATCGGTGGCTCAGCCGAGCGGCCCAGCGAAGCGATCCGGAAGCCGCTCCTCTTCGAGCCGAACCGTGGCCAACTCCCTTCGCACGTCCGGTTCGCCGCACGAGGTAACGGATATGAAGTCGTTCTCACGGATGAGTCCGCTGAGATTCGCCTGCGTCGTGCGGAGGACGGCTCTGTCGCGTCGCTCTCGCTCGAGGTCGTCGATGGATCGCCCGCGACTCTGGCGGCCGAGCAGCCGCTCGAGGGACGGATGCATTACACCCTGGGCGCCGACCCTTCCGGATGGGTCCACGATGTGCCGACCTACGGCCGGGTGGTCAGCCGTTCCGTCTATCCCGGAATCGATCTGGCGTTCTACGGAAACGAGACGCAGCTCGAGTTCGACTTCATCGTCGCTCCAGGCGCGGACGCGTCCCGCATCACGTTCGAGCTCGCGGGCGCCTCGGATTGTTCGATCGACGGCGCGGGTCACCTGCAGATTGAGATGGCGAGGGAGGGGACGATTGCGTTCCGCCGGCCGTTCGCGTACCAGCGTGTGGGGAGCGAGGTGCGCGAAGTGCCGGCGGAATTCGTCGTCGAGGGGGAGCGGGTGCGCTTCGCGCTCGGCGCGTACGATCCCGCGCTGCCTCTGGTCATCGATCCGATCGCCGACTGGTCCAGATACATCGGGGGCACGGGCGACGACCGGATCAGCGGCGTCGCGCTGGCGCCGAATGGAGAGGTCGTCGTCACGGGCGTGTGGATGTCCCCCTCGATCGTTTTCTCCCCGGCGTCCGCTGCTGGCGAGGATTCGGCCGGCACGGGGGCTTCGGGCACGGAAGATCCTCCGCACGAGGCCTTCATTGCGAAGTTCGCCGTGGACGGGACGCACGTCTTCACTCACGTCTTCGGCGGAAAGTGGAGGGACGAAGCGGTCGACCTCGCCATTGATGCGAACGGCAACATCTACGTCACCGGATGGACCGAGTCGATCGATTTTCCGACGACGCCCGACTCCTTCATGCCGCGGCAGCCGGGCACCGATTTGCTCATACCGATCGGGGGCCGCGACGGGTTCGTGATCAAGTTCCCCCCGGGCGGCGCGGCACCGCTTTACTCGACCTACCTCGGCTCGCCGCCCGAGGTTAAAATCGAGCGCCACACGTCGTTCCTCAATCCCGTCCCCGATACGCCGAGCGCGATCGCCGTGGCTGACAACGGCTGGGCATACGTCGTCGGCTCCACGATCGGATTCGATTTTCCGGTGCGCTCGAACGCGTGGAGCACCGAGCTCGCGACATTCTTCGAGGTTGTTCCGGTCAGTGACGCCTGGGCGTCCGTGATCGACACGACGAGAACCGGTGACGACAGCTACATCTATGGGACGTATTACGGTGGCCTGCTCCCCGATGATGCGGAGGGCGTGGCCGTCAACTCCAAAGGCGAGTTCTACGTCGTCGGCGATCTTGCAACGGAAAAGGTTTTCGTTCTGAAGATCGACCCGACGCGCGCGGACTCGCTGATATGGGACAGGGTCTTCGTCGGAGCGGGCCAGGACCTCCCATACGCCGTGGCCGTCGACCACGACGACAACGTCTACGTCACCGGCGCAACGTTCTCTTCGAATTTCCTCAACAGGGTGTCGAGGCCGGGGAGCTATTTCACCGTGAAGATGAGCGGCGAGGACGGAGCGATCCTGTGGGACAGGTACCACGGGTTCGTGGCCGGCCCCAACGACATCGCCGTCCGCTCGCTGCCGGGATATTCCGAAGCGTTCGTGATCTTCAATGACGACGAGGAGGCCGGCCGGGGGGTCAGCGTCCGCCGCTTCCTTCCCGACGGACATTCCTTCGAGGTGAGCCGCACCGACGTCAACGGTCCGATGCGCGGTCGTGGCATCGCGGCCGACGCGCGGAACGTCTATTACGGCGGCTGGACGAGGGCCACCGATCTGCCGCTCGCTCTGAATGGGCATCACGGTCCGCCGGCAACGACGGACGCGCCAGCCCCGCCAGACGGCTTTCTGCGGCGAGTGCAGTACAGCCCGCCGCCGACGGTGACGGGACTCGCGGCCACCGGCGTAAAGGAGGGCGACGACGACACGCTCTTCGAGCTGGCGACTGTCGCGCGGAGCAATTCCACGCCGACCGTGTTCACCGCCGCGATCAACTGGGGCGACCAGACGCCAAACGACGATCAGACGATGGAGGTCGCCCGGATCAGCGCCACGATTTCGTCCGGTCACGGCTACCGGGACAATGGGATTTACGAGGGATCCGTCTGTTTGACGGAGCAGGGCGACCCGATTCCGGTCTGCGCTCCCTTTACCGTTGAAGTGGAGAACGTCGCGCCGACGATCGCCGCCGACATCGCGGTCGTCGATCAGGAGACGCCATTCACTCTGTTCGAGCCGGATCCGGAAGGCGGGGTCAGGGTCACGCTCAATTCGATCGCCACGGTTTTCGATGCCGGCAGCGCCGACACGCACACGGCATCCATCCGGTGGGAGAGCGGCGGGACGTTCGAGAGCGCGACGGTGACGCCCCTCACGCGTGCCGTGATCGCCGGAAGGCACACGTACACGAGCGGCGGAAGCCACACGGTGACGGTCTGCGCGACCGATGACGACGGCGCGACCACCGTCCCCTGCGCGGACTTCACGGTCGTGATTCCCGAAGCCGATGTGCAGGTCACCATGACGGGGCCGACGACCTCGTCCGAATGCTCGACCCTGACCTACGAGGTGACACTGACCAACGAGGGACCCGACGTCGCGAACAACGTGAACCTGTTTCACGAGATCGACGATCCGCGTTTTCTCGCCCATCTCGGCGCGATCGGCCTCGATGGCGGGTCGACGGTCACCAGCGGGACGAAGCTCGACCACAGCCGCCTCTCCGGGGACCTCAGCCATTTCGGAAGGACAGTCGTCGCGGACGGCGATACGATCGCGGTGGCCTCAAGCAGCGGGATCTTCATCTATGAACGCGATCCAGCGACGTTCTCGTGGACAAGGGTTGCGATTCTCGACGCGACCGGCGAAGCGATGGATCTCCGCGGCGACTGGCTCGTCGCGACGCGCAGCGGGTTTCGGACGCAGCCGACGGGGCCGCCGGATTTCCGAGGCGAGGCGAAGATCTTCCGGCGCGTGGGTGGCGTCTGGCAGCCGACGCCCTTCCAGACGCTGACCCCGGAGGCCGTGGGCGACTTTCTCTCCAAGGAGTACGGCGAAGCCGTGGCGATTTCGGACACGACTTTGGTCGTCGGCGACGGCTGGCGCAAGGTTGGCGCGGGCGCCGTCTACATCTACCGATGGAACGGATCGAGTTGGGATTTCCAGAGCCGCATCGAGGGCCCCGAGGAGCTCTTCTTTTGCTCGGACGGTGGCTCGGACCCCGTGCTTTGTTCCACGAGATATGGCGCATCGGTCGCGCTCGACAAGAGCGGGACGGTGCTCGCCGTTGGTGCGGCGGACGACCGCTTCGATGACGAAGACCGAAAGAGCGGATCGGTCTTTCTCTATCGGTGGGACGGCTCGGAGTGGACCGACATCCAGTTTGACGGCCGCCGACTCCTGGCGCCCGACCAGCAGAGTCCCGCGGCATTCGGAGCCGAAGTCGCCTTGAACGAGGGCGGTACGCTCCTCGCCGTCGGGGCGCCCCGGGATGACGGCCCCGCCGCTCCCGCGAATCCCCAGCCACGGGTCGGATCCGTGTACGTCTTCGAAATCGCCGGCTCCTCGGTGACGTTCGAGGCGAAGCTGTACGCCTCCGATGCCGCGGCGAATGGCTCCTTCGGAACGCACATCGACATGAGCGGGACGAGCATTCTGGTCGGGCCGAATCATGATTCGGCGTACCTCTTCACCCTGTTCAGATCGACGTGGGGACAGCTGTTGCAGTTCCGTCAGGCGGACGCGGAGACGGGCGACGCTTTCGGGGAAGCCGTCGCGATCAGCGGAGCGAACATCGTCATCGGCGCCCGCAACCAGGGGGATGACGATTGTCCCCCCGGACGTTTCTGTAGCAGGACAGGAAATACGTTTGTCTACAGTTCCTGCCTGTCGCCCTCGGGAGTCGGATCGATCCGCTGCAACGTCGGGGCGCTCAACCGGGGCGAGAGCCAGTCGTTCCTCCTTCAACTGCGCCTCGGCGCGGCGCGCAGCGG